>NZ_CAJPHM010000009.1:0-292303 GCF_905339955.1 Burkholderia sp. BCC1996
ATTGCGGCTTCGCTGGCGGTAGCAAAGGCCGCCGCGGCGCGACAAGCTCAGTGACCGAAGTACACCGACGAACGATCGGCTGCGGCCGGCACGGTCACGCGCTGGCCCGACTGCGACGTCGCCGCCGGGTTCGCGCCGTAGCCCGTTGCATCAGCCTGCGCACCGGTGTTCTGGGCTGCCGCGATCTTCGCCTGTGCGGCCTGGATGTTTTCCGGATAGTTGATCCAGTCGTTCGGGTTGTAGCCGGCCTTTTCCAGCTGGGCCAGCTCGGCACGCACTTGCGCGCGCGTCAGCGGCTGCTGGTTCGATTGAGCGAACGAGACGACCGGTGCGGCCACCAGAGCGGCCAGTGCAACTGCCTTGATCAGCGATTTCATGATGCGTTACCTCCAGATTTGTCTTGTCAGGCGCTTCGGACTGGGTAGTCGTTGCGCATGAGTGAAAGTCTAGGCGGCACGGCTATCAGGGTAAATACTTAAATCGCAAATTCACTGTTGACCGAAACCGTACAATTGCCGCGCATTCGATCGAATCATCAGATGATTATGGCCGCATCCGCAGCCAATAGGCTCTGCGCGCTCTCGCCCGGCTCGCGCGGTGCGGATCGATTCATCGGGCCGTGGACGACCGCCCAGCGGTTGCCACGTTTGCCCCGCTTCTCCGTTCGACACATCAGCGGACCTGATCCGCCTCCACCGCCCCCGACGAGAGGTCGAACAGCAGCGCCTTGAGGCGCATCCGGTCGGCGGCAGCGACTTCGTCGAACGCCGCGTGGTGAAGCGTCCAGCCCGACCCGGCCGGATCGGCATGCACCGCACGCACCGTCCCGTCGAGCGTCAGCAGCGCGACACAGTCCTCGTCCGCATACGGCAACTGCACGCGCAACGGCTCGCCGGCCGCCGCGAGCGGCCGGTCGAGCGCGATCGACAGTCCGTTCAGGCTGAGATCGCGCACGATCCCGATGCCGTCGGCCTGCGCAGGGCCGCCGGTGCAGCGGGCCGCGATCCGTACCGGCACGCGCGGCTCCGCGCGCGTGCGCAACCGGTCGACGAAGCCCGGCGGCGACAGCACCATGAACGGCGCGGCGCCCGCTGCCTGCACCGCTTCGACCGTCGCACCGAAGCGCGACACGGCCGACCGGCCGATCGCGACCGCCTCGACGTCGTCGCCGCGGGCAAACTCGAGCACGACCGCCGGCTGCGGCTCGACGAACAGCGCGCCCGATGCGCCGACCCCGATCAACCGGCAGCGCTGCAGCACGCGGGTCGCGCCGACCCGCCGCCGGATGCCGATCGCGGCGCCGGCCGACAGCCCCATGCGCGTGGCCGCCGGCACGGTGTCGTGCGCCGGCGCGGCAGGCTCGGCGTCATCGCGCCGGCGCACGGGCCGGAAGTGATCGAACAGGAAGTCATGCTGCGCGGGATCGCGCAGCGTCGTGCCGGCGGGCAGCAGCGCGGCGCCGCCGGCATCGTAGAGATCGAAGCCGAGCGGGACGCCGGCGGAGATGTCATCGCGCGCGAGCGCGACGTGATCGGTGATGAGCCGCATCGGAAAGGCGCGGAGCGACCGCGCGAGCTGTCGTGACAACGTTATTACGGCAGCCTCGCGCGAAATCTGAACGGCTCGTTACTCCGAACCGCTGGTCGCGTCGGGTGAAGCCGGTGTCGGCGCCGGCGCCGGCGTAGCGGAGGGCGCGACGGCCGGGGCGGAGCCGAGGCCGCCCCCGGCGTTGCCCGGGCTCGTCGCATTGCCGCCCGTCGCCGGCGGCTGCGCGACCGGCGGTTGCGACGCCGACAACGCAGCGGCCGATGCCGCCACCTCGGACGCGGGCACCCATTCCTCGACGATGCCGCCGGATGCCGCCTCGGGCGCCGACGCGCCGGATGCGGCCGACGCCGCGGCTGCGTCCGCCTCCGGCTCGCGCTCGATACGCTGCGTCCTGACGGGCGCCGCCGCCTGCTTCGGCTCGGGCCCGAACCAACCGTCGACCAGGTCCGTCACCCGTTCACGCACCGACGCGAACCAGCCGGGCGACGGTTCGGTGTCGAATTTCAGCTTCGTGTCGACGATCCGGGCGCGTTGCGCGCGCTGGAAGAAGTCGCCGACGATCGGCAGCGCGCTGTGCGCGCCTTGCCCCCAGTAGTCGCTGCGCAGCGTCACGCGGCCGTCGTCGAAACCGACCCACGCGCCGGCCACCAGCCCGGGCTGCATCAGGATGAACCAGCCGTCCGCGTTGTCCTGCGTGGTTCCGGTCTTGCCGGCCACGTCGCCGCGAATGCCGAAGCGCGTACGGATGCTGCTGCCGGTGCCGCGCGTCACGACGCCGCGCATCACGTCGAGCAGCGTCTTGTCGGTTTCGGCGTCGAGCGCGCGCTCGGGCGGCGCCGGCGCGTATTCGGCGAGCACCTCGCCCCGGCGGTTCTCGATGCGCGTCACCATTTGCGGCTCGACGTACAGCCCGCCGTTCGCGATCGTCGCGTACGACGCGACCATCTCCTTCAGCGTCACGGGGCTCGTGCCGAGCGCAAGCGACGGCACGCGCTCGAGCGGGCTTTCGCGCACGCCCATGTCGCGCGCGAACCGCGCCACGGCCGCCGGACCGACCTTCTCCATCACCTGCGCGGTGATCCGGTTGCGCGACAGCGCGACCGCGTCGCGCAGCGTCATCGGCTTGCCCGTCGGCGGCGCGTCGTCGTTCGGCCGCCAGATCTCGCCGCCCTTCAGCGGAATCTCGACCGCCTGGTCGATGAAGGTGTCGTCCGGCTTCATCCCGTTCGCGAACGCGACGCCATAGACGAACGGCTTGAAGGTCGAGCCCGGCTGACGCCGCGCCTGCGCGACGTGATCGAACGGCTCGTTCGTGAAGTCGCGGCTGCCGACCCACGCGCGAATCTGCCCGTCGCGCGGATCGATCGCGACGAAGCCGGCCTGCACGTCGGTCTTCGCCTTGCACAGCGCGCGCATGAAGCCGCGGTCGGCGGCGAGCTGCTTCATCGCGGCCGCATCGTTCTTGCCGGCGTCCTGCGCGGCCTTGTATTCGGGCGACTCGCGCATGAAGGTGCGAAACACCTCGTTGTCGGTGCCGCAGCCGTCGCGGCCGCTCCACGCATTGTTCGCGATGCCCTGCAGCTGGTTCGCCTGCAGCGTCAGCGCCTGGGTCGCCATCTGCTGCAGACGCGAATCGATCGTGGTGCGCACGATCAGCCCGTCCGAATAGATGTTGTAGTCGTTGCGGTCGGCCCAGCCGATCAGCCATTTACGCAGTTGCTGCGCGAAGTGCGGCGCGGGCCCCGGCGGCTCCTTCTGGCGCTCGAAGTCGATGCGCAGCGGCCGACGCTGCAACTGCGCGAACTGCGCCGGCGACAGCTTGCCGTACTTCACCATCTGGCCGAGCACCGTGTTGCGCCGCTGCAGCGCGCGCTCGGGATTCAGCACCGGGTTGTAATAGCTGTTGCCCTTCAGCATCCCGACGAGCGTCGCGCTGTCGAGCACGTCGAGCTCGTCGGCCGACTTGTCGAAATAGGTGCGCGCGGCCATCTCGACGCCGTACGCGTTGTACAGGAACGGCACCGTGTTCAGGTAGGTCTCGAGGATCTGGTCCTTGCTGTAGACGGCCTCGATCTTCAGCGCGGTGATCGCCTCCTTCACCTTGCGCGTGAGCGTCGGCGCGCGGCCGATCTCGTCCGGATACAGATTGCGCGCGAGCTGTTGCGTGATCGTCGAGCCGCCCTGGCGGCTGCCCGAGAACGTATGGAGCGCGGCCGACGCCGTGCGCTTCCAGTCGAGACCGTGATGCTCGTAGAAACGATGGTCCTCGGTGGCGATCAGCGCGTCGACCATGTGCGGCGAGATCTGCTTGAGCGACACCCATTCGCGGTTCGACGGCTTGAATTCCGCCAGCACCTTGCCGTCGGCGGACAGCACCTGCGCCGGCTGGTCGACGCGCGCCTTGCGGATGTCGCCGATGCCTGGCGTGAACGGAATCAGCACCAGCACGTACAGCAGGAACAGCGCGGGCACGGCGGCAGCCGCGCGCAGCACGCCGCGGCGCGTCGGATGACGGAGATGGTGCCAGGCGCTGGCCAGGACACGCTTGACGAGCACGGCGGCAGCGGCCGCGACGGGTTGGGCGCGCGCGACCCATTTGGCACTGAGGTCACGCACTGACGACACGTTTCGGCGATTCACGCGGGTGGGGGATCTGCTGGAAAGGCTGCATCGTACCAAAACTCGCGCCGCCTACCGGCCAGCGGCCGTCCCGGGCCTGCGCGAACGGCGTCCGGGCGTGCATTTTTACAACAAAAAAAGCGCGCGCCCCGCAACGGGGGCCGCGCGCCAAGCCTGGTACAACGGTGCCGTGCGCCGCTGCTCAGCGCACGAGAAAACCGTAGGTCAGCGGATCGCGCTCGTCGACGATCCAGTTCGCGAATCCGCAGATGTGCGCGCTGCCCTCCACTTCCGGGATCACGGCCGGGATGTCGCCGACCGTCGTCTCGCGCAGCACGCGCCCCTTGAACACGGTGCCGACGATCGACTCGTTGACGAGCGTGTCGCCGGCCGCGAGCCGGCCGCGCAGGTACAACTGCGCGACGCGGCCGCCGGTGCCGGAGCCGGTCGGCGAGCGGTCGACCTCGCGATCCGCGAACACGCAGCAATTTGCCTGCGTCGAGCCCGGATGGCGCGGCGCGTTCGCGATGATCGTGCCGTAGATATGGTTGATCTCGGGAATCTCCGGATGCGCGACCGGATATTTCGCGTTCGCGGCGGCTTTCACTTCGGCGCCGAAGCGGATCAGCTTCTCCACGGCCGCCTCGCGCACCGGCAGGTCGAACGGCGCGCCGTCGACGTAGAAATAGAACGCGCCGCCATACGCGATGTCGCCGGTCACGGTGCCGAACGACGGCGTGTCGACCGACACGTCGCGCTGCCAGATGAACGACGGCACGTTGACGAAGCGCACCGGCCCCGCATGCTCGCCGTCCCATTTCACGAACGCCTCGATGAAGCCGCAGGGCGCGTCGATGCCGACGCGCGTCTCCGGCACCGTGCGCTGCACCCAGCCGAGCTCGACCGCGGCGGTCGACAGCGCGATCACGCCGTGCCCGCAATGGTCGCTGTAGCCTTCGTTGTGCACGAAGATCACGCCGAAATCCGCGTTCGGCGACACCGGCTCGGTCAGGTAGCCGCCGTACATGTCGGCGTGGCCGCGCGGCTCGAACATCAGCGCGCGGCGGATCTCGTCCGCGTTGTCCTTGAGCCATGCGCGGCGCTGGACGATCGTGTCGCCGGGCAGGCGCGGCAACCCGCTCGTGACGATGCGGAACGCTTCGCCGCCGGTATGGACTTCGACGGTGGAAAGGGATCGGGAAATTTTCATGAAGATCGAAAGCGTGAAGACGAACGACGGCGCACCGGCGCCGTCGTTCCGGTAACGGTTTTACTTCGCGTACGGTTCGGGCAGCCCGTTGCGGATCACGTAGACGCTGGTCGGCGCGCCCTTCAGGTCGCCGCGTTCGTCGAACGAATAGGTGCCCGCGACGCCCGCATAGTTCGACTTCGCCAGCTGCGCGATCAGCTTCGCCTTGTCGGTGGTCGTGCCGGCCTTGACCATCGCGTCGGCGAGCAGCTTCATGCCGTCGTAGTAGTTGACGCCGTAGACCTGCGTATCCGTGTGATAGGTGTCGTGGTACTTCTTCAGGAATTCGCGGCCGGCCGGCGTCTTCTCGAGCGCGACGCCGCCCTGCGCGCAATAGACGATCGACGCGGCCTCGCCCGCGACCTTGCCCATGTCGGCCGAGCAGATGCCGTCGCCGCCGAGCAGCTTCGCGCGCAAGCCGCGCTGCTTCATCTGCTTCGCCATCGGCGCGCCCTGCGCCGCATAGCCGCCGAGGAAGATCACGTCGGGATTGCTGGCCTTGATCTTGGTGAGAATGCCGAGGAAATCGGTGGCCGACGAGTTCGTGTACTCCTGGTCGACGATCTTGATCCCGTTCGCCTTCGCGACGTTCATGAACTGCTCGGCAACGCCCTGCCCGTACGCGGTGCGATCGTCGATGACCGCGGCGGTTTTCGCGTTCAGCGTCTTCGCGGCGAAGGTCGCCATCGTGCCGCCGAGCTGTTCGTCGCTCGCGCCGATCCGGAAGATGTTCTTGAAGCCCTGCCGCGTGAGTGCCGGATTCGATGCGACCGGCAACATCGGGACGCCTGCGTTGCTGTACACACGCGATGCCGGAATGGCGACGCCCGAGTTGTACGGCCCGAGCACCGCGACCACGCCCTTGTCGACCAGGTTCTGCGCGACCTGCACGCCCGCTTTCGGGTCGGCCTGGTCGTCGTCCGACACCAGCTTGAACGTGACCGTCTTGCCGGCCACCTTCACGCCCGCCTTGTTGAGCTCGTCGACGGCAAGGCGCGCGCCGTTTTCATTGTCCTTGCCGTTCGCGGCCTGCGGGCCGGTGAGCGGCGCCGAATGGCCGATCATCACGACTTCCTGCGCGTGCGCGGCGCTCAGCGCGCCGGCGGCAACGGCCACCGAGAGCGCGGTAACGAAGTGTCGCATGGTGTCTCCTGATTGGTTTTGTGTGAAACCAATGTAGGACACATGTGGTCACCATGCAAGCAATTTCAAAAAGTTTTTTGCGATTCTGGTCATTTTTTAGACCAGAGTGAGGCGGCGCGCATTACTTCGGCGTGATGTCGCGACGCACGCGAAGAATGTGCTGCTCGACATAGAACGCGGCCGCATCGGCGTCGCCGGACACGATCGCCTCGTAGATCAGCCGGTGCTCGGACACGTAGAGCCGGATGCGGCCCGCGTCGTAGATGCCGTCGTCCTTCAGCCGCTTCCACAGCGGCTGGTCCATCGTCTTCGCGACTTCGTCCGCGATCTTCACGATCAGCGCGTCGCCGGTCATCAGCGCGAGTTGCCGGTGGAACAGCCGGTCGCTCTCGTTCCACAGCGCGCGCTGCTGCGGATCGTCGATGTCGGAGACGGTTTCCATCTGTGCGAGATAGCCTTCGGCGACGGGATCGGCGCGACCGTGCGCGGCCGCGAGGCGCGCGATCGCGGGCTCGAGGATGAGCCGCACGTCGAGCGTCGACGTCGGGCTGAAGTCGGCATCGGGCGCGCCTTGCGGGTCGCCGCGCTGCGCGAGTACGTCGAGCGGCGCCGGCACGACGTAGGTGCCCGAATTGCGCTTCGTGAACACGAGCCCTTCGTTCTGCAACGCGCCCAGCGCCTCGCGCACGGCCGGCCGGCCAACCTGGAACAGCGCCGCGAGTTCGCGCTCCGACGGCAGCCTCGAATCGGCCGCGTAGCGCCCCGCGCGAATCTCGTCGCGAATCCTTTCGGCGACCTGTTCGTAGATCTGCAGCGGCCGGAAACCGGCTTCGAGCGATTCGGGACGTGCGGACATCATCTGGGGCTCCTGCCCGGTCGGGTGGGGGATCGGGAATGCGTCGCACTATACCGGAGCGGTACCGGCGCCGGTGCGCGCGACGCCCATCTGGACGGATATTAGAACCAAAATCGGCCGTCCGCTGGCTTTTCCGGCTTGCCGGGTGGCCGGAAACTGGTATAGATTTGATCCAGACCGCCTGCCATCGCGACAGCCGGCCGCCTCCGTGGCGAGCGCGCGATGCGCCCGTCACCCACGCCCACCGCCCCAACCGACCGACACGATGACCGCCCTTTCCCGGATTCCCTCTTTCGACGCCGCCGAAACGGCCGCGCTGCTCGACTACCCCGCGCTGCTCGCGACGCTCAGGCACACCGTCGCCGAATACGCGGCGGGCGAGATCGTCAGTCCCGAACGCCTGGTCGTGCCGCTGCAGGCCGGCGGCGTGATGCTGTCGATGCCGTCGAGCGCGCGCGACCTCGCGAGCCACAAGCTCGTGAACGTGTGCCCCGGCAACGGCGCGCGCGGGCTGCCGACGATCCTCGGGCAGGTGAGCGCATACGATGCGACGACCGGCGAGCTGCGCTTCGTGCTCGACGGCCCGACGGTCACCGGGCGCCGCACGGCGGCCGTTACCGCGCTGGGCATCCAGGCGCTGCACGGCGCCGCGCCGCGTGACATCCTGCTGATCGGCACCGGCAAGCAGGCGGCCAATCACGCGGAAGCGCTCGCGGCGATCTTTCCGGACGCGCGCCTGCGCGTGCGCGGCTCGCGCGCCGACAGCGCGGCCGCGTTCTGCGCCGCGCACCGCGCGCAGGCGCCGCAGCTCGCGCCGCTCGACGGCGATGCGATTCCCGATGCGATCGATGTCGTCGTCACGCTGACGACGAGCCGCACGCCCGTCTATCGCGAAGCGGCACGCGAAGGCCGCCTCGTGGTCGGGGTCGGCGCGTTCACCGCGGATGCCGCCGAAATCGACGCCGATACCGTGCGCCACAGCCGGCTGGTCGTCGACGATCCGGCCGGCGCGCGCCACGAGGCCGGCGACCTGATCGTCGCGCAGGTCGACTGGCAGCAGGTCGCGTCGCTCGCCGACGTGCTGCGCGGCGCCTTCGCGCGCAGCGGCCCGCTGCTGTTCAAGACCGTCGGCTGCGCCGCATGGGATCTGGCCGCGTGCCGCACGGCACGCGACGCGCTGGCCGCGCGCCGGCACGGCTGATTCGACGGCGGCGGCGACCGGCAACCTGCCGGTTGCACCACGCACGCCAGCCAGCGCGGCTCGGGCGTCGCCGCCGCCTTCCCGTACGCGTTGTAGGAATCGCCCTACAACACGTCGAAGCGGCCTACACAAACTTCCAGTTCGGCCGATTTCATTTTTGGCGGCGCAACACGATACTGCCGGCATGAATGCCAGCCTGTCACCCGCCGTCGCGCTCAGGGTGTTTCTCGTCGATCACGCCATCGCCGTCCGGCAACGGATCGCGCTGCTCGTCGGCGCGATCCGCGGCGTCGCGGTCGTCGGCGAAGCGGAAGACGGCCAGGACGCGTGGATGCACATCCGCAGCAGCCACGCGGACGTCGTGATCGTCGACCTGCGGCTCGCGGACGGCAGCGGTCTCGACCTGATCGGGATGCTGTCGAAGGCCACGCCGCGCGTCGTCACGATCGTGCTGACGAACCACTCGGCGGCGGCATTCAGAGAGGCATGCGCGGCGGCCGGCGCCGATTATTTCTTCGACAAGACCGCCGAATTCGACGCCGCATGCCGCGTCATCGAATCCCTGGTGCACGCTCGCGCGCACCACCCCTGATCGAGCCGGAGTGACTCATGTCTACCGCCACTGCCTGCGCCACCGCCCCGCCCGTCGCGCCTCGGCCAACGACTCCGCTTCGTGCGGTCGCGCGCACCGACGCCGTCAAAACCCCGGCCGCGCGCTGCTCGGGCTGCGCGATGCGCTCGATGTGCCTGCCGCCCGACCTGACTGCGGACGAGTACGGCCGCCTCGACGCGATCATCTGCTCGACCCGGCAGGTTCGCCAGGGCGACGCGCTGTTCCGCATCGACGACCCGTTCCACAGCATCTATGCAGTCCGTGCGGGCTCGTTCAAGACGGTGATGATGCATCGCGACGGCCGCGAGCACGTGACCGGCTTCCAGATCGCCGGTGAAACGCTCGGCATGGACGGCATCGGCAGCGGCCAGCACTGCTGCGACGCGATCGCGCTCGAGGACAGCGTCGTGTGCATCATCCCGTTCGGCGCGCTCGAGGCGGCGTGCCGCGAGATGAAGCCGATGCAGCATTTCCTCTACCAGATGCTGAGCAGCGAGATCGTCCGTGAATCGAGCCAGATGCTGCTGCTCGGCACGATGTCGGCCGAGCAGCGCGTCGCGCAGTTCCTACTGAACCTGTCGGCGCGCTTCGAGGCGCGCGGCTATTCGGCATCGGAATTCAACCTGCGGATGACGCGCGAGGAAATCGGCTGCTATCTCGGCATGAAGCTCGAGACCGTCAGCCGGATGTTCTCGCGGTTCCATCGGGATTCGCTCGTCGAAACGCGCGGCAAGCGCGTGCGGATCCTCGACGCGCAGGCGCTCGCGCAGGTCTGACGCCCGACGCGCGGCCGGCGTCATTGCGCGGCCGCGCCCGTCGTGGCCGCATGCCGCGCGACCGCTTCGGGTTCGCCGGCCTGCCAGGCGGACAGCGCCTGTTCGGCTTGCGCGAACACGCGCCGTATCGTTTCGTTCACGTCATCGCCGCTGCTGCCCGGCAGCACCGCCGGCGCGCGATCATGCATGAGCAGTTCGAGGCGCACGTCGTAGGTCCGGCCGCCGTCGCCGGTCGTGCGCGACTCGATCGCCAGCAGGCAATCGTCGAGCCGCGCGCGGAATCGTTCGAGCCGCACCAGCTGCGCCCCCGCCTCGCCTTCGAGCGCGGCGGAACCCGCGAATCCGACGCAGACGATCTGCATGCCCACGCCCATGTCGTTCCTCCTGACGCGGTCGCCGCTCGTCGACCGGATTGCCTGCCCCATGTTTCCCTGCCCTGCCCGCCGCGGAATCCGCCCGCACGCATGTCGCGCGGCGCGACGACGGATGCGGCGATCACTGCCGTGGCAGCATTGCCTCCGTGCGCCGTCGGCGCGAGGCGGTTCACATGCTGAACGTCTGCGACGCCTTCATTTCGATCCACGTCATCCCGGCCCGCAACCCTTCGATCGCGGCCTCGTGCTCCGTGGGATACGCATGACTGTGCTCGAACGTGTGGTGAAAGCGCGCCGGCCCGGTGCCGTGCTCGACCGACACACGGCAGCGGAACTCGCCGGATTCGCACTGTCGCGTCTCGATCTCGACCGACCAGTCGCGTTCATGAATCGTGCCTTGCAGTGTCATGCGTCCTCCTGCGGAATCAGCCGTCCATCCGGAAGTGACCACTGTGCAGCAACACCGGCCGGCCGCCGATTTCGTCGAGCATTTGTCGTGCCTTCGCCTCGATCGCCGACCGGTGCGCATCGAACGCATCCAGCAAATCCCGTTCCAGCAGCGACGGCGCACCGAAATGGTCTTCCAGTGCTTCGGCCGTGATCGCGCACTGCACGCAGCGGCCGTCGACCAGCGCCGAAAACGCGACGACCAGATCGCGCGCGCAATATTCGGGCGGTTCGGGTGGAAAGGCAATCTGCATCTGTCCGCCTGTCATCGTCGGGGCAATTCATGACATGAGCATAGCGGCCCGCGGCACCGCACGCTTGACCCACGTCAACCGGTTCGCTGCGCCGCACGAGGCGACGCCCGACGGGCGCTCAGCCCGCTTCCGCGTCGATCGCCGCGCCGCGTTCCGCCAGCAGTTCGCGCAGCACGCTGCGATGGCAGCGGCGCTCGTCCTCGCAGTAGCAGCCGATCGAGAACGCGCTCGTCGCCGACAGCGCGGCGAGCAGGTCCAGCACCTTCGGTGCGTCGCCGTGCGCCATTTCCGCGCGGAAGTGGCGCGTGAACGCACGCCATTCGGCGTCGGTTTCGGCAGCCTGCGCCTGCGCAACCAGCTCGGGGCTCGGCGACAGCGTCGGCAGCCACACATCATAGTAGTTGCGCGATGCGAATTCCGCCTTGGGTACCCCGCGCGGCGGCCGCCGCACCGTGCCGATCCTCAGGCCCTCGCCGGCCGCGCGCGGCGTGCCGAGCCGTACGATTCGAATTGCCATGCCGCTCCTTCGTCTTGCGTGCGATCCGCCATCGTACCGCCGCGCCGCCGCCGCGCAAGAAAAAACCGGCTGCCTCCGCAAGGGAGACAGCCGGTTCATGCGATGCGATCGGGCGCCCGGGGGCGCACCGGTCAGACGCCGCTCTTCAGCACCTTGCCGATCGCATCCGCGACGATGCCGACGTTCGAATCGTTCAGCCCCGCGACGCACATGCGGCCCGAACGCAGGATGTACACGCCGTGCACTTCGCGCAGCGCATCGACCTGCGATTCGGTCAGGCCCGTGTACGTGAACATCCCGCGCTGCTTCACGTAGCGCGTGAGGGCTTCGCCGCTGACGTAGTCGCGCAGGCCGTCGTGGATCGACTGGCGCATCCGCGCGATCCGGCGGCACATCGCGGCGAGTTCCTCTTCCCACTGCTTGCGCAGCGCGGGCGTGTTCAGCACGGTCGCGACGACCTTCGCGCCGTAGGTTTGCGGGTTGCTGTAGTTCGAGCGCACCGCGCCGGCCAGCTGGCCCAGCACGCGCTCGGCCGCGGACGCATCGTCGCAGACGACGCTCAGGCCGCCGACGCGCTCGCCATACAGCGAGAAGTTCTTCGAGAACGAGTTCGCGACGAGTGCCGGCACGCCGCGGCGGGCCAGTTCGCGCACGGCGAACGCGTCCGCGTCGAGGCCCGCGCCGAAGCCCTGGTACGCCATGTCGACGAACGGCAGCAGCCCGCGCGCCTCGATCACGTCGATCAGCTTCTCCCACTGGCCTTCGTCGAGATCGACGCCGGTCGGGTTATGGCAGCACGCGTGCAGCAATACGATGCTGCGCGCCGGCAGCGCGTCGATCGCCGCGAGCATCGCGTCGAACTTCAGGCCGCCCGTCGCTTCGTCGTAGTACGGGTACGTGTTCACCGTGAAGCCCGCGCGCTCGAAGATGAAGCGGTGGTTTTCCCAGCTCGGGTCGCTGAGCCACACCTGCGCGTCCGGGAAGTAGCGCTTCAGGAAATCGGCGCCCACTTTCAGCGCGCCCGAGCCGCCCAGCGTCTGCACGGTCGCGATGCGGCCGGCCGCACGCGCCGGATGATCGGCGCCGAACACCAGCGCCTGCACGGCGTCGCGATACGCGGCGAGGCCGACCATCGGCAGGTAAGGCTTCGGGCCGAGGTCGCGCTGCAGCGCCGTTTCGGCTTCGCGCACGGCCCCCATCACTGGAATCCGGCCTTCGGCATCGAAATAGATGCCGATGCTCAGGTTGACCTTCTGATCGCGCGGATCTTTCTGGAAGTTCTCGTTGAGCGTCAGGATCGGATCGCCCGGGTACGCGTCGATGTGTTCGAACATGGCTATGTCGGTCTCGTTTGGAAGAATGGTCGGGATGCCCGTGTCAGCGCGCGGACGCGCCGTCGCGCATCACATAGTCCGCATTCTTCTGACGGAAGCGATACCCGACCGCGAGCACCGCGAGCCATACGGGAATCAGGTACACCGACAGGCGGAGATCCGGCGTCAGGTACATCACGACGAGAATGCCGGCCATGAACGCCAGGCACAGGTAATTCGTGAAAGGATAGCCCAGACTGCGGAACGAAGTCTGCTCTCCGGCGATGCGCTTGGCCTGGCGGAACTTCAGGTGGATCAGCGTGATCATCGCCCAGTTGATGATCAGCGCCGACACGACGAGGCCCATCAGCACCTCGAACGCCTTGCCCGGCATGAAGTAGTTGACCAGCACGCACGCGCCGGTGGCGAGCGCCGACGCGCCGAGCGCGGCGAGCGGAATGCCGCGCTTGTTCACCGAGCACAGCACCTTCGGCGCGTTGCCCTGCTTCGCGAGGCCGAACAGCATCCGGCTGTTGCTGTACACGCCGCTGTTGTAGACCGACAGCGCGGCCGTCAGCACGACCACGTTCAGCACGTTCGCGACCAGGTTGCTGCTCAGCGCGTGGAAGATCAGCACGAACGGGCTGCCGCCGGTGACGACCTTCTCCCACGGATACAGCGACAGCAACACGGCGAGCGCGCCGATGTAGAAAATCAGGATCCGGTAGATCACCTGGTTGGTCGCGCGCGGAATGCTGTGCTTCGGATCGTCGGCCTCGGCCGCGGTGATGCCGATCAGCTCCAGCCCGCCGAACGAGAACATGATCGCCGCCATCGACATCACCAGCCCCGACACGCCGTTCGGGAAGAAGCCGCCGTGCTGCCACAGGTTCGCGACGCTCGCTTCCGGCCCCGCATGGCCGCTCGCGAGCAGCCAGCCGCCGAAGCCGATCATCCCGACGATCGCGGCGACCTTGATGATCGAGAACCAGAATTCCGTCTCGCCGTACGACTTCACGCTCGCCAGGTTCAGCAGGTTGATCGCGACGAAGAACACCAGCGCCGACACCCAGGTCGGCACGCCGGGCCACCAGTACTGCACGTAGATCCCGACGGCCGACAGCTCGGCCATGCTGACGAGGATGTACAGCACCCAGTAGTTCCAGCCGGACAGGAAGCCGGTGAAGTGGCCGACGTACTTGTCGGCGAAGTAGCTGAACGAGCCGGCGACCGGCTCGTCGACCACCATCTCGCCGAGCTGGCGCATGATGAAGAACGCGACGACGCCGGCCACCGCGTAGCCGAGCAGCACGGACGGGCCGGCCATCTTGATCGTCTGCGCGATGCCGAGGAACAACCCCGTGCCGAGCGCGCCGCCGAGCGCGATCAGCTGGATGTGCCGGTTCTTCAGCCCCCGCTTCAGGCCGTCCTTCTCGTTTCCAGAAACCATGTCTTCTCCATTTTGCCCGCCTCCGCCGGAAGCGGTGCGGCGCGCCTCGGTGTGCCGGGCGCTGTTTTGCTGTGCCGGCGGCCGTTCGTGGAGCCGCCGGGTTGGGGACTGCAATCTTCGCGTGGCGACCCCCGATTCCTGTCGGCAGGCCCACCAGACCGGCCGCCGACCGTCGCTCTTTCCGCCTTGCTGCAGGCGCACACGAAAATCCGGCGTCAGTTTAGCGTCGCGACAGCGAAATCGGGTTGCGTAACCGGCTCATGCAAACCCTACATTATGAGATAAGATTGCACGCGGGAGACAGATGAGGAAACAAAAATGCCTGAACCGGTTCTCGATCGCATCGATCGCCATTTGCTGTCGGTGCTGCAGGAGAACGGCCGTGCGTCGAACCTCGACCTGGCGAAGGCCGTCGGCCTGTCGCCCGCGCAGACGCTGCGACGCCACCGCCGGCTGGAGGAGATCGGCGCGATCCGCCGTTACGAAACCCGTCTGTGCCCCGACACGCTCGGGTTCGGCGTCACCGCGTTCGTCCACGTGACGATGGAGCGCGGGCATATCCGCGACCTGTCGAAGTTCCAGAAACTCGTGTCGGATCTCGCGCAGATCCAGGAGTGTTTCTCGGTGACGGGCGATATCGACTACGTGCTGAAGGTCGTCGCGCGCGACCTGAAGGGGCTGTCCACGTTCCTGCTCGAAACGCTGATGCGGATTCCCGGCGTGAGCGGCGTGCATTCGAGCGTGTGCCTCGACGAGATCAAGTGCACGAGTGCGATGCCGGTGGAAGGCTGATGCGGCGCCGCGCGACCGGCGGGGCGATGCCCGGTTCGGCAGCCGCGCTCAGCGCACCGCTTCGGACGCGCTGATCAGCAACGCCCCGCACGCAATCACCAGACACCCGCCGGCGCGACGCGGCGCCAGCCGCTCGCCGAGATAGACGCGCGCGATCAGCGCCGCGAACACCACGCTCGTTTCGCGCAGCGCCGACACCGGGCCCATCGGCGCACGCTCCATCGCCCAGATCACGATCCCGTATGCGAGCGCCGCGCACACGCCGCCGCATGCGGCCTTCGCCGTTTCACCGACATCCTGCGCGAGCCGCAGCGACCCCGCCCGCAGCCGGTAGTACGCGGCCATCAGCAAGCCGGTCAGCACGAACATCCACGCCGTGTAGCCGACCGTGCTGCCGCTTTCCCGCACGCCGATCCCGTCGACCACGCTGTACGCGGCAATCGATACGCCGGTGGCGAACGCAGTCGGCAGCACCTGCGTCATCCGGTGCCGCGCGCCGCGGCCGCGCTCCAGCCCGATCGCCATGATGCCGGCGCAGATCAGCACGAGCCCGCCTTGCGCACCCGCGTTCAGGCGCTCGCCCGCGAACGCCGCGGCGCCCAGCGTGACGAGCAGCGGCGCGGTGCCGCGTGCGACCGGATACGCGACGCTCAGGTCGCCGTGCTCGTAAGCGCGCACCAGCAGCAGCGTATAGACGACGTGGAGCACCGCCGACGCGACGACGCAGGCCCAGCTCGCCGGCGTGATCGGCGCGGCGGCCGGCAGGAACAGCAGCGCGAACAGCCCGATCGCGATCTGCAGCACCGTGGCCGAGCGCAACCGGTCGCCGCTGCTGCGCACGAGCGCATTCCACGACGCATGCAGGAAGGCCGCGCACAAGACCGCAAACAGAACGGGAATCGGCACGTTGAGTCCTCGCTGACGGCCGGCAACGCGAAATCGTCGCCGCGGGCCAACCATCGTATGAATGCGTCACACGATTGTCAAAAAAAGAACCCGGCCCGGCACCCTACGAACCGGCCCGCCGCGCGCTGCCGCCCGCCCCGCGCGGCATGCGCGGCCGTGACCGTGCCCACCGCCCAATGTGTCGCCCAGGTTGCATCCGCGTGGCCCCTTTCCGCTTTCTTTCGCGCCGCGTCGCGCCGTAATGGAATCGATACCGCGGCGCAACCGTCGCGAAACCGGTCCGCCCCCATATCTTCATGCCGAACTGCTTCAATGCCGGTGCTTTATCGCGTTCCGCGCCGGACCGACACGGCGACGGGGCCGATCTTCACCGTCGAAAGCCTACCTGGAGTTTCCCGATGTTCCGTCAAGCCTTGCTCGTCACCGCCTGCGCAGCCGCGGCGCTTGCGCTGTTCGCCTGCGGCGGCAGCGACGATCCCACGTCGACGCCCGCCGTGTCGTCGCAGGACGCGCTGCAGACCGCCACGCCGATCAAGCACGTCGTCGTGATCTACGGCGAAAACGTGTCGTTCGACCACTACTTCGGTACCTACCCGAACGCGTCGAACCCGTCCGGCGAACCGGCCTTCAACGCGAAGCCCGGCACGCCGGCGATCAACGGGCTGACGGGCACGCTGCTCACCGCGAACCCGAACTTCACGAACACGGCCAACGGCACCGACGCCGCGAACCCGTTCCGCCTCGACCGCACGCAGGCCGCGACCGCCGACCAGAACCACGCGTACACGGCCGAGCAGCAGGCCGAGGACAACGGCCTCGCCGACCTGTTCCCGAAGTACACCGGCAAGGGTTCGTCCGGCGGCGCCGGCGCGTTCGGCACGAAGGGCCAGGTGATGGGCTACTTCGACGGCAACACCGTGACTGCGCTGTGGAACTACGCGCAGCGCTTCGCGATGAGCGACAACGCGTACACGACGGTCTACGGCCCGTCGACACCCGGCGCGCTGAACGTCGTGTCGGGCCAGACCAACGGGATGCAGATCGTCAAGACGTCGAAGCAGCCGTCGACGCTCGCCGCCACCTCGTACTACATCAACGACGGCCAGGGCGGCTTCACGATGATCAACGACGTCGACCCGGGCTTCGACGTGTGCTCGAGCACGACCGACCAGGCGATGATGAGCGGCAAGAACATCGGCGACCTGCTGAACGGCGCGAAGATCACGTGGGGCGGCTTCATGGGCGGCTTCAACCTGTCGACGACCAACAGCAACGGCACGACCGGCTGCAGCCGCAGCACGGTCGCCGCCGCCGTGAACGCCGCGACGACCGACTACATCCCGCACCACAACTGGTTCCAGTACTACGCGTCGACCGCGAACCCGCAGCACACCCGCCCGAGCGCGGTCGCGGCGATCGGTTCGAGCCTCGAAGCAGACGGCAAGACGGCCGAACCGGCGAACCACCAGTACGACACCGACGACTTCTTCGCGGCCGTGAAGGCCGGCAACTTCCCGTCGGTCAGCTTCCTGAAGGCGCCGGCCGCGCAGGATGCGCACGCGGGCTACTCTGATCCGCTCGACGAGCAGGCGTTCGTGACGAAGGTCGTCAACTTCCTGCAGCAGCAGCCGGACTGGCAGAACACGGCCGTGATCGTCACCTATGACGACTCGGACGGCTGGTATGACCACGCGTACACGGCACCGACCCGTGCGTCGTCCGACGCGGTCGACCAGGTGAACGGCAACGGCAAGTGCGGCTCGGGCGGCACCACCGGCGTGAACGGCGGCACGGTGAACGGCCGCTGCGGCCCGGGTGTGCGCATCCCGCTGGTCGTGATCTCGCCGTACGCGAAGCAGAACTACGTCGACCACACGTTGATCGACCAGGCGTCCGTCGTGCGCTTCATCGAGGACAACTGGCTCGGCGGCCAGCGCATCGGCGGCGGTTCGTTCGATGCGACGTCCGGCGACCTGCGCGGGCTGTTCGACTTCTCGTCGAAGCCGAACACCGCGCCGCTGTATCTCGATCCGGCGCAAGGCACCGTGCTGAGCGCGGCGCCGTCGATCTGACCGGCATCGCGTAACCGGTCGCAGCAGGCAACAGCAGGCCGGCGCATCGTGCGCCGGCCGTTTCCGTTTAACGCGCCGCTTTCACACGGTGCCCGATTTTCGACCGACAGCATGACAGCTCGTCCCGCGTTTCCGTCTCCCGACGCATCCGGCGGCGCCGCGCCGCGTTCCCCTGCCCGCGTGCTGCGCCGCGCGGCGTTCGTGCTCGGCGCGGCCGTGCTCGGCTACGGCGCGTTCGCGATCGCGTTTCCGGCTCGTACGCCGGCGGCGATCGGCGACGTCGTCGCCGGCTGGACGGGTGCGAATCCGCATCCGGTCGTGCTGCAGCGCCCAGCCGCGCAGCCGTTGTCGGCGGTCGCACAGCTCGGGCGCGCGCTGTTTGCCGATCCGTCGCTGTCGGCATCCGGCAAGCAGTCGTGCGCGTCGTGCCACAGCCCCAATCATGCGTACGGGCCGCCGAACGGGCTCGACGTGCAGCCGGGCGGCCTCGCGATGACGCAGCAGGGCTACCGCCCGCCGCCGTCGCTGATGTACCTTTATCGCCAGCCGAACTTCAGCATCGGCCCCGATGCCGGCGAAAACGACGCCGCGCCGAGCGTCGCGCAGCAGGCGGCATCCGCGGCCGGCGTCGTCAAGGCGCAGAAGGTGGCCGGCACGTCGGCCGCACCGCAACTCGTGCCGCAAGGCGGGATGTTCTGGGACGGCCGCGCCGATACGTTGCAGCAGCAAGCGTTCGGGCCGCTGCTGAATCCGGTCGAGATGGCCAATGCGAGCGTCGACGATGTCGCACGCAAGCTCGCGCAGTCGCCGCATCGCGCGCAGTTCGAGCAGCTGTTCGGCGCGCGCGTGTTCTCCAGCCCGCAGCTTCTGGTGTCGGAGGCGATGTTCGCGATCGCGCGCTATCAGGTCGAGGATCCGTCGTTCCATCCGTACAACAGCAAGTACGATCGCTGGCTCGAAGGCCGCGCGCGCCTCACGCAGGCCGAGTTGCGCGGGCTGAAGCTCTTCAACGATCCGGACAAGGCGAATTGCGCGGGCTGCCACCTGTCGAAGCCCGGCAAGGACGGCTTGCCGCCGATGTTTACCGACGACCAGTACGAGGCGCTCGGCGCGCCGCGCAACAAGGCGCTCGCGCAGAACCGCAACCCGGCGTTCTACGATCTCGGCGTGTGCGGGCCGTTCCGCGAGGACCTGAAGGACCAGACGCAGTACTGCGCGATGTTCCTCACGCCGACGCTGCGCAACGCGGCGACGCGCCACGTGTTCTTCCACAACGGCGTGTTCCATACGCTCGACCAGGTGATGGCGTTCTACAACGAACGCAGCATCTCGCCGCAGAAGTTCTATCCGCGCGGCGCGGACGGCAAGGTCGACGTGTACGACGACATCCCGGCGAAGTATCGCGCGAACGTCGACGTGACGGACGCGCCGTTCGATCGCAAGCCCGGCGACAAGCCCGCGATGACCGAGCAGGACATCAAGGATGTCGAAGCGTTTCTCGGCACGCTGACCGACGAGCCGGCACGCTGACGGCTGGCCCGCCGCCGCTTTTGGTCAGCGCTGCGCGCGGATGCAGAGGAACGCCGGCGCCAGCGACAGCTCCGCATGGAGCCGCTCCGACACGGCCTTCATCTCGGGCAGCGGCGTCGGTTCGACGAACCGGTCGAGCCGCCAGCCGGCGTCGGCGAGCGCGTTCAGGATGTCGGCAAGCGGCCGGCGCCACGCTTCGACATAGGGCTTCGGTTCGCCGAAACCCGACCAGTGGAAGCCGAAACGGCTCGTATCGAAGTACGTGGCGTCCCCGCGTGTGCGCTCGTCCATCCAGTCGCGCATCGGGTGCGCCATCGAGAACACGAGCGTCCCGCCGGGCCGTGCGACGCGTCTGAATTCACGCAGCGTCGGGGCGAGGTCGCGCACGTAGTCGAGCGCGAGCGAGCACAGGATCTTGTCGAACGACGCGTCGGGCAGCCACGCGAGCGGCACCTCCAGGTCGCCCTCCACGACGTCGACCGTGAGACCTGCGCAGCGCGTTTGCGCGAGCGCGACCATCTCGGGCGTGATGTCGAATGCGTGGACGGTCGCGCCGTGGCGCGCGAGATGCGCGCTGCAGATGCCGGGCCCGCAGCCGGCGTCGAGCACCGTCAGGCCGTCGACGTCGCCGAGCAGCGCCATCGTTGCCGGACGCTCGTAGAGTGCGTTGTGCGCCTTGGTCGGCGCGATGTCCGCGTAGCGTTGCGCGAAGGTCGCATAGGCGCTGCGGGCGGACGGTTCGTTCGAATCGGGCATGCGGCATCCTTGGGCTAGGATTGGAAGATCGATTCTGCACGATCGGGGCGCACATGGCGATGGTCGGGGCGCCGCCGCTGCGGCGCTTCAGGACTATCGCGGGTTCTCGGCCCGGTATGTGCTGTTGGGCCGCAGGACGAGCCGCTTCGCCGCCGCGTCGAGCTCCTTGCCGTGATACAGGTCCATGCATTTCAGGAAGTCGAATTTGACGTCCTTGATTTCCGACTCAACGACCGGATTTCGGTAATCGCGCGCCAGATACTTCGCGACCAGCGCTCGAACGACGTCCGGCGCGCGCTCCAGGTCGTAGTAAGTCCAGTCGCGCAGCGCGTTCGTGCTGCTGCCGATGTCCTTGCTTACGGCGGACTCCTGCCGATACGCAGTGGCCAGACACTGTGCGAGCGCCATGTCCTTGAAGTTCTGGATGTACGTACGTGAACCGGCCTCCGGCGAGGTTTGCGCCGCTTCCTTCGCTGACACCGTTGCAGGATGAAGTGCCGCACACGTCAGCGCGATCGCGATCCAGGCTTCCCTCATGACAGGCTCCAGAAATTCGCACGATACCGTGCGATGCGGCAGGCGTGCCCTCCGCATCGCACCACATTCGCTCAGAACAGATACATCCCCGCGACGAACACCACGCCCGAGAACAGCAGCGTCGTCACGCAGTAGCCCATGATGTCGCGCACGCCGAGCCCCGCGATTGCGAGCGCGGGCAGCGCCCAGAACGGTTGCGCCATGTTGGTCCACGCCTCGCCGTACGCGATCGCCATCGCAGCCTTGCCGAGATCGGCGCCGAGCGCCTGCGCGGCCGGCATCACGAACGGACCTTGCACGACCCAGTGGCCGCCACCCGACGGCACCGCGAAATTGATCACGGCGGAACTGAGGAACGCGAGTAGCGGAAACGTGTGCACGTTCGCGATATCGACGAACCACTTCGTGATCACGCCCGCGAGCCCCGAGTGATCCATCAGCGCCTGGATCCCCGCATAGAACGGGAACTGGATCATGATTCCCGACGCACCGCGCGCCGCACCGGCCACCGCGCGCGCATACGCCATCGGCGTGCGGTGCAGCAGGATGCCGGCCGCGAGAAACGCGAGGTTCACGGTGTCGATGTCGAGCGCGAAGCCCTTCTGCATGAAACGCAGCACGAGGAACGCCGCGCACAGCGCCGCGACGGCGACCGACAGCGCGCGGCTCTCCTCGAGCCGCTCGGCGAACGTCGCATCGGGTCCGAGCTGGCGCTCGACGCTCGGTGGCTCCGCGAGCAGCGCCGGATCGACGCTCACGACGTCGCCGGGCTTCGGCATCATCATCCGCGCGAGAAACGGCAGCATCACGATCAGCCCGATCGTGATGAACGCGTTGTAGCCGGTGAAGATCGTGTCCGATACCGGAATCAGCCCGATGGTCTTTTCCATCGGATTGCCTTTCGTCGCGGCGACGAGCGGGACCGAACCCGACAGCCCGCCGTGCCAGCTCAGGAAGCCCATGTACGCGGACGCAACGAGCAGCCGGTAGTCGCTGCCGGCCACGCGCCGCGCGACCTCACGCGCGAGCATCGCGCCGAGCACGAGGCCGAAGCCCCAGTTGATCGCACAGGCGAGCGCGCCGACGAACGCGACGAGCATCACGCCCTGCCCCGGCGTGCGCGCGGTGCTTGCAAGCGCAACCAACAGCCGCCGCACCGGCGGCGAACTCGCCAGCGCATGGCCGGTCACGAGAATCATCACCATCTGCATCGAGAACGCGAGCAGGTTCCAGAAGCCGGCACCCCACATCGTCGTGAGCTGCACGGGGGTATTCGGCGTGAGGCCGAACGCGAGCGCGAACGTGGCGACGGTCAGCAGGATCGCGAAAATCAACGGGTCGGGCAATACGCGGTGGACGACCTGCGTGAAAAAGCGGGAAATGCGTTGAATCAAGTTGTGCTCCTCGTTTCCTGATAGGGACGTCCGCGCACATATGGTTCGTTGTTCGGTGGCGCGGAAACGCGCGGATTCTTGCACAGAACCGGCAGACGCGCTTCGGCGTGATCCGGTCGCGATACGGGCTGGAAACCGGCAAGGAAACGGGAAAAAGCGATGACAGGCAGCCCGGGCGCCGCAGCCTGTGCCGAGGAGGGCTACCGGGTCGCCGTCACCGGCGTGGCGACGGCCGCGACCGCCCCCATCCGCCCCTCCACCACCCACTGCGCGAACCGGTACGCAACCAGCGAGCCCGCCACGGCCAGCAGCATCGGCACCAGGCTGTCGTGATTCGCGCGCGTGAATTCGAGCAGCAGCACGACGGCCGTGATCGGCATCTGCATCGACGCGGCGAGGAACGCGGTCGCGCCGACCAGCGCGCATCCGCCGATCGACGCGCCCGGCCACACGAGGCTCCACAGCCCGCCGAGCACGACGCCGAGCAGCGCGCCGTTCGCGAGACCGGGCGTCAGCAGCCCGCCCTCCGCCCCCGCGCGCAGGCTGCCCGCCTCGATCGCCACCTTCAGCACGAGCAGCGTCGCCGCGAGCCCGATCGTCAGCGTGCCGTCGAAGCCCATCGAAGCCGGCCCCTTGCCGTTGCCGAGCAGTTGCGGAAAGCGCATCGCCAGCACACCGATCACCGCAAAATTGACCAGCGCGAGCACCGGCAGCAGCCGGCCCTTCGGCGCATCCGCCCGTGCGCGGCTCGTGAGCCGCACGAAGCCGTACGCGGCGAAACCGAACAGCGGCCCGCAGACGATCGACCACGCGACGAGCGGCGTGCTCAGCACGAACGCAGGCACCGTGTACTGATGTTCGTTGCCGAGGCCGATCCATGCGACGGCCGCCGCAATCGCCGACGTGACGACGGCGACCACCAGCGCGCGCAGTTCGAACGTGCCGAGCAGCACTTCGAGCACGAACACCGCACCGCCGAGCGGCACGTTGTAGACGGCCGCGAGCCCGGCACCCGCACCGCACGCGACCATCAGCCGGCAGTCGGCCGGCGTCAACCCCGCGCGGTGCGCGAGCTGCCCGGCCAGCAGCGAGCCGATCTCGCGCGGCGCGACTTCGCGGCCGAGCGGCGAACCAAGCGCGACGGTGACGATCTGCAGCAGCGCGTGCACCGTCGTGCTGACGAACGGCATCCGCGGATCGGCGGCACGCACCGCACGGCGGATGCTGACGAGCGGCCGGCCATAGCGGTACAGCGCCCACCAGCCGCCGCCCGCGACGAGCCCGCAGACGACGAGTACCGCGAGCCGGCGCTGCGGGTCGGCCTGGCTCACGCCGGTAAGGAAGCTCTCGGTGCCGACCACGTGCGCGAGGCTGTAGTCGTACGCGACGTGCTGGATCGCGTGCAGCAGCAGCGCGAGCAGCATCCCGCCGACGCCAGCGCCGATGCCGGTCAGGATCGTGACGGCAGCCATCCGCGCAAACGGGCTGGCGGACGGCGAGGAAGACACGGGAGCAGACGGGAGATCGAGGCGCATGAGGTCGGCGGACGATGATCGACAAGACGGCGCGCACCATGCACGCCGCCGTCAGGACCGCATCGTAGGCGTCGATCTCTCATGAGACAAACGTATTTTTCTGATCAACTCATGCATTCAACGCATACAAGAAAGACGGCAGTTCCCGACGGGGCGTGCCGCCGTCCGCCGCCGTCGCCGCATCCGCGTCACTCCGGATACGTGACGCGCTCCGGCTCGCGCCGCATGATCACCTTCCCGTGGCGCACCGACAGCGTGGCCTTCACCTGCCGGCGCACGGCTTCATAGTCGCTGTCGGCATCGAGCACGACCAGGTTCGCCGGCCGCCCGACCGCGATCCCGTAGCCGTCGCCGAGATGCATCGTCGTCGCGCTGTGATCGGTCACGAAGTCGAGGCAGCGCTGCAGGTCCTGGTAGCCCATCATGTGGCAGATGTGCAGGCCGGCGTCGAGCACGCGCAGGATGTTGCCGTTGCCGAGCGGATACCACGGATCCTTGATCGAATCCTGTCCGAAGCACACGTTCAGACCCGCGCGATCGAGTTCCGCTACGCGCGTGAGCCCGCGCCGCTTCGGAAACGTGTCGAAGCGCCCCTGCAGATGGATGCTCTCGGTCGGGCACGACACGAAGTTCAGGCCCGCACGCTTCAGCAGCCGGAACAGCTTCGAGCAATACGCGTTGTCGTACGAGCCCATCGCGGTCGTGTGGCTCGCGGTCACGCGCGCGCCCATGCCGCGCACGCGCGCCTCTTCCGCGAGGACTTCCAGAAAGCGCGAATGCGGATCGTCGGTCTCGTCGCAGTGCACGTCGACAAGGCAGCCGGTGCGCTCGGCCAGCTCCATCAGGAAGCGGATCGAGCTGACGCCCTGCTCGCGCGTGTTCTCGAAATGCGGGATCCCGCCGACGACGTCCGCGCCGAGTTCGATCGCCTGCGCCATCAGCGCGCGGCCGCCGTCGAACGACTCGATGCCTTCCTGCGGAAACGCGACGATCTGCAGGTCGATCAGCCCGCGCGCCTCGTCCTTCACTTCGAGCATCGCCTTCAGCGCGGCCAGCGTCGGATCGGTGACGTCGACGTGGGTGCGCACGTGCTGGATGCCGTGATCGCGCAGCATGCCGATCGCCGCATGCGCGCGCGCCTTCGTATCCTCGTGCGTGATCGTCGCCTTGCGCTCGGACCACCGCTCGATGCCCTCGAACAGCGTGCCGCTCATGTTCCAGGCCGGCTCGCCGGCCGTGAGCACGGCATCGAGATGGATATGCGGTTCGACGAGCGGCGGAATTGCGAGACGGCCGCCCGCATCGACATCGCCGGCGCCGACCGATGCGACCGGCGCGGCCTGCGCGTCGATCCGCGCGATCCGGTCGCCGTCGATGCCGATCGTGAACAGCCCGTCGCGGCCGCGCAGGCGTGCATTGAAGAGGTTCATGGTGGGTCCAGGCGTCATGCGGCGTCAGCGCGCCGCGTGGTGGGGAAAAACCGGCTCCTGCGATGCGTGCCGCGCTTATTTGAAATCCTCGATCGTCAGGCCGGTCGCCGCGCTCATCTCGTCGTTCGTCACGTCGCGCACGTGCTTGCCGAACGTCCACACATGCCGGCCGGGATCGCGCGCGCGATACATGCGATCGCCGTAGAACTGGTCGGCCGGCGCCTGCAGAATCTCCGCGCCGGCCGCACGTGCGCGTTCGCAGTGCGCGTCGATGTCGGCGTCGTCGGGAAGATGCACGTGGACGTGCTGCGTGTTCCGGTCGCCCGTGTCCTGCGGCGACGCGATGAAGTCGGCCCACGCGCCGCCGATCATGACGAGACCGTCGCCGAATCTCATTTCGGCATGCGCGATGTCGCCTTCCGGCGTGGTGACGACCAGCGCGCGCTCGAAGCCGAATGCGCGTTCGAGCCACGCGAGCGCGGCTTTCGGGTCGCGGTAGCACAGCGCGGCACTCAAGGAAGGACGGCGCGGCGTGGTCATCGGGGGCTCCGGATCTCGGCAATGGTCTGCCCATTCTCCACGCGCGCGGCGCGGCGATCAACTCCCGCGCCGGCGACGCGCGTGTTGTCAATGCGCGACACGGCATGCGCGGCCGCCCGACCGCTCGCGTCGCGCCGTCGGCGAAAACGCACGCCGTCCGGCACGCGGACCGATTTGTGAACGCTGTGTGACGCACTCTTGCGCAGCTCGCAACGGTGTACTCGCGCGCCTGCGGCCGGAATCGCGCGACCCCGCCCCTACACTTGCGCCGAACTTTGGTCACCCGTCCCACACGCAGGAGCTGTTACATGCACAAAACGAACAAAACCCTGATTGCCGCCGCATCCGCCGCCGCACTCTTCGCCCCGCTCGCGCACGCCCAGAGCTCGGTCACGCTGTACGGCCTGATCGACGCCGGCATCGCGTACACCAACAACGCCGGCGGCGCATCGCTGTGGCGCATGACCTCCGGCACGGTCAACGGCAGCCGCTTCGGCCTGCGCGGCACGGAAGATCTCGGCGGCGGCCTGAAGGCGCTGTTCGTCCTGGAGAACGGCTTCAACGTGAACAACGGCGCGCTCGGGCAGGACGGCAAGCTGTTCGGCCGCCACGCGTATGTCGGCCTGACCAGCAGCGGCTACGGCACGCTGACGCTCGGCCGCCAGTACGACACGATGGTCGACTTCGTCGCGCCGCTGTCCGCGACGGCCGGCGACTTCGGCGATACCGGCTTCGCGCATCCGTTCGACAACGACAACCTGAACCACTCGGTGCGCATCAACAACGCGGTGAAGTACACGAGCGACACGATCGCGGGCTTCAAGGTCGGCGCGCTGTACGGTTTCTCGAACTCCACGAACTTCGCCGGCAATCGCGCGTACAGCGTCGCGGCAAGCTACACGAACGGCCCGCTGAAGCTGGCCGGCGCGTACCTGCAGATGAACGGCACGAAGGGCTCGACGAGCGCGAGCCCGGGCGCGACCGACGTGGCCGAAGCGAAGAGCGTGAGCCAGGGCGGCTGGTCGGTGGGCGCGGACCGCATGCGCTCGTACGGCGGCGGTGTCAGCTACGTGTTCGGTCCGGCGACGGTCGGCTTCGTCTATACGCGCTCGCAGTACGACAACTCGGGCTCGTTCGGTTCCACCGGCCAGGTCGCGTTCAATAACTACGACGTGAACGTGCGCTATGCGGTGACGCCGGCCGTCAGCCTCGGCGCGGCCTACGTGTACACGGACGCCAGCGTGTCGAACCCGGACAGCAAGCACGGCACCGATCCGAAGTGGCACCAGGTCGACCTGCAGGCCGTGTACAAGCTGTCGCGCCGCACCGACCTGTACGCGGAAGCGATGTACCAGCACGCGTCGGGCCGCGGCTACCAGGCCTTCATCAACACGTCGGGCGGCGCCTCGAGCACCGCGAACCAGATCGTCGGCACGATCGGCATGCGCACGCGGTTCTGAGTTCCGCGCCGCGTGAGCGCCCGTCGCCCGTCCGCCAGGACCCCGTCCTGGCGGACGGGTTCGCGCGCTGTGGGCGACCTGCACCAATGTTGTTCCATCTGGAAAGCTGCCTGCCCGGAATCGGGGTTTTTGTGCGCGCGTGTGCTGCATAGACTGGCATCGACGGTTCGGATCGCGCGTCGATCACCGGACCGGCCTCACACCCCGTCTACTGGAGAACATCGTGAAATCGCTCGTCGTTACCGCCGCCGCTGCCGTCCTGCTTGCCGCACCGGCCCTGTCGTTCGCTCAGTCCGCCAAGGCGCCCGTCACGCGCGCCCAGGTGCTGCAGGAGCTCTACGACCTCGAATCGGTCGGCTACAACCCGTCGCTCGGCGACGCCGGCAACTATCCGGACGACATCATGGCCGCGCAGGAACGCCTGGCAGCAAAACGGCTCGCCGAGCACAAGGCCGCGCAACGCGCATATGGCCCGGCCGGTGCGGGCGCAACGGAATCGGGCGTGGCGGCAAAGCCCGCGCTGTGAAGACACGCAGCAACGCCGCACCCGCGTGACATGCGTCCCGCGGGCGCGGCGGAAATCGCGCGAACCGGTCCGGCACGATGGATGCGGCCGGACAGCGTGCCGTCCGGCACGCGGCCATCTCGTCTTGGATTCGCGCTCGGGCTGCCCGATCAGGCAGCCTGCGGCTCGCGGTCGATCGCGTTCAGCATCTCGACGTCGCGGGCAATCATCCCCGGCACCTGCGCACGCAGCATCTCGACCCAGGTGCGCACCTTCGCGTCGATGAAGCGGCGTGACGGATACAGCGCATACACGTTCATCTTCTGCAGGATATGACCGGGCAGCACGCGCACGAGCGTGCCGTCCTGCAGCGCGTCGATCGCCGCATACAGCGGCAGCATGCCGATCCCGATACCGTCGCGGATCGCGAGCGCGAGCGACTCGGCCGTATTGGTCTGCACCGGCCCGGTGACATGGATCTGCTCGATGCCGTCGGCGCCTTCGAGCACCCATTCGTGGGTCGGGAACGCCGGCGTGCAAAGTGTCAGGCACGCGTGCGCGCCGAGATCCTGCGGGCGGACCGGCGCGCCGTGGCGCTTCACGTACTCGGGCGACGCGCACAGGATGCTGAAGGTCGAGCCGAGCAGGTGCGACACGAGCTCCGAATCGGGCAGCGACGATGCGGTCACGACCGCCATGTCGCTCGTGCCGTCGAACAGGTCGGGCATGCGCTGCGACAGCGACAGCTCGATCGACACGTCCGGATATTGCGTGTGGTAGCGCGTGAGCGCGGGCATCACGTAGTGATGGCCGACGCTCGCGAAGCTGTGCATGCGCAGCACGCCGGCCGGCCGTTCGTGCGCGCAGCTCGCCTCCTCCTCGGCGCGATCGACGTCGGCAAGAATCTGGCGGCAGCGCCGCAGATAGCTTTCGCCGGCCGACGTCAGCGCGAGGCGGCGCGTCGAGCGATTCATCAGACGGGTGCGCAGGCGCGCCTCGAGTTCCGACACCGCGCGCGACATCGCGCCGGTCGTCGAATTCAGCGATTGCGCGGCCGCGGTGAAACTGCCCGTCTCGACGACGCGCGTAAACACCCGCATGTTTTGTAGGGTATCCATTCCTGTGAGCCACCTGTAGCGGAGCCGCTATTTTCCTCCAGCGGGTGCGACAGATTGTTACGCGGCCTGCAACTATCGTTTCCCCGTAGCTGCGTTAATGCCCGCGCGCCGCACTCCTACAATCGGCGCCTCACCAGTCGAACGGACCCGTCCGGACGCGCCGCGGCACCGCACGCGCCCCGCTTTTTTTCATGAAGCCACAACCTGCGATCGAGCGACCTGCCATCGAACCGGCCCGATGGAGAACCTGGCTCGATCCGCTCGGCGGCGCCGCGCGCGACTGGGCCGCGACCGACGGGCTGATCTGGCTGCACCTCGCCAAGACCGTGCTCGCCGCGCTGCTCGCGATGGGGATCGCGATGCGGCTCGAAATGTCGCAGCCGCGCACGGCGATGACGACCGTGTTCGTGCTGATGCAGCCGCTGTCGGGGATGGTGTTCGCGAAGAGCTTCTACCGCATGCTCGGCACGGCGGCCGGCCTCGTCGCCGCGCTCGCGCTCGGCGGGCTGTTCGCGCAGCAGCCCGAGCTGTACATGGCCGGCATCACGCTGTGGGTCGGCGGCTGCATCGCGCTCGCGGTGCGCAACCGCCATTTCCGCTGGTACGGGTTCGTGCTCGCCGGCTACACCGCCGCACTGATTGGCCTGCCCGCGGTGATGACGCCGCAGACGCTGTTCCAGTCCGCGCTCACGCGCGCCGCGGAAGTCGCGCTCGGCATCGCATGCTCCGGCGCGGTCAGTGCGCTGATCCTGCCGCTCAGTTCGGCGAAAGCGCTGATGCGCTCGCTGAGCGCGCGTCATGTGAAGTTCGCGGCGTTCGCGGCCGGCGCGCTGTCGGGCGACCTCGCGCGCGGCGACTTCGAGCGGCGCTTCGCCGATTTCGTCGACGAGATCGTCGGGTTCGAGGCCAACCGCGCGTTCGCGTCGTTCGAGGATCCGCACATTCGCGCGCGCAGCCGCCGGCTCGCGCGGCTCAACAGCGAGTTCATGAATGCGTGCACGCGCCTGCATGCGCTGCACCAGCTCGTCAAACGCCTGCGCGCGAACCGGTCGGACGCGGTGCTCGACGCACTCGCGCCGCACATCGATGCGCTCGCGCAGCGGATCACCGCATTGCGCGACGAGCGGCAGCGCGGCATCACGTCGACCACCGGCGCACTGCTCGAACTGCGCCGCTTTCACGCCGCGTTGCCGAAGGCCGCGCGCGCATCGCGCCGTGCGATCGAGGATCACGCGGCCGGCGGCCTGCTCGACTTCGATACCGCGATCGAGCTGATGTATCGCTTCATCGGCGAGTATCTCGGCTACGCCGACACCAACGCGTCGCTCGATCGCGACGATCACGCGTTCGAACGCTCGGTCACGCACTACGCGGTGAAGACCAATTCGTTCTTCGTCGGCTTCGCGTTCCTGCGCACGCTCGTCGCTGTCGGCGCGATGAGCGCGTTCTGGCTCGCGTCCGAATGGCCGAGCGGCTCACTCGCCGTGATCGCCACCGCGATCGCGTGCGCGCTGAGCTCGACGTCGCCGCGCGCACCGAAGTTCGTCGCGCAGATGGGCGTCGGCGCGGCGTTCGCGACGGCCGTCGGCTACGTGTTCCTCTGTTACGTCTATCCGAACATCGACGGTTTTCCGCTGCTGTGCGCGGCACTCGCGCCGGTGCTCGGCCTCGGTGCGTTTCTCGCGATGCGCCCGGGCCTGTCGGGCTACGGGATCGGCTTCGCGGTGTTCTTCTGCCTGCTCGCGGGCCCCGACAACGCGATCGCGTATACGCCCGAGGTGCTGATCAACAACGGCTTCGCCGTCGTCGTCGCGATGCTCGCGTGCTCGATCGTGTTCGCCGTGGTGTTTCCGACCCACATGCCGTGGCTCACGTCGCGGATCGCGCACGACCTGCGCCGCCAGGTCACGTTCGCGTGCGAAGGCGCGCGCGACGGGCTCGCCGCGCGCTTCCAGTCGAGCACGCACGACCTGATGGCGCAGCTGCGCACGCTGCTCGTCAAGCGCACGCGGCAGCATCGCGACGCACTGCGCTGGATGCTCTCGACGCTCGAAGTCGGCCATGCGGTGATCGACCTGCGCGACGAGCTGCACGGATTCAGCGAATCGAAACCGCCGCAGACGCTGCGCTGGACCGCCTCGGTCGACGCGGTGCTGCACGAGCTGCCGCGCTTCTTCGACGATCCGACGCCCGGCCATCATGCGCGCACGCTCAAGTCGGTGAACCTGGCGATTCGCGCCGCACAGCACACGCTGCACGCATGGTACGCGGTGCCCGATGAACGCCACCGCATGCAGCGCATCGTCGGCTGCCTGCACTTCATTCGCAGCGCGCTGCTGGACAAGGATGCGCCGTTCAACCGTCATCGTCATTGAGCGCCGACGAGGGTCGGCGGGAGATCGATGCATACGCAACGTCACCCTTGTTCCGATTGGAAATAAGCTCTGCACCCGCGGTGATTAATTTCCAGGCAGTGCGAGCCTATAGTTTCCTCACTGCCAGCGAGACTGGCACTGACCCAGGAGAAACCGAAATGAAGCCGCTGCACCTCGCCCTCGTTGCCCTGTCGCTCACCGCCGCCGTCGCGCACGCCCAGAGCGCGCCGGCCGACGTCGCGCAACAACCGGCGAACCGCGCCGAAGCCGTCCAGGCCTCGGGCCGCGTCGATCGTGCGCAATCGAAGCAGGAAGACCCGAACGCATGCGTGGGCCCCGTCAGCTTCTGCAACGTCTACTTCGGCAGCTGAGCATGACGCCGCGTCGTCACGGCCGGGCCCGCCGCGCGCACATCGCACGTATCGCACGTATCGCCTGCGCGCGTGCACGACGAGCCGGCCGATCGCCGCAACGACACTGCCCGCCACGCTGCTTCGATTGAAGCGGCGCATGCCGTTTCAGGCGCCGCGCCCCGGCCGCCACCCCACTTCGCGCAACGCATCCAGCAAGCGCGCCTGCCCCAGCCCTTCGACCCGCGCGCCGCGCGACTCGACGTCGCTCCCCGCGACCAGCGCATTCACGATCGCTTCCTCCACCGCTTCCGCCGCGGCGACGAACAGTGCGGAGATGTGGTCGTTGTTCACCATCTTCACGGCCGTCGTCGGCGCGCCCTTGCTGCCGTAGTTCGCGGCGGGCAAGCCGTCGTTCCCCGTTGCGAACGCAAGGAAGATGTCGCCGCTCGAATCCTCGGTGCCGCCGCCGACGCGTGCCAGCCCGACGCTCGCACGCTGCGCGAGGCGCGTGCATTGATGCGGCAGCAGCGGCGCGTCGGTCGCGATCGTGACGACGATCGAACCCATCCCGGCCTCGCCCTGCCCGTCGGGCGCGCGAAACGGCGAAGGCACGTGCCGCAGCACGTCGCCGACCGGATAACCGGCCACGCGCAGCATCTCGCGCACGCCGTAGTTCGCCTGCACGAGCGCGCCGACGGTCCAGCCGCCCGCGTCGGCCGCCACCACCCGCGACGCGGTGCCGATGCCGCCCTTGAACTCGTGGCAGATCATGCCGGTGCCGCCGCCCACGCCGCCTTCGGCGACCGGCCCCGACTGCGCGGCGGCCAGCGCGCGCAGCGCGTGCTCGGCACGCACGTGCTGCCCCCAGATGTCGTTGAGCAGGCCGTCGTAGGTTTCCATCACGACCGGCATGCACCAGTAGACGCGCCCGGCCGCCGCCTCGCGTTCGTTCGCGACCAGCGCATCGCGCACCGCGCCGACGCTGTGCGTGTTCGTATAAGCGATCGGCGTCGTCAGCAGGCCGGCTTCGCGGATCCATTCGAGCCCGGTCGCGTCGCCGTTGCCGTTCAGCACATGGACGCCCGCGAAGCACGGCGAATCGTGCGCGGCACCCGCGCGCGGCTCGATCACGGTCACGCCGGTGCGGATCGATGCATCGCCGTTCTCGACGTTCAGCGTGCAATGTCCGACCCGCACGCCCGGTACGTCCGTGATCGCGTTGAAGCGGCCCGGCGTGCCGAGTCCGATGCGGATGCCGAGATCCCTCGTGCGCATGATGTAATTCCTCCAGTCTTTCAATGGTTCGGTGTGCGAGTGGTTCAGAGCGAGCGGAACGCATCGCTGTGGCGCGCCCAGACCGCATACATCGCGAGTGCTGCCACCAGCAGCGCGCCGATGATGATCAGGTCGGTCGGCTTGGTCGCCGTCGCGAGCGTCGTGTAGAGCGTGTACGCGGCACCCGCGACCGCGACGAGCGGCGTCACGGGCCACAGCGGCATCCGGTAATGATGCTCGACGTCGCGGCGCACGAGCCGGCTCGCGAGCGCGGCCAGCCCGACGACCAGGTAGATCAGCAGCAGCAGGTCGACCGTGAACGCGGTCAGCTCGTCGAGGCTCGACACGAACACCAGCCCCGACGACGGCACGGCGAGCGCGAGCGTCGCGAGCCACGGCGATTCGAAGCGCGGATGGATCGTCGAGAACGCGCGGTTGCAGGTGCGCGACCAGAGCGCATGGCGGCCGCTGCTGTACAGCAGGCGCCCCATCGTGATCACGATCGCGATGATTGCGTTGAATACCGACAGGAAGATCCCGCCGCTGACCGCGCGCGACACCGCCGGGTTGCTCAGCGAGCGCACGACATAGCCGATCGGGTCGGCGCTCTTCGTCAGTTCCGTCAGCGACGGCGCGCCGAGCACGATCGCGGTGAGCGGAATCAGTTCGACGACGAGGATCACCAGCAGCGAGTAGATCACCGCCTTCGCGACGTTGCGGTTGCCGCCGCGCAGGTCTTCCGCGAGATAGGCGGCGGAGCCGAAGCCGTTGTAGCAGAAGATCGCCGTGCCGATCGCGGGCACGATCGCCGCGAGCGTGGCCGGCACCAGCGCATTGCCGCTCGCGACGACCGGCGCGACCAGTGCGTCCGCGCCGCGATGCGGCGAGCCGAAGCCGAGCCCCGCAATCAGCATCAGCACGCCGATCTCGACGACGAGAAACGCGCCGGTGATCCATGCGTTCGTCTTGATGTTCAGCATGCCGAGCACGTAGCTGAGCAACACGATCGTCAACGCGACCGACTGGTTGCTGAAGTGCGTGCCGAGCGCGTTGTTCAGGTAGGGCGCGGCGCCGCTCGCGAGCACCGCGGGAATGAACACGCTGACGGACAGCACCGTGATGAAGGTCAGATAGCCGGGCAGCGTGCCGAACACGCGTTTGGCCATCACGTATTCGCCGCCCGCGCTGCGGTGCGCGGCGCTGAGCTCCGCGTAGCAGAGCGCGAACGCGAGCGCGAGCACGCCGCCGAGCAGGAACGACAGCACCGCGCCGCTGCCGGCCTGCTGGATCGCGAACGGCGCGATCACGAAGATCGAGCTGGCGGGCGTCACGCCCGACACGGTGATCATCACCGCGTCGCGCACGCTGAGCGTCTGCGACAACGCGCGCGGCGCGCCTTCCGTGGCAGGCGTCGCTTGCAGCGTGCCCGTCGATTCCGACATCATCGCCATTTCGTTCTCCTGTTGCTTCTGTCCTGCGCTTTTTTGAACACCCATACTCGGGCCCGATTGATTGCGTGGCAGTCTAGGAAGCCAATTTCAGGACCGCTATTCCCCCTTCGTGTTACACCCTTCGGTGGTGATATGGATCGACTCTTCTCCGAAATCGCGATGCACCAGGCGCTCGGCCGCGCGATCGATCATCTCGGCCAGCCGCGCTTCTGGCGTTTCCTGGTGCTGCTGCTCAACGAAATGGTGCCGTTCGACAACGCGCTCGCGACCGCGATCGGCCGCGACGGCGTGCCGCTCGTGCTCGACGAATACGACACGGGCGGCACCGACAGTGCGTCGCCGGTGCCGCTTTACCTCAACGGGTTATATCTGCTCGATCCGTTCCTGCAGGCCGCGCACGACGGGCTCGCCGACGGCTGCTACCGGCTCGAGGAGGTCGCGCCCGACCTATTCCGGCAGAGCGAGTATTTCCTGAGCTATTTCCGCGATGCGGTCGGCGACGATGAAATCCAGATCCTGCTGCGGCCGAACCCCGACCTGCTGCTGTCGCTGTCGCTCGGCGCGGCCGCGCGCTTCGACGTCGAACCGCTCGGCAAGCTGACGGCCGCGATGCCGTGGGTGCTCGCGACGATCCGGCAGCACTGGCGGCTGGTGGGCGACGCCGCGCGCGCGACGCCCGACGACGATCTCGGCGCGCGCGTCGAGCAGGCGCTCGCGCGCTTCGGCGCGGGCGTGCTGACCGATCGCGAGATGTCGATCGCGCGAATGGTGCTGCGCGGCAATTCGTCGAAGGCGATCGCCGAGCGGCTGGCGATTTCACCGGAAACGGTGAAGGTGCATCGGCGGCATCTTTACGCGAAGCTCGGGATCTCGTCGCAGCCGGAGCTGTTTTCGCGGTTCATCCAGGCGCTTGGGGAGGATGCGGCGGGGTAAGCGCGACACGCCGCCGCGTTACGACAATGCGACGTCCGCCGCCAGCCCGGTCGGCGCGATCGCCACGTGCAGGGCGCGCTCGGGCCGCAACGTCACGTTCAGCGCCGCGCGCGGCGCCGCCATGCCGGGCGGCACGGACAATTCATGGCGCTGCAGGATCATCGCCGCCACCACCGTCATCTCCGTCATCGCCAGATGCTGCCCGAGGCACACGCGCGGCCCCGTGCCGAACGGCATGTAAGCGCCGCGCGGAATCGCCGGTGCGTCGTCGGCGAAGCGCTCGGGCCGGAAGGCCCGCGGTTCCGGAAACCATCGTGCATCGTGATGCATCAGCTGAATCGGCAGCATGAACAGCGTCCGCGCGGGAAACTGCCATGCGCCCAGCGCGACCGGCCGCAATGCGCGACGGCTGATCAGGATCGGTGCCGCCGGATACAGGCGCATCGTTTCCTCGAGCGTCTGCGTCAGGTAGCGCAACGCGGGGCGCGTGTCGGCGGTCGGCGCACGGCCGCCCAGCACGCGCACGACCTCGTCGCGCGCGGCGGCCTGTGCGGCCGGATTCGCGGCCATGTTCCACGCCCACCAGGTCAGCGTGGCCGCGGCCGTCTCGTGGCCGGCCAGGAATGCCGTCATGCACTCGTCGTGCACGGCCCGCAGCGGCCATGCGCGCCCGTCGGCACGGTGCAGCCGCAACAGGCGCGACAGCAGGTCGTCCGGCCAGCCGTGCTCCGGCATGTCGAGACGCGCACGCAGTTGCCGGTCGATCAGTCCGTTCAGCACCGCCAGCGCCCGCGCCTTGCCGCGCTTCCACGGCATCCAGTCCGGCGCGCTGGCCGGCTGGTAGAACTCCGCGTTCGCCGCCGCGCCGACCGTGCGCACGGCCTCTTCGGCAACGCGCGCGTGTGCGCCGATCGAATCCGAGAACATCGTGCGCATGATCACGTCCATCGCCAGCGACGTCAGCGCGCTCTCGACCGGCCAGTGTGCGTCGCACGCGGGCCACTGCGCGAGCGCACGACCGGCTGTCGCGGCGATCGACGGCACGAACGCCTGCACCGGCTTCGGCGCGAAGTTCGCCTGCAGCGCGTGCCGCTTGTCGCGCCATGCGTCGCCCTCGGCGACCAGCACGCTGTGCCCGTGAACCCGCGAGAACACGCGGATGCCGCGTTCCCAGCGCACGAACGCATCGTGATGCGTGACCAGCAGCTCGCGCACGAGCGCGGGATCGGTCACGACCACCGCATGTTCGGGCCACATGCGCAGGTGCACGACGTCGCCATGCGCACGCTGCCAGCCTGCGAGCGCGCCGGTCAGGTCGCGCGACATCGCGCGCAGCAGCGGCCACCCCGTCAGGCCGGCTCGCGGCCCCGGCGGCCATACGCCGGGCGGGTGAAGCATGGGCGACGCATCAGCGGCGTCCGCATGAAACGGGCATCGGGAAGAGGATCGTGGGTTCATGCTCCGGATTGTCCGGATCGACACGCCGCCGGTCTTGAACGCAAACGACATCGACACGTGCGGCGCCGGTCCCTATACTCCGGCGTCATGCCCTCCGGTCCGTCTCCGAATCCGACACCGTGTCCCGATCCGCACGCGCGTGCGCCGCGCGTGCGGTGCGACGGCCGGTCGCCGCCCACGCGGCTGTATCCGCCGCCGGCCGCGCTGCGAGGCGCGGTCGTCGCGATCGTCTGCCGCGACACGCGCGGCTTCACGTTGAGCGACGCGCAGCGGCTCACGCATTTCCCCGCGTCGCCGATCGTCTGCCTGTCGTGGTATCGCGGCTTCGACGTCGGGCTCGTCCGGCCCACGGGCGACGGCCCCGTATGGCGGCCGTTCGGCGCATCGGCGACGCTGTCGGGCAGCCAGTCGATGCCGGTCGCGAGCTGGGCGCCGACGGGCGGACAAGGCGGCATCGTCTGCCTGCATGCCGATGCTGCGCGCGCGCTGTTCGGCGTCGCGTTGCCGACGATCCACGACACCTTCGTCGATGCACATGCATGCCTCGACGACAGCTGGCGGCCGCTGCTCGATGCGCTCGCCGGTGCCGAGCACGACGACGACGCGCTGGCCGCGCTCGACCGACACCTCGCGCCGCGCTGGCATGCGCTGCGCGGCAGCGTGTCGCCGCTGTGGTCGCTGCGCGATGCCGGGCGCAGCTGGGTCGGGCGTCTCGCGTCGATCGCGCGCGAATGGCGGCACACCCACAGCCCGCGCCAGGTGGAACGGCGCATCAAGGCGTACAGCGGGCGCTCGTTGCGCGACTGGCAAATGCTGGTGCGCACCGAAGGCGTGTTCTTCGCCGCGCGCGACCGGCAGGACGCCGGACAACCGGTCGACTGGGCCGCGCTCGCGCTGGACGAAGGGTTCGCCGACCAGGCGCACCTGAGCCGCGCGACGCGGCGCATCACGGGCTTCTCGCCAACCGAGTTCGTGCGGCGCTTTGCCGAGGACGAATCGTTCTGGATGTACCGGCTCTGGGTGTGACCTGCCGCTGCACGTCGCGCGTCAACCGCCCGATTCGATGAACCCGCCATCGGGCGCCTGATGCGGCACGTACCAGCCGAAATACACCTCGGCCTCGACGATCCGGCCGTCGCGGACCCGCAACCGCTCCGCATTCCGGAACCGCCGGCCGGCGGTCGTCGCGGCTTCGTACACGACGAACACGTATTCGCCGTGCACGGCGACGTCGACGAACTCGAAACCGGCGAGCATCGCGCTGTTCGGCCAGCAGCGCGCGAGATACGCGTCGCGATCGAGCCGGTTGTCGAGCGGGCTCGTGAAATGGAAGTCCGGCGCGATCAGCGCTTCGATCGCATCGCGGTCCTTGTCGACATACGCGCGATAGCTGGCGCGCGCAACCTCACCGGGGTCCTCTGGCATCGTCGTTACCTCCGCAAAGAGTCGGGGCGACGCGACGGCACGCGTCGCCCCGAGGTATCGATGAAACGCGGGCGGGCGGCACGCGCGAGCGCGGCTCATCCTGCGTCCACAGATGGGCGCGCCCGCCCGGCTCGATGCCATTCACGAAAACCCGCACCGGCCGGTCCGCACGCGGCCCACCGTGCGTTCTGCCGCGTTCTGCCGCGTTCTGCCGCGTCCTGCCGCGTTGTGCCGCGCACAGCCGATGCCGCCGCTGCCGCGGTTGCCCGTTTCCGCACGCGCGGGCATGATGTCCGGCAGCGTGCCGGCCGCACCCGTCCGCTTCGGCGGCCGTCGGCGGCGTCGGCGGCGCAATCGGCACGTCGCCCCTGCACCGCCTCCGGCATCATCGAGCAATCCGCGTGCCGGTCCCGGCCGCCCCTCTCACCGAGCCCATGTCACTACGCGCATTCAGAACCCTGGTCGCGATCGCCCGATACCGCACCTTCGCGCGCGCCGGCGAAGCGATCGGGCTCACGCAGTCCGCCGTGAGCCTGCAGGTCAAGACGCTCGAAAGCGAATACGACGTCCGGCTGTTCGACCGCTCGCGCCGCCAGCCGGTACTCACCGAAGCCGGCAAGATCCTCGTCGCGCAGGCCGAGCAGGTGCTCGCGATGGTCGACCGGATTCCCGATGCGCTCAGCGACGAGAAGAAGCTCGTCGGCCGCCTGCGGATCGGCGCGATCCATACCGCGCTGTCCGGCCCGCTGCCCGATGCGCTGCTCGCGCTGCGCGATGCGCACCCGTCATTGCGCGTGCACGTATCGGCCGGCATGTCGGCCGAACTGGCGAACCGCGTCGCGGCCGGCGAACTCGACGCGGCGATCACGACGCGCCCGGTGCGCCCGCATCCGGCGGAACTGACGTGGACCACGCTGTACGAAGACCGCTTCTGGCTGCTCGCGCCGCCGCACTACGCGGAGCGCGACGCGGGCACGCTGCTCGAGGCGCTGCCGTTCATCCGCTTCGACGCGCAGGCGTGGGCCGGCCGGATGATCGCCGCCGAGCTGCGCCGCATCGGCGTGCGCGTGCGCGAGGAGATGGTGCTCGACAGCGCGGAGACGATCGCGCGGATGGTGGCGCGCGGGCTCGGCGCGGCGATCGTCGCGCTCCCCGACGCGACGCTCGCGCGGCTGCCGCCTGTCACGCGCTTGCCGTTCGGCCAGCCGCAGATGGGCCGCGCGGTCGTGCTGCTCGAACACCAGTCGCGTCCGGCCGAGCGTTTCGCACGTGCGCTGGCCGCCGAAGTCAGCGCATCATCGATGAGAATTTCTCATTGAACACCCGATAATTCACCATTATTCCTGCTGCTTGCGCGTGTTAACTTGGTGGCATCGTCACTCTTTCGCTTGCGTGCCGCCATGTTGCCCGCCGGATGGATTCCCGCTTCGTTCCGCCGCGCCGCCCGCCGGCCGTTCGGCCCGCGTCGCCTGAAGGCGCGTCGATGATCGGCCCGATCGTGCTCGCGCTCGCGCCGGTCGCGCTGCTGGTCGCGCTCGGCCACGGCCTGCGGCGCACGGGCTTCATCGCCGATGCGTTCTGGCCGCACGCCGAGCGGCTTTGCTATTACGTGCTGCTGCCCGCGCTGTTCGCGCACGGTCTCGCGACTGCGCGGCTGCAAGCGCTGCCCGTCTTGCCGCTCGCGGCGGCGCTGGTCGGCTCGACCGTGCTCGTCGCGGCGCTGCTTCTGCTGGTCCGCCGGTTCGTGCAGGTCGACGGCGCCGGGTTCACGTCGGTGTTCCAGGGCGCGGTGCGCTTCAACAACTATGTCGGCACCGCCCTCGCCGCCGGACTGTTCGGCGCGCACGGCATCGCGCTCGCGGCCGTGTGCGTCGCGGCGATCGTGCCGACCGTGAACCTGATGTGCGTGCTGGTGTTCGCGCGCTACGGCGACACGCGGCTCGGCGCGTGGGCGCTCGTGCGCCAGATCCTGTCGAATCCGCTCGTCGTCGGATGCGCGCTGGGGATCGCGATGCAGGCCGCCGGCCTCGCGTTTCCGGCCGCCGTCGAACCTGCCGTGCGCGCGCTCGGCGCCGCATCGATGCCGCTCGGCCTGCTGTGCGTGGGCGCGGCACTGAAGTTCGACGCGGCGCGCGGATGGATGCAGCCGATGTGCATCGCGTCGGCGTTCAAGTTCATGGCGATGCCGCTCGCCACGCTCGCGGCCGGCCGCCTGTTCGGGCTCGGCGATGCCGCGCTGACCATCGCGCTGCTGTTCCAGGCGCTGCCGACTTCGTCCTCGTCGTACATCATGGCGCGCCAGCTCGGCGGCGACGCGCCGCTGATGGCCGGCATCACCGCGTTCCAGACGATCGCCGCCGCGCTCGCGATGCCGGCCGTGCTGACGGCGCTCGCGTCGGCGCCGGTGTTTCGCTGACGGCGTGGCACCGTTGCCGAACGCAACGAGATCGGCAATCGCGATTCAACAGCCACCGGACCGACCTGAATCCGCCCGTCGCGGAGTCGATATCGTGCGCCGCGATCGCACAGGCATCGCCGTCGCGCTGCCCGGCGAGCCGTTGTCCGAGTCGATGCTCGCCGACGGCGCGCGTGATCGCGGGGCGTCGCACCGCCCCATCGCGCGCGGCGTTGATGCACGCAGCACACGCGGTGCCGCTTGGCGCTGCTGCGGGGACGGATGTCGAATCCCGCTGCGCGCGCACGACCGCCGCGACGTTGCGCGACGCCTACGCGCCGCCGATGCGCCCCCGGTTCTTCTCGCAGCCCCGCGAAAAACCGCCTATGGTGAATGAAGCGGGTCCGTTCCGCCGTCATTCGACTTCGCGTCGCTCGCACCGGCGGCCACGGCGCCGCGTTCCGGCACCATTCCCCGCGCTCGCGCGCACGCCCGGCCGTGCGCGCGAGCGCGCCGCCCACCGGACTACAAGGAGGTAATCATGAAAGCCGTGCTGCTCGTCAGCTCCGCCCTGCTCGCCATGGCGTCCGTTTCGGCCTCGGCGCAAGGCTCGATCACCAAGGTCGAAAACGGCGCGCTCGTCGCCGCGAACGGAATGACCGTCTACACCTTCGACCAGGACAAGCCCAACGCCGGCACCAGCGCATGCAAGGGCCAATGCGAGTCCTTCTGGCCGCCGTACAAGGCCAGCGCGACCGACGTCCCGGTCGGCCCCTACACGATCGTCAAGCGCGACGACGGCAGCCCGCAATGGGCCTACAAGGGCAAGCCGCTGTACTTCTTCGCGAAGGACATGAAACAGGGCGACCGCAACGGCGACAACTTCAAGAACATGTGGCACGTGGTCGCGCCGTAAGCGTTCTTTCCCCGTCTTCAGCGTCGGCACGACCGCCGCACATGTAAAAAGGCCCGCCCCGATCGTCGACCGGGGCGGGCTCGTGCGCTCTTGCGCGGGCCGCGTGGCGACACACGCCGAGCGGCGCGCGTCGCGTTGCGGCCCGATCGCGCGTCAGCGCGTCAGCGGTTCGACGGGAAGCTGAACACCGTCCCTTCGCGCACGCCGGCCGACGGCCAGCGCTGCGTGATCGTCTTGCGCTTCGTATAGAACCGCACCGCATCCGGGCCGTACGCGTGGAGATCACCGAACAGCGAGCGCTTCCAGCCGCCGAACGAGTGGTACGCGACCGGCACCGGCAGCGGCACGTTGATGCCCACCATGCCGATCTGGATGTTGTCGCTGAAGTAGCGCGCCGCTTCGCCGTCACGCGTGAACAGGCACGTGCCGTTGCCGTATTCGTGCGCGTCGATCAGCGCCATCGCCTCGTCGAGCGACTTCAGGCGGATCACGCCGAGCACCGGCCCGAAGATCTCGTGCTGATAGATCGGCATGCCGGGCTTCACGTTGTCGAACAGGCACGGGCCGAGGTAGTAGCCGCCGTCGTGGCCGTCGACCTTCACGCCGCGGCCGTCGACGACGAGCGTCGCGCCGGCCGCCACGCCCGCCTCGACGAAACCCGTCACCTTCTCGAAATGCTGCTGCGTGACGAGCGGCCCCATGTCGACGCCGGCCCCGTTGCCCGGGCCGACCTTCATCTTCGCGATCTCGGCCTGCAGGCCTTCGACCACCTTGTCGCCGGTTTCCTCGCCGATCGCGACGACCAGCGGAATCGCCATGCAGCGCTCGCCGCACGAGCCGTACGCGGCGCCCATCAGCGCGTTCACCGCGTTGCCGATGTCGGCGTCGGGCATCACGACCGCGAAGTTCTTCGCGCCGCCGAGCGCCTGCACGCGCTTGCCGTGCGCACAGCCGGTCGAGTAGATGTATTCGGCGATCGGCGTCGAGCCGACGAAGCTCACCGCCTTCACGCGCGGGTCGGTCAGGAGCGTGTCGACGGCTTCCTTGTCGCCGTTCACGACGTTCAGCACGCCCGGCGGCAGGCCGGCCTCGAGCGCGAGCTCGGCCATGCGCAGCGTCGACGACGGCGTGCGCTCGGACGGCTTCAGCACGAACGCGTTGCCGCACGCGACGGCCATCGGCCACATCCACAGCGGCACCATCACCGGGAAGTTGAACGGCGTGATGCCGGCGGCCACGCCGAGCGCCTGGAATTCGCTCCACGAATCGATCGCGGGGCCGACGTTCTTGCTGTGCTCGCCCTTCAGCAGCTCGGGCACGTAGGACGCGTATTCGACGTTCTCGATCCCGCGCTGCAGTTCGCCCATCGCGTCGGCGAGCACCTTGCCGTGCTCGGCGGTAATCAGCGCGCACAGTTCGTCCGCATGCTCCTCGAGCAGCGTCTTGAAGCGGCTCATCACGCGCGCGCGCTTCAGCGGCGGCGTATTGCGCCACGCCGGGAACGCGGCCTGCGCGGACGCGATCGCGGCTTCGACGGTCAGCTTGTCGGCGAGCGCGACGCTCTTGTGCGATTCGCCGGTGGCCGGGTCGAACACCGGCTGGACGCGGCTGCCGCCGTCGACGCGCTTGCCGTCGATCAGGTGGCCGAGGGTGGAGGTCACATTGCTGTCGTGTTTCATCGTTCAGGCTCTTTCGTGAATTCGGTTGTCGCGGGAAAAGGGCCGCGGCTCAGTCCACTTCGTTCAGCGCATCGGACAGCGCGTTCACGAGGTTGTCGATCTCGCGCTTCTCGGCGATGAACGGCGGCGCGAGCTGGATCGTGTCGCCGCCGTAGCGCACGTAGAAGCCCTTCGCCCAGCAGCGCATCGCGATCTCGTACGGGCGCCGTGCCGGCTCGCCCGGCAGCGCCGCGATCGTCAGGCCGGCCGCCAGCCCGTAGTTGCGGATGTCGGTGATATGGCGCTGGCCCTTCAGCCCGTGCACGGCCGCCTCGAAATGCGGCGCGAGATCGCGCACGCGGGCCACCGCGTCTTCCTTCACGAGCAGGTCGAGCGCCGCGACGCCGGCCGCGCACGCGACCGGGTGCGCCGAATACGTGTAGCCGTGCGGGAACTCGAGCATGTACTCGGGGCCGCCCGCGGCCATGAACGTGTCGTAGATTTCCTTCGTCGCGATCACGCCGCCGAGCGGCTGCACGCCGTTCGTCACCTGTTTCGCGAAGTTCATGATGTCCGGCACCACGCCGAACGCGTCGGCGCCCGTCATCGCGCCGGCACGGCCGAAACCCGTGATGACTTCGTCGAAGATCAGCAGGATGTCGTGCGCGGTACAGATGTCGCGCAGGCGCTTCAGATAGCCCTTCGGCGGGATCACCACGCCCGCCGAGCCGGAGAACGGCTCGACGATCACGGCCGCGATGTTCGACGCGTCGTGCAGCGTGATCAGGTCGAGCAGGCGGTCGGCCAGGTCGGCGCCGTTTTCCGGCATCCCGCGCGAGAACCGGTTTTCCGCGAGCTGCGTGTGCGGCAGGAAATCGGCGTCGATGCCCTGGCCGAACAGCTTGCGGTTCGCGCCGATCCCGCCGACCGAGATGCCGCCGAAGTTCACGCCGTGATAGCCCTTCTCGCGGCCGATCAGGCGCGTTTTCGTGCCCTTGCCCTTGGCGCGCCAGTACGCGCGGGCCATTTTCAGCGACGTGTCGGCCGCTTCCGAGCCCGAGCCGGTGAAGAACACGTAGTCGAGGCCGGCCGGCGTCAGGTCCTTGATCTTGTTCGCGAGCTCGAACGACTTCGGATGACCGAACTGGAACGCCGGCGCGTAGTCGAGCTGCGCGACCTGGCGGCTCACGGCTTCCGTGATTTCCGTGCGGCCGTGACCGAGGCCCGTGCACCACAGGCCCGACAGGCCGTCGAAGATCTTGCGGCCTTCGCCATCCGTGTAATACGCGCCCTTCGCCGACACGATCATGCGCGGATCGGACTTGAACTGGCGGTTCGCCGTGAACGGCATCCAGTGGGCGTCGAGCCATGCGGCGTCGGTGCGGAGGTTCGTCTCTTCCTGCTGCTTGGCGATGGTCGTATCGGTCATGTCGGTCGGCGCGGCGCGCCCCTCCTTCTTGTGTTGATGTTGCGCATTGTCGGGACGACAATTAGTCTCTTCAATATCGCAATATCAATGTTCACTTGCTCATCTATGCAAGCAAAGAAACCGAAGAGCCGCGCGCTGCTCGGGCAGCTCAGCGACATGGATCTGCGGCTGCTGCGGGTCTTCAAGGGCGTCGTGCAGTGCGGCGGGATGGCGGCGGCCGAACTCGAGCTGAATATCGGCATCTCGACGATCAGCCGGCACGTGAAGGATCTGGAAACGCGCCTCGGCCTCGTGCTGTGCCGACGCGGCCGCGCCGGCTTCACGCTGACCGCCGAGGGGCAGACCGTCTACGAGGAAACCCTGCGCCTACTCGCGTCGATGGAGGCATTTCGCAGCAGGATCGACGGCATTCACGACAAGATGGGCGGAGAACTGCACGTCGCCGTGTTCGACAAGACCGCCACCAACCCGCAGGCGCGGCTCCGCGACGCGATCCGCCAGTTCGCGGACGAGGCGCCCGACGTCGCGCTGAACCTGCATGTCGCGTCGATCAACGAGGTCGAGCGCGGGATCATCGACGGCAGCTATCAGGTCGGGATCATCCCCGCGCACCGCAGCTCGGGCAGCCTCGTGTATTCGGAACTGTTCGACGAGCGGATGCTGCTGTACTGCGGCCGCCAGCACCCGCTGTTCGACGCGCCGCACGGCAAGCTCACGTGGACGACGATCCGCAACCATGCGTTCGCCGGGCTCGGCTTCCATTCGCCGAACATGGAACTGAGCCATCGCGCGAAGCTCACGCGCAGCGCGACGGCGTCGGACCAGGAATCGATCGCGACGCTGATCCTGTCCGGCCGCTATCTCGGCTTCCTGCCCGACCATTACGCGGAGAGCTTCGAAAACAAGGGGCTGATGCAGCCGATCGCGCCGCACCGCTTCAACTACCGGTGCCGGTTCGTGAGCCTGCTGCGGCGCTCGCCGCGGCCGTCGCGGGCGGCGCTGCTGTTCCAGTCTTGCCTGGAAGCCGCGCATGCGGCGCCGCAGCCGGGCGACGACAGCGCCGCCGCATAGCCCGGTTCAGGCTTCGCCCGCGCTGGCGTCCGGCCGCGGCCGTGGCTCCCGCCCGCTCGCGCTCTGCGATAATGCGCACTTCCCCGTTTCCGCTCTCCCTCCGCCATGACGCAGCCGTCCGCCCCGCTCTCCACCGACCTGCCGCCGATTTCGTGCCTGCCCGGCGACGCGCTGCCGTGGCTGCCGATGAGCGCCGACCTGCCGGGGCTCGCGATCAAGTATCTGCATATCAATGCGGCGGAAGACACGCTGACCGCGCTGCTGAAGATGCCGGCCGGCGGCACGCTGCCGCGCCATCGCCACGACGGCGAGGTGTTCGTCCATACGCTGCAGGGTGCGTGGCGCTACCGCGAGTACGAATGGGTCGCGCAGGCCGGCTCGACGGTGCTCGAACCGGCGGGGTCGGTGCACACGCCGGAAACGCTCGGCGCGCCCGGCGACGACGTGATCACGCTCAACGTGATGCGCGGCGACCTGGTGCTGCTCGACGACGACGGCCGCGAGACCGCGCGCGAGAATTGCCGCGTCGCGCTGCTGCGCCAGCGCAAGCATGCGCGTACCGCGCCGCACGATGCGGCGCCGTTTGTTACGCGATAAGTCATGCGATAAACAGGCGAGAGCGTCGCGTCACGATCCGCACGGTGCCGGCACGCGCCTGCGCGCGGATGGCCGCCGGCGCACTTCGCCAGCGACGCCGCCTCCCGGTGCCTTACCGAAAACGCCGGAAAAATCGGCGAATATCGCCGGCCAGCAGGTCCGGTTCTTCCATCGCGGCAAAATGCCCGCCGCTCGGCATGTCGGCCCACTGCACGACGTCGAACACCCGTTCGAGCCAGCTGCGCGGCGGGCGGCTGATTTCCTTCGGAAAGCGCGCGAACGCGACGGGCACCGCTACGCGTTCCCCGGCCGCGAAGCGCATCGGCTGCAGCCGGTTTTCCCAATACATCTGCATTGCCGAGCCGATGCTGCCGGTAAACCAGTAGAGCGAGATGCCGGTCAGCAGCGTGTCGTGCGAAAACCGCCGCGCGACGTCGCCGTCGCAATCGCTCCACGCGCGGAATTTCTCGGCGATCCACGCGGCCAGCCCGGCCGGCGAGTCGTTGAGCGCGACGGCCAGCGTCTGCGGCTTCGTCATGTGCACATGCGCGTATCCGCCCTCCAGCGCGGCCCACTCTCCGCGCTGCGTCACGAAGGCCCGTTCGTCCTCGGTGAGCGGCGAAGCCGCGTCGGCCGGAGGCTCGTAGCTGCCGGGCAGGTAGTTCAGATGAATGCCGTCCACCACGTCGGGATGTCGCGCGCCGAGCGCAATCGACACGCCTGCGCCGAGATCGCCGCCTTGCGCGCCGAAGCGGCGATATCCGAGCCCGGACATCAACGCCGCCCAACTGTCGGCGACCTGAAATGCCGACATGCCGGGCGCCGCGGGCGCGGGCGAGAACGCGAAGCCCGGAAGCGACGGCGCGACGACGTCGAACGCGTCGTGCGGATCGCCGCCGAACGCGGCCGGATCGCACAGGCGATCGATCAGCGCGTCGAACTCGAATACGGAGCCCGGCCAGCCGTGCGTGATGACGAGCGGATACGGCTTCGGCCCCGCCCCGCGCCGATGGATGAAATGCACGCGTTGCCCGCCTGCGTCCGCGACGAACTGCGGCAGCCTGTTCAGCGCGCGCTCCGCCGCACGCCAGTCGAAGCGCTCGGCCCAGTACGCGACCAGTTCGCGCAGCCACGCGCCATCCACACCCTGCTGCCACGGGTCGGCGGGCGTCAGCAGCGGTGCGCGCATGTCGCGCAGGCGCCGACGCAGGTCGTCGAGCGCGCGATCGGGAATCGCAATGTTGAACGGGGCGGCGTGCATGGTGTCTCCTCGCGAGGAATGCGGGAGATTCTGCGCGATTTTCCCGACCCGCGCTGGCGGCTCGCGCGTCAGGCCGATTCGCGCTCGTCTACCCGCGCGTCGCGCCGCACCGCCTGCGGCGGCACGCCGAAACCGCGCACGAACGCGTCGCGCAGGTGGCGCCGGTCGCGAAAACCGTTCTCCTTCGCGATCACGTCGAGCGAGTGCCGGCTCTGCTCGATCATCAGCCGCGCGGCCTCGAGCCGCAGCCGCTCGATCGCCTTCGCCGGCGACTGCCCGGTTTCCAGCGTGAACACGCGGCTGAACTGGCGCGGACTCAGGTGGACGGCGTCGGCCAGTTCCTCGACGGTCAGCGCGCGGCCGAGGTTCTGCCGCGCATAGTTGAGCGCGTTCTGGATCCGGTCCGATTTCGGCGCGAGCTCCAGCATTTCCGAATGCTGCGACTGCCCGCCCGAGCGGCGCTGGTGCATCACGAGCTTGCGCGCGACCGAGCGCGCGGCGTCCGCGCCGAGATCCTTCTCCACCATCGCGAGCGTCAGGTCGAGGCCGGCCGTCATCCCGGCCGACGTCCAGATCGGGCCGTCGACGATGTAGATCCGGTCCTCCTCGACACGAATGTCCGGAAAGTGCTTCTGCATCTCGCGGCCGTACGCCCAGTGCGTCGTCGCGCGGCGCTGCGCGAGCAGCCCGGCCTCGGCGAGCACGAACGCGCCCGTGCAGATGCCGGCGACCCGCCGCGCGCGCGCGTTCGCGCGCCGCAGGAACGCGACGACGCCGGCCGGCGCCGGCGATGCGAGCGGATCGTTGACGCCCGCGACGATCCACGTATCGACGTCGACCCGGCCGCTGAGCGCGCGCGTCGCGACCGACAACCCGAGCGACGAGCGCACGTCGCCACCCTCGACGGAATAGTTGTCCATCACGTAGAACGGTTCGCCCGCGGCCAGGTTCGCGTACTCGAACACCGACTGTGTGGCGAGCGCCATGATCTGGAAGCCGTCGCTGATCAGAAAGCCGATGCGGTGCATGCGTGTCTCCGGTGGCGGGCGGCACGATCGGCACCCGATGTCCTGAATCATACCCATCTACGTCATTTGTGTCGCCGCGATTCGAGGCCAGAATGCCTTCACGCACTCACCCTTTCCTCGACACGGAGCGACATCATGACTGAAGCACATCGCGGTACCGCCGTCATCACCGGCGCATCGTCCGGCATCGGCGCGATCTATGCGGACCGCCTCGCGCGCCGCGGCTACGACCTGATCCTGGTCGCGCGCAACCGCGACCGGCTGGCCGCGCTCGCCGAGCGCATCACGAACGACACGCAGCGCAGCGTCGAGATCGTCGGCGCCGACCTCAACGACCGCGCGGCGCTCGCCGCCGTCGAAGCGAAGCTGAAGCAGGACGCGAGCATCACGCTGCTCGTCAACAACGCGGGCGTCGGCACGCACACGCCGCTGCTCGACAGCGACGTCGACGCGATGACGCGGCTGCTCGACCTGAACGTGACCGCGCTCACGCGCCTGACCTATGCAGCCGTGCCCGGCTTCGTCGCGCGCGGCCGCGGTGCCGTGATCAACATCTCGTCGATCGTCGCGCTGTCGCCGGAAACGCTCAATGGCGTCTATGGCGGCAGCAAGGCATTCGTGCTCGCGTTCAGCCAGTCGCTGCATCACGAACTCGCGGACCACGGCGTGCAGGTGCAGGCCGTGCTGCCCGGCGCGACGGCCACCGACTTCTGGCAGACCGGCGGCCTGCCGCTCGAACATCTGCCGAAGGAGATCGTGATGCCGGCGTCCGACCTGGTCGACGCGGCGCTGGTCGGCTTCGACCGCCGCGAACTCGTGACGATTCCGTCGCTGCACGCGGCCGACGAATGGGATGCGTTCGAGGCCGCGCGCCGCACGATGGCGCCGCATCTGTCGACCGATTCGCCGGCGCCGCGCTATGCGGCCGCCCGCTGAGGTGCATCGTCATGAAACTCGACGGCAATACCATCCTCATCACTGGCGGCACGTCCGGGATCGGCCGTGCGCTGGCGATTGCGCTCGACGACCTGGGCAACAAGGTCGTCGTCGCCGGCCGGCGCACGAAGCTGCTCGACGAGATCGCGCGGCAGTATCCGAACATCGACACGATCGAGCTCGACGTCGGCGATGCCGCGCAGATCCGAGCGGTCGCGGCGCGGTTGATCGACCGCTACCCGGCGCTGAACGTCGTGATCAACAACGCGGGCATCATGCCGTTCGACGATGCGTCCGGGCCGCTCGACGACGAACAGGCCGTGCGCCTCGTCGAGACGAACCTGCTCGGCCCGGTGCGCGTCAGCGCGGCGTTCGTCGAACACCTGAAGCGGCAGCCGGACGCGACGATCATCAACAACAGCTCGGTGCTCGCGTACGTGCCGCTCGCGTCGGCCGCGCTGTATTCGGCGACGAAGGCCGCGATCCATTCGTACACGCTGTCGCAGCGTTTCATGCTGCGCGACACGCGCGTGCGCGTGCTGGAAATCGCGCCGCCGTGGGTCGACACCGACCTCGTGCACAAGAGCGGCGATCCGCGCGCGATGCCGGTCGATGCGTTCGTCGCCGAGACGCTGGCGCTGCTCGAGACCGCCACCACCGAAGTCGTCGTCGAAGCGGCGAAGCCATTGCGCGACAACGCGGGGCCGAACGAGCACGCGTTCGTCGGCGAGTTCAACCGCTTCGTTGTCGACAACCCGATTCCCGTCGCGTGACGTCGCGCGGCGCAATCCTGCGTACGCATTGATCTGCCGAAAGGCGCCGGCTTCCGCACGATCGAACTGCGAAGCCGGCGCTTGCCGGTTTGCCCGCGCATTCATTCAGGATGCCTGAAGCGGCCCTTCTCTGCGCTGCTTCTCTGCGCTGCTTCTCTGCGCTGCTTCTCTGCGCTGCTTCTCTACGCGGCCTCTCTACGCTGCTTCTCCACGCCCCAAACTCGCCGCCCACCCACCCGGTTTCGCCCTTGCTTGCCACGCATTCCTCGCGACGATAAGCTCTACGATCTCAGCCTCCGAAGCAGCGCCCTCCGGCATTCGTCCGATCATCGGCGCAATCGACCGTCGCGGATTTCGACCATGCGGTTCCGTATGTTCACCACCGGGACCGGCGACACGCCCGGCTCCTGTCGCGCTCCCGCCGACGATCGACCGGCGCTTGCGCCGTTGCCCGAACTCGACACCGTGTGCCGTCTCGCCCGCGCGCATTTCGGCACGGCCGGTGCGTTCATCGCGTCCGCCGAAGCCGGCGCGCAGCGCGTGGCGGCGTCCGACGGAACGCTGCCCGCCACGCTTCCTGCCATGCGTTTCCCGTCGCGTGCCGCGCCCGCTGCGGCGGCCGGCCGACGCTTCATCATGCCCGCCGCGGGCGACCTCCCGAATGACGCGCCGCACGTCGTCGCGGCCTGCGAGCTGCTCGCGCCCGACGGCAGCGCGCTGGGCGCGCTATGCGTCGCCGGCAGCACCGGCCTGACGCTCGACGCCGCGCAGCGCGCTTTCCTGCACGACCTGGCGACACTGGCGGAACGCGCGATCGGCCGCGCGAACGCGCAAGCCGCGCTGCGCGAACGGCTCGGCGTCGTCGAGGAACACAGCGCGCTGACCACGCTGGCGCTGAACGAAAGCGGCACCGGCGTGTGGGATCGCAACGTCGAAACCGGCGAGATCCATTACTCGGCAGCCTGGAAGGCGCTGCTCGGATATGCGCCCGATGAACTGACGAGCCGGATCGAGGATGCATACGAACGGCTGCACCCGGACGACGTCGCCGGCGTGAAAGCCGCGATGCTCGCGCACTTCGAAAGCCGGACCGACAGCTATGCGGTCGAACACCGCATCCGCTGCAAGAACGGCACGTACAAATGGATCTGCAGCCGCGGCAAGGTCATCGCCCGCGACAGCCACGGGCGCGCGCTGCGCATGGTCGGCACGACCACGGACATCACCGCGCTGCGCGAACTCGCCGGCCGGTTGAGCGACTCCGTCACGCTCGTGACGAGCCTGACCGACCAGGTGCCGGGCCTCGTGTTCCAACTGCGGCAGACCGCCGACGGCCGCCGGTTCTTTTCGTACGCGAGCGCGGGCGCACGCGACATCTACGAACTGACGCCCGAGCAGATCGCCCGCGACGCGGATGCGGTCGAAACCCGGATTCATCCTGCCGACCTGGTTGCCTACCGTCAGTCGCTGCGGGTGTCGGCGGAGCGCCTGGCGCCGTGGCGGCTCGAATACCGCGTGCTGCTGCCGGACCAGGGAATGCGCTGGCGCGAAGGCGACGCGCGCCCGCAACGCACGCCGGACGGCGGCACGGTCTGGCATGGCTTCATCACGGATGCGACCGAGCGCAAGCACATCGAGACCGAACTGCACCGGATGGCGACGACCGATCACCTGACCCAGCTGTCCAACCGCCACGCGTTCATGCGGCATAGCGAAGCCGCGTTGCGCGGCGTGCGCGCGACCGGCCAGGACGCCGCGGTGCTGATGCTCGACCTCGATCACTTCAAGGCGCTGAACGACCGCTGGGGCCATCCGCTCGGCGATCGCGCGCTCCGGCATTTCGCGCGGCTGCTGCTCGCGGAGATCGGGACGGACGGCATCGTCGGGCGCATCGGCGGCGAGGAATTCGCGATCGTGCTGCCGCACACCGGGATCGACGCGGCGTGCGCGCTCGCGCTGCGCGTGCAGCAGCGCGTCGCCGATTCGCGGCTCGTGCACGAGGATCAGCCGCTCGTGCTGACCGTCAGCATCGGCATCGACGCGATGCGGACGTCCGACTTCGGCGCGTACCAGGCGCTGTCGCGGGCCGACAAGGCGCTGTATGTCGCGAAGGAGCGCGGCCGCAACCGGATCGAGGTGTATCGGGCCTAGTGCGCGTTCCCGCCGACAACGGGCTCGCGCCCGTCCTGGCCGCCCACCCCGTCGTACGCGCGCCGCGTCGACGCATCACGCGATCAACGCGCCACGGGCGCCGCGTCGCGCGCGGTCGCCCGCACGCCGAGCAGCATCGCGACCGCGCACGCGGCCAGCAATCCCGCGATCATCAGCATCGCCGCATCCATGCTGCCGGTACGGGTGCGGATCACCCCGACGATCCACGGCGTGATCATCCCGCTCGATACGCCGATGCTGCTGATCAGCGCGATCCCGCCCGCCGCGCCGGCGCCCGAGAAATACGCGGACGGCACGGCCCAGAACACCGGATGCGCGGCGAAGATCAGCATCGCCGCGATCGACAGCAGCGCCATCATCGCGACGATGCTCGGCAAGTGCAGCGTCAGCAACGCGAGCGCCACCGCGCCGCCGAATGCGCACGCGGCGAAGTGCCGGCGACGCTCGCGCTTGCGGTCGGAGCGCCGCGCGATCGCGATCAGGCCGGCCGCGCCGATCGCGTTCGGCACGATCGACAGCAGGCTGATGTGCACGACGTCGTGAATGCCGAATTCGCGAATCATCAGCGGCATCCAGAACAGCAGCATCAACAGCGCCGTCGTCAGCGAAAAATAGATGAATGCGAACAGCCAGGTGCGCGGCGCGGCGAGCACCTGCCGCAGCGACGACGCTGCATGCGCGGGCGCCTCCGCCCGGTCGGCGGCCAGGTCGGCCGCGAGCCGCTGGCGGTCGTCGTCGGACAGCCAGCGCGCCTGATCGGGGCGGTCGCACAGCCAGAACCACGCGATCACGCCGAGCAGGATCGCGGGCGCGCCCTCGATCGCGAACATCCACTGCCAGCCGTGCAGCCCGAGCACGCCCGACATCGCGCGCATCAGCCAGCCCGACAGCAGCCCGCCGACCATCCCGGCCACCGCGACGCCCGCATAGAAGATCGACAGCACCGACGCGCGCCGGCGCGCCGGATACCAGTAGGTCAGGTAGAACACGACGCCCGGGAAGAAGCCGGCCTCGAACAGCCCGAGCAGGAAGCGCAGTACGTAGAAGTGCTTCGCGCTGTCGACGGTGATCATCGCGACCGACACCGCGCCCCACAGGACCATGATCCGCGCGAACGTGCGGCGCGCGCCGAAGCGGCGCAGCAGCGCGTTGCTCGGCACCTCGAACAGCACGTAGCCGACGAAGAACAGCACCGCGCCGAGGCTGTACATCGCATCGGTCAGGCCGAGATCCTGCCGCATCTGCAACTGCGCGAAGCCGATGTTGCTGCGGTCGAGGATCGACACGATGTAGCAGATGAACAGGAACGGCACGATCCGCGCGCCGATACGACGGTACAGCGCGTCGTGGTCCGACGCCGGCGCACGGGAACCGGACGCAACCGCCTGCGCGGCGTCCGCTTGAAGGGGGGCTGACATCGATCGTCTCCTCGATGGATGCGGATACGGTGCTGACAGGAAATGCAGCGCCGGTCGCCGCCGCCCGCCGGCAGCGCCCGGCCGCGATTCAGGCGCGGCGTGCGGGTTCGCCCTTCACGCCGAGCATCAGCGCGGCGCCGCTCAGCGCGAGCAGCGCGGCCAGCAGGTACACGGCGAGATCCATGCTGCCGGTGCGCGTGCGGATCAGCCCGATCACCCACGGGCTGACGATGCCGCTCGTGATCCCGATGCTGCTGATCAGCGCGATCCCGGCCGCGGCCGCGTTGCCGGACAGGTAGCGGGTCGGCACGGCCCAGAAGATCGGCAACGCGGCGAAGATCAGCGTCGCCGCGATCGACAGGCACGCGAGCATCGCCGCGAAGCTGTGCAGGTGCAGCGTCAGCGCCGCGAGGGCCAGCCCGCCGCCGATCGTGCAGCACGCGAAGTGCTTGCGGCGCTCGCCGGTGCGGTCGGAATGGCGGGCGATCAGGATCAGCCCGACCGCGCCGACCGCGTTCGGCACGACCGTGTAGAGGCTCACCGACACGACGTCGGTCACGCCGAAATCGCGGATCATCAGCGGCATCCAGAAGTTGAGCGTCAGCGATGCGCAGGTCAGCGAGAAATAGATGAACGCGAACAGGTAGACGCGCGGGTTCGCGAGCGCGGCGACCAGGCTGCGCTTATCGTGTGCGCCATGCGCACGGCCATCGTTGCACAGCGCCGCGACGCGCGCCTTTTCGTCGGACGTGAGCCACGCTGCGTCCTGCGGCCGGTCGACCAGGTACGTGAACGCGAAGCATGCGAACACGATCGCCGGCGCGCCTTCGATCGCGAACATCCATTGCCAGCCGTGCAGCCCGAGCACGCCGCTCATGTCGCGCATGATCCAGCCCGACATCAGGCCGCCGAGCACGCCCGCCACCGCGACACCCGCGAAGAACACCGAGATCGCCGCCGCGCGGCGGTTCGCCGGGAACCAGTAGGTCAGGTACAGCACGATGCCCGGAAAGAAACCTGCCTCGAACACGCCGAGCAGGAAACGCAGCACGTAGAAATGCGACGGCTGCGACACGAACATCATCGCGGTCGACGCGATGCCCCACAGCAGCATGATCCGCGTGAACGTGCGGCGCGCGCCGAAGCGCGCGAGCAGCAGGTTGCTCGGCACCTCGCAGAACACGTAGCCGACGTAGAACACCGCGGCGCCGAGGCCGTACATCGCATCGCTGAAGCCGAGGTCGTGCTTCATCTGCAACTGCGCGAAGCCGATGTTGATGCGGTCGAGGAACGACACGACGTAGCAGAGGAACAGGAACGGCACGATCCGCCACGCGATCTTGCGGAACAGCAGCGCGTCGCCGGCAGCCGGTGCCGACGCGGATTCGTGGACGGAAGACGACGCGGCACTCGCGTGCGCGATCGTCGCTTCGGCGGGAAGCGATTGGGGCATGTCTCTCTCCAAACGGGCCGCGCGATTCGCGCGCGCAGCAGTCTCCGCGGGCGTGCATGCGCCCGGCTTTCTTGTGAGATCGGAAGTCGGCTCCCTGAACCGCCGCGCGATGCGGCCGCCGCTCAGGCGCCGTCAGGAAAACGGCGCGGCGCCCGCCCGGACGCCCCGCCGCCGTGACCCGCTCAGTCCTGCAGCGCGTCCCACATTTCCTTGTCGCGCTGCGCGGTCCAGATGCGCGGATGCGTGATGCCGCTCGCCTCGTCGTATGCGCGCGACACGTCGAACGGCAGACAGTGCTCGTAGATGAACACGTGGCCGAACTTCGGATCCATCGCTTCGCGCGTGAGCGCCATCGACGCCTTCAGGTCGAGCTTGCGCTCGACGGCCTTGCGGCCCTGCGCGAGCAGCGTCGTCACGAAGTCCTTCGTGTAGTCGAGGCCCTTGTTCACTTCGGCCGGATTCAGCAGCGCGGGGCCGCGGCCCGGCACGAGCTTTTCCGCGCCGAGCGCGCGCAGCGCCTCGAGCGTGGCCGGCCACTGTTCGAGCTGCGCGTCGCCGCAATAGCAGGCCGCGTCGTACTCGACCAGGTCGCCCGAGAACAGCACCTTCTGCGACGGCAGCCAGACGATCGTGTCGCCCTTCGTGTGGCCCGAGCCGACGTGCATGATCTTCACCTCGAGCTTGCCGAGGAACAGCGTGATCTCGCGCTCGAACACGAGCGTCGGCCAGGTCAGGCCCGGCACCGTCTCGACGCCCGCGAACAACCGCGGGAACCGCTCGATCTCCGACTTCATGTCGGCCTCGCCGCGCTCGACGATCATTTCGTAGGTGCCGCGGCTCGCGATCACGTGCTGCGCGCCTTCGTCGAAATACGCGGACGCGCCGAGCACGCGCACCGCGTGGTAATGCGACAGCACGACGTGCTTGATCGGCTTGTCGGTCACGCTGCGGATCTTCGCGATCAGGTCCTGCGCCATCGCGGGCGTCGCGGTCGTGTCGACGATCAGCACGCTGTCGTCGCCGATGATCACGCCCGAGTTCGGGTCGCCTTCGGCGGTGTATGCGTACGCGTTCTCGGACAGCTGCGTCCAGGTGACTTTCTTCTCTTCCAGATCGGCTTGGGAGGCGAATGCTTTGGCCATGTTGCGTTCCGTGGCTGCGAGCCATGTGTTGAGGGGAATGAGCGGATCATCTTCCCGTGCCGATTATTTGTCAATGACAAAGTCGCTTGCTATTGTCTAATACGGGTAAACCTGCGGGCTGGCGCGTCAAATGGCGTCGGATACCATGCGGGGTTTCGTCAACGGAAGAATCATCGCGTGCAGAACCACGAAGTCAGCGCAGACGACGCGCCGCCCAAGGCGCAGCGCGGGATCCAGAGCGTCGAGGTCGGCGGCCGGCTGCTCGACGCGCTCGCGCGCCGGCGCAAGCCGCTCGGGCTGTCGGAGCTGGCGGCCGCGGCCGACCTGTCGACCGCGCAGGCGCACACCTATCTCGTCAGCCTGACGCGGCTCGCGCTCGTGAAGCGCGACGCGCTCACCGGCAACTACGAGCCGGGGCCGCTGTCGCTGCGGCTCGGGCTGATGTCGATCGAGCGCCAGCCGGCCTATCGCGCGGCGCTGCCGCACGCGGCGCGACTCGCGGAAGCGGTCGGCCTGAGCGTCGCGCTGTCGGTGCCGGGCGCGCTCGGGCCCACGATCGTGCGCATCGAGCACGGCGGCTATCCGCTGCACGTGAACCTGCACGTCGGGTCCGTCATGTCGCTCGACACGACGGCGACCGGCCGGGTGTTCCGCGCGTTCGGCGACCCCGCCCAGCTCGACGCGATGGCGGCCAGCCAGGCCGGCGCCGGCGCCACGCTCGCCGGCGCGGAAGGCGACCAGCCCCCGTCCGACGCCCGCGCGTGGCAGGCCGAACTCGACGCGATCCGCGCGCGCGGGATCGAGCGCGGCGTGGATCGCCCGAGCCCCGGCGTCAGCGCGATGTGCGTGCCGGTGCTGGACGCGGACGGCCGCCTGCAACTCGCGTTGACGGTGATCGGTTCGAGCGGCTCGATCGACGTCGGCTGGGACGGCCCGATCGCGACGGCGCTGCGCGATGCGGCACGGCAAGCCACCGCGGCGCTCGACGCGGGACGCGACGCACCGCCGGTCGCGCCGGGCATGCCGCCGGCCACGCAGCGCATGCCGCCCGCGCTCGCCGACGACACGAAGGCGCAGCGCGGCATCAACGCGCTCGACAGCACGGGCGAACTGCTGCTCGCGCTCGTCTCGGCGGGCCGTGCGCTGCCATTGCGCGATCTCGCGGCAGCCGCCGGCATGCCGGCCGCGAAGGCGTTTCCGCACCTCGTGAGCCTGCAGAAGATCGGCCTGCTGAGCCGCGACGACGCGGGCTGCTTCGGCGGCGGGCCGCTCGCCCAGGCGCTCGGACTGATCGCGATGCAGCGCGTGTCGCCGACGCGCGATGCGGAAGCCGAAATCGTCGCGCTGGCGGCCGCGACCGACCTGAGCGTGGCCGCGGCGACGCTCGGGCCGCTCGGGCCGACCGTGATCCGTCTCGAGGAATCGGCGCGGCCGCAGCACGTGAGCCTTCAGGTCGGCACGGTGATGTCGCTCGTGAATACGGCGATCGGGCGGATGTTCGCGGCCGGCATGTCCGACGACGTGCTGGCCGGCCTGCTGGCCGACGAGCCGGTGCGCCTCGCAGGCCGCGCGACGCAGGTCGACGACGCGTTTCGCGCGCGGCTCGCGACGATCCGCGCGGACGAACTCGATTTCGCATTCGATGCGCCGGTGCCGGGCATCGGGACGATCGCCGCGCCCGTGTTCGATCACACTGGCAGCATCCGGCTCGTGATTGCGATCATCGGCTCGTCGCGCGGCTTCCCGCGCGGGCCGCACAGCGAACTCGCGCATACGCTGCTCGCCGCGGCGCGCCGCCTGTCGTGGCGCTTCGGGTGGATCGGCGGGTAAACGCCGCCGCGCTGCCGCGCCCGTTCTCGTCGCCCCGCTTTCCGTTTTCGCCCGTCAATGCGAGGCCGCGCTCGCCGCGGTCTCGTCACGCCTGCCCGCCGCGCAGAAGGTGGTGTAGCTCATGTTGCGCGGCAGCAACATAAATTGTCAGTAATTCTCATATAACGAAATCGCATTTCACAAGACGGTGACGTTTCTTTATGATTAGGGTTATCCCTAACTCGCCACCTACATGGGGCTTCGTCATGCAAACGTCTAATGTCTCCGATCGTTCCACCCAATCCGCTGGCTGGCTCGCACGTGTCGGCGAGCTGCTTGCAGAAGCATGGGCACTGCACCTCGAGAACTGCGCAGTCATCGCTGAAGCGCACGCACGCCTGCCGCGCTAAGCGCGGCGACCGGCCGCCAGCCGGCCGCACGCCATCTCCATCCGTCTGATGCGCGTTGCGGGGACGCGCGCCAAACGGCCGCCGCGTCCGGCACGGGGCGCCGGACGGAAGGCGCAAAAAGGGCGAATGCCGTCGATGGCATGGTGCTCACGCGCTGTGAGCACGGTCGTAGCGATGTCGATACGCGGATCCCGGTGCCGACGAACTTGTCGACACGGTGTCGATCGCAGCTTCCCGGAATGTCCGGCCGCTGCGTAGCCGATGCATCCCCGCTGCGCACCATGCGCCGGGCCCGGCCGTCACGGAAGATTCATCCGTTTTCCCGCCGCGCGGGCACGGCCTGCCGGTATCCGGCTCCGGGCCACGCGCAACGGGCGCGACAGTCCGATTCCCGCCCTTCTCCAGCACCGCCGCGAACCGCGTCGTCACGACGCCGCGCGACGCGTCGCCCCCGTCTTCACACCTGAATCGACGGCACATCTTTCATGCACCGCAGCGCGAACATCGAGCGGCTGTGGCGAATGCTCGAAATCCTGTACAGCTTCTCGCGCAGGAAGCGTTCGTAGCCGGCCGTGCCGTCCACCGCGACCTTGATCCAGTAGTCGTATTCGCCCGATACGAGGTAGGCCTCGAGCACTTCGGGCAGTGCCGCGAGTTCGGCGCCGAAACGCGCGAGCGCATCGTCCTCGTGGCGATCGAGCGTGACTTCGAGGATCACGATGTCCGCGTAGCCGAGCATGCGCTGGTTGACCAGCGCGACGTAGCCGTCGATGTAACCGTCGAGTTCGAGCTGGCGCGTGCGGTTCCAGCAGGCGGTGGTCGACATGCCGATCTGTTCGGCCAGTTCGGCGTTCGACAGGCGCGCATTTTTTTGCAGTGCACCGAGGATCTTGCGGTCCTGGTTGTCGAGGGTTTTCGGCGTGCGTTCGCGGGTAGCCATGACAGGAAGAATCTTCTACTGAAAATCCGCATTCTATCTGAACAGGCTTCCGGTTTTGGGTGCGTTTTGCTGGAAAACAGGAAGCCTTTTAACCGGCCCGCTTGATACATTTTCTCCATGCCTGGTGTCCGGCACGCTCCCCGCGACAACCCCTTCGCACCGGGACGCCTGGCCGCAATCACGAGTTGCGGCGCAGGACACGCAGGCATGCAACGTCCCGCCCCCCGCGCGCCTACCCGGTCGCACGGGCCGGCGCCTGATCCTCCGTTTCCGCACTCCCGTCATGTCGTTCAGGCTTTATCTGTCGTTCCTCGCTGCGTCCGCCGTCCTCATCTACGCCCCCGGCCCCGTCAACCTCCTCACGATGAACCAGGCATTGCGCGCCGGCTGGCGCCGCGCGCTGCCGTGCGTCTGGGGCGGCACGCTCGCCGTGCTGCTGCAGCTCACGCTGACCGCGCTGTGCCTGAATTCGCTGGTTCACCTCGACGAGCACGCGCTGACCGTGCTGCGCTGGGCCGGCGCCGCCTACCTCGTATGGCTCGGCTGCAAGCAATGGCTCAGCCGCGCACCGGCCAACCCGCCCGCCGCGTCGACGGACGCCGGCAACACGGCACCCGACGACACCGACGCCGGACGCGCGCTGTTCTGGCGCGGCGTCGCCACCTCCGGCCTGAACCCGAAGACGCTGCTGTTCTTTCCGTCGTTCTTTCCGCAGTTCATCGTCCCGAATCCCGACTGGAGCCTGAACGCGCAATTCCTGCTGCTCGCGGCGAGCTTCGCGCTGCTGTTCGCCGGCGGCGTCGCGTCGATGGCGCTGTTCTCGCACCGGCTGAGCCGCGCGCTGCAGCGGCCGGCGCGGATGCGCGCGATGAATCGCGTGACGGGCGGGCTGCTGGTCGGGATGGGCGCGATCATGGTCGGATGGAATTGAGCGGCCGCCTGCGCGCGTGACGTGGCGCGCTGCGGCGCGCGCCACCCCACGCCGGCCGACGCGCGGCCGGTACGACCAGTACAATCGCGCGATGTCCGAACTGCTCACTTACGGCGGCCTGTTCGCCGTGTCGATGGTCGCCGCGACCCTGTTGCCGCTCCAGTCCGAAGCCGTGCTTGCCGGCCTGCTGCTTGCCGGGCGCGAACCCGTGTGGGCGCTGGTGCTGGTGGCGAGCGTCGGCAACGTCGCGGGCGCGGCGATCAACTGGGCGCTCGGCCGCGGCATCGAGCACTTCCGCGACCGCCGCTGGTTTCCGGTGAAGCCGGCCGCGCTCGCGCGCGCCGAGGGCTGGTATCGGCGCTATGGCCGCTGGTCGCTGCTGCTGAGCTGGGCGCCGGTGATCGGCGACCCGCTGACGATGATCGCCGGCGTGCTGCGCGAGCCGCTGCCGACCTTCGTCGCGATCGTGACGATCGCGAAGGTCGGGCGGTATCTGGCGATCGCGTGGCTCGTCGTGCCTTGACGCCTTGGCGCCTTGGCGCCTTGACGCCTTGACGCCTTGACGCATTGGCGCCTTGACGCATCAAGGCGTCCGCCCGCACGACGCCCCGTCGCCGTTACTTCTTGTCTCCCGCCAGATCGATCGCCTTGTCCGATCCGACCGCGTTGCGCAGCTGGAATTTCTGGATCTTGCCGGTCGACGTCTTCGGCAGCTCGCCGAAGCGCACGACCTTCGGCACCTTGAAACCCGCGAGCAACTGCCGGCAGTGGGCGACGATCTCCGCCTCGGTCGCGCTCGCGCCTTCGCGCAGCTCGACGAACGCGCACGGCACCTCGCCCCACTTCGGGTCGGGCATCGCGACCACCGCCGCGACCGCGACGGCCGGATGCCGGTACAGCGCATCCTCGACCTCGATGCTCGAGATGTTCTCGCCGCCCGAAATGATGATGTCCTTGCGGCGATCCTTGATGCGGATGTAGCCGTCCGGCGTCAGCACGCCGAGATCGCCCGTATGGAACCAGCCGCCGTGGAACGCTTCCTCCGTCGCCTTCGGGTTCTTCAGGTAGCCCTTCATGCAGATGTTGCCGCGGAACATGATCTCGCCGAGCGTCTCGCCGTCGGCCGGCACCGGCGTCATCGTGTCCGGATCGAGCACCGTCGCGCCCGCTTCCAGGTGATAGCGCACGCCCTGCCGTGCATTGAGCCGCGCGCGCTCGTCGTCGGGCAGCTCGTCCCAGTGCGCCTGCTTCGCGCAGACGGTCGCCGGGCCATAGACCTCGGTCAATCCGTACACGTGCAGCAGGTCGAAGCCGATCTCCTTCATCTTCGCGATCACGGCCGGCGCGGGCGCGGCACCGGCGACCATCGCATGCACCGTGTGATCGATGCCGGCGCGCAACTCGGCCGGCGCATTCGCGATCGCGCTCTGTACGATCGGCGCGCCGCAGTAATGCGTGATGCGTTCGCTGCGGATCAGGTCGAACACCGTCTTCGCGTCGAATTTGCGCAGGCACACATTCACGCCCGCGCGCGCCGCGACGGCCCACGGGAAACACCAGCCGTTGCAGTGGAACATCGGCAGCGTCCACAGATACACCGCGTGCTTCGGCATGTCCCATTCGAGGATGTTGCTGATCGCCGCGAGATACGCGCCGCGATGGTGATACACGACGCCCTTCGGGTCGCCCGTCGTGCCGGACGTGTAGTTCAGCGCGATCGCCTCCCACTCGTCGGCGGGCGGCGTCCATGCGTAGTCGGGGTCGCCGCCCGCGACGAACGCCTCGTAGTCGGTCGCGCCCGCGAAGCGCGCGGGGTCGGCCGGCATCGCATCGGCGACGCTGACGATCTTCAGGCCCGGCACTTCGAGCGCCGCGCGATGCGCGAGCTCCGCGTATTCGGTGTCGACGATCAGCACCTTCGCCTCGCCGTGACGCAGCATGAACAGCACCGATGAAATGTCGAGCCGCGTGTTGATCGTGTTGAGCACGGCGCCGGCCATCGGCACGCCGAAGTGCGCCTCGACCATCGCCGGGATGTTCGGCAGCAGCGCGGCCACCGTCTCGCCGCGCGCGACGCCGGCCCGCGCGAGCGCGCTCGCGAGCTGCTTCGCCCGCGTGTAGGTCTCGCCCCACGTGCGCCGCACGTCGCCGTGCACGATCGCGAGGCGCGCGCCGTAGACTTCGGCCGCACGGACCAGAAAGTCGATCGGCGTGAGCGGCACGTAGTTGGCATCGCGGCGGCCGAGTCCGGCCTCGAACATCTGCGTCATGATCCTGTCTCCCGTTTTCTGTCGACCGGCGCGTGCGTCGGCCTCGTATCCGGCAAGTGTGCATGCACCCCGACCGGTCTTGATGTGGTTCAATTGCCGCTAGCCTAACGGGCGCTATTGTGAGCCGTCTGTCATCGAAACGACAGAGTGCCGCACGAGCGCTGCGCGTTATCCCTATCCTCGCAAACCCGCAACCATGCACGACCACCTCGTTGCGCCGCCCGACGCGGCCGCCGCCGCTGTTAGCCCGCCGGCCGACACGCCGCTCGAACCGGGCCCGTTGCCCGCCCTGTCCGTGCTGTTCGGCCAGTGCGCGTGGTTCCGCGCGCTGGCGCCGGAACACCAGGCGCTCGTGCTCGCGCAGTCGCGCGCCGAGCAGCACGAGGCCGGCGACGTGATCGCGCAGCGGCTCGCGCCGTCCGAATACTGGATCGGCGTGCATCGCGGGTTGCTGAAGCTCGCGATCTTCAACGCGTCGGGGCGCGGCTGCACGTTTTCCGGCGTGCCGTCGGGCGGCTGGTTCGGCGAAGGCAGCGTGATCAAGCGCGAGCTGCGCAAGTACGAAGTCGTCGCCGTCCAGCGCTCGATCGTGCTGTTCGTCCCGGTCGACACGTTCCATGCGCTGCTCGACACGAGCCTGCCGTTCACGCGCTTCGTGATCCACCAGTTGAACAACCGGATGGGCGAGTTCATCGCGTCGATCCAGAACAGCCGGCTGCTCGATGTCGACGCGCGCGTCGCACAGGCGCTCGCGCAGCTGTTCAACCCCGCGCTGTATCCGGACACCGGCCCGTCGCTCGCGATCTCGCAGGAGGAACTGGGAATGCTCGTCGGCGTGTCGCGGCAGCGGATCAACCAGGCGTTGCAGCAACTCGAGAAACTCGGCGTGCTGCGGCTCGCGTACAACCAGATCGAAGTCGTCGACCTGGCCGCGCTCGCGCGGGTCGGGATGGAACAGATCTGAGCGACGCCCGATGAACGGAAGCGTCGCTGCTGCGGCATGCGCGTGCGGTGCGGCGGCCTTTTTCGGGCATCGGCGTCCGTGCGCGTTTCATCCGATCAATCGACCTGAAGTCGCCTCGGTCGCCGCGCGCCGAACCTGACAAATCCGCCAGTTTCGTGTCAGTGACTCGTTCAGCCCCGACGCCTATCATTCGGGTTCCCCTCACCGCCGCCTGATCACCGCCTGTCCCGCCGCCTCCATGTGGATCGTCAATCTCGCGCTCAGGCGCCCCTACACGTTCATCGTGATGGCCATCATGATCGTGCTGGCCACCCCGCTTGCGCTGATGCGCACGCCTGTCGACGTCCTGCCGGCGGTCAACATTCCCGTCATCAGCGTGATCTGGAATTACACCGGCTTCTCCGCGAAGGAGATGACCAACCGCATCACGGCCGTCCATGAACGGATCCTGACGACGACCGTCAACAACATCCAGCACATCGAGTCGACGTCGCTGCCGGGCATCGCGGTCGTGAAGGTGTTCCTGCAGCCCGGCGCGAACGTGCAGACCGCGATCGCGCAGACGGTCTCGTCCGCGCAGGCGATCGTGCGGCAGATGCCGCAGGGCGCGACGCCGCCGCTCGTGATCACCTATTCGGCGTCGAGCATCCCGGTGATCCAGCTCGGGCTGTCGAGCAAGACGCTCAGCGAACAGTCGCTCGCCGACATCGCGCTCAACTTCCTGCGGCCGCAACTGATCACGATCCCGGGCGCGCAGATCCCGTTTCCGTACGGCGGCCGCACGCGCGTGGTCGCGATCGACCTCGATCCGCAGGCGCTGCTCGCGAAGGGCCTCACGCCCGCCGACATCGTCAACGCGGTCAACACGCAGAACCTCGTGCTGCCGACCGGCACCGCGAAGATGGGTCAGACCGAATACCGGATCGACACGAACGCATCGGCCGACACGGTCGCGGACATCAACGGCCTGCCGGTCCAGACCGTCAACGGCGCGACGACTTACCTGCGCGAGGTCGCGTCGGTGCGCGACGGCTTCGCGCCGCAAACCAACGTCGTGCGGCAGAACAGCCAGCGCGGCGTGCTGATGTCGATCCTGAAGACCGGCGACGCGTCGACGCTGAAGGTCGTGTCGGACCTGAAGGCACTGCTGCCGAAGGTGATCCCGACGCTGCCCGAAGGACTCACGATCACGCCGCTGTTCGACCAGTCGGTGTTCGTCAACGCCGCCGTGCAGGGCGTGATCCACGAGGCGCTGATCGCCGCCGTGCTGACCGCGATGATGATCCTGCTGTTCCTCGGCAACTGGCGCAGCACGCTGATCATCGCGATCTCGATTCCGCTGTCGATCTTCACGTCGCTGATCGCACTCTCCGCGCTCGGCGAGACGATCAACATCATGACGCTCGGCGGGCTCGCGCTCGCGGTCGGGATCCTGGTCGACGACGCGACCGTCACGATCGAGAACATCGAGCGGCACCTGCATCTCGGTACGAATCTGCACGACGCGATCCTCGAAGGCGCGGGCGAGATCGCGGTGCCCGCGTTCGTGTCGACGCTGTGCATCTGCATCGTGTTCGTGCCGATGTTCTTCCTGACGGGCGTCGCGCGCTTCCTGTTCGTGCCGCTCGCCGAAGCCGTGGTGTTCGCGATGCTCGCGTCGTACGTGCTGTCGCGCACGCTCGTGCCGACGCTGGCGATGCTGCTGTTCCGCCCGCAGCAGGCCACGAGCGGCCCCGATCATGCGACGTCGCGGTTCGCGCGCCTCCATCACGCGTTCAACGCCGCGTTCGAGCGGCTGCGCGCGTGGTACATCGTGCTGCTCAGCATGCTGCTGGTGCGCCGCCGCTTCTACGCGACGTGCTTCCTCGGCTTCTGCGTGCTGTCGACCGGCCTCGTGTTCGTGCTCGGCCGCGACTTCTTCCCGAACGCCGATTCCGGCAACCTGCGGCTGCACATGCGCGCGCCGACCGGCTACCGGATCGAGGAGACCGCGCGCCTTGCCGACCAGGTCGAGCGCGTGATCCGCGAAACCGTGCCGGCGGACGAGCTCGGCGCGATCGTCGACAACCTCGGGCTGCCGGTGAGCGGCATCAACCTGTCGTACAGCAATGCAGGCACGATCGGCACGCTCGACGGCGAACTGATGATCGCGCTGAAGCCGGGCCACCGCGCGACCGCGCACTACGTGCAGACGCTGCGCACGCTGCTGCCGCAGCGCTTCCCGGGCGTCGAGTTCTTCTTCCAGCCGTCGGACATCATCACGCAGATCCTCAACTTCGGTCAGCCGGCCGCGATCGACGTGCAGGTGCTCGGCAACGATCTCGCGAGTAACATGGCTATCGCGAGCAGCCTGATGAAGAAGATCAGGCAAATCCCCGGCACCGTCGACGTGCACGTACTGCAGCGCAACGACGAACCGACCCTGGTGGCCGACATGGACCGTACGCGCATGCAGCAGCTCAGCCTCTCCGCGCAGAACGTCGCGCAGAACATGCTGATCTCGCTGTCCGGCAGTTCCCAGACGACCCCGTCGTTCTGGATCAATCCGCGCTCGGGCGTCCAGTACCCGCTGCAGATCCAGACCCCGCAATACAACATCGCGTCGATCGACGACCTGCTCGGCACGCCGATTTCCGCGAGCGGGCGCACCGGCATGCCGCTGCAATTGCTCGGCAACCTCGTGCAGATCCATCCCGTCGCGAACCCGGCGGTGATCACGCACTACAACATCCGCCCGGCGATCGACCTGTACGTGAGCGTCGAGGGCCGCGACCTCGGCTCGGTCGCGGGCGCGATCGACCGCATCGTGTCCGACGCGCGCGCGACGCTGCCGCGCGGCACCGACCTGTCGGTGCGCGGCCAGGTCGAGACGATGCGCACGTCGTACCTCGGCCTCGGCGCGGGCGTCGCGATGGCGATCGTGCTCGTCTACCTGCTGATCGTCGTGAATTTCCAGTCGTGGCTCGATCCGCTGATCATCATCAGCGCGATGCCGGCCGCGCTCGCCGGCATCGCGTGGATGCTGTTCATCACCGGCACGCACCTGAGCGTGCCCGCGCTGACGGGCGCGATCATGACGGTGGGCGTCGCGACCGCCAACAGCATCCTGGTCGTGTCGTTCGCGCGCCAGCGCCTCGCGGCCGGCGCGCCGCCGCTCACGGCCGCGCTGGAGGCCGGCGCGACGCGGATCCGCCCGGTGCTGATGACGGCGCTCGCGATGATCATCGGGATGGTGCCGATGGCGCTCGGTCTCGGCGAAGGCGCCGAGCAGAACGCGCCGCTCGGCCGCGCGGTGATCGGCGGCCTGCTGTTCGCCACCGTTTCGACGCTGCTGTTCGTGCCGCTCGTGTTCGGCGGCGTGCATGCGCGGCTGGCCCGCCGGCGCGCGCGCCACGCCGGACACTGACTTTCGCCTTTAGCCTCCAGACCCGGTCAATTCATGGAAGAGAAACATCACAGCTCCGTCGGCATCCAGGTGGACGAACACGGCATGCACCTGCCGACGCGCACGTCGGTGTCGCGGCGCGGGCGGGTCGTCCTGATCGTGATCGGCGTGCTGCTCGCCGCGGGCGCCGCGCGCACGATCGTCGTCAACGTGCTGAACCGGAATCACCTCGACGCGGTGGCCGAGCAGAACACGCGCCAGTACGTGAACGTCGTGCATCCGGTCGATGCGGCCACCGGCGGCAAGCTGGCGCTGCCCGGCACGCTGCGCGGCTTCGTCGAAGCGCCGATCTACGCGCGTGCGAGCGGCTACGTGCTGCGCTGGCAGGCCGATATCGGCGCGCACGTGAAGCAGGGGCAGCTGCTCGCCGAACTCGACACGCCCGAGCTGAACCAGGAACTCGCGCAGGCCACCGCGCAGCGCCAGCAGGCGCAGGCCGCGCTCGCGCTCGCGAAGACGTCGTTCGACCGCGCGCAGCAGCTGCGCCAGCGCGATGCGGTGTCGCAACAGGAACTCGACGACCGGCAAGGCGCGTTCAACCAGGGCACCGCGAACCTCGCGGCGGCCGATGCGAACATGCGCCGGCTCACCGAGCTGAAAGGCTTCCAGCGCATCGTCGCGCCGATCGATGGGATCGTCACGCAGCGCAACGTCGACGTCGGCGACCTCGTCAATTCCGGCAACGCGGGCCGCGCGCTGTTCACGGTCGTGCAGGCCGACCGGCTGCGCCTGTACGTGCAGGTTCCGCAGGCTTATGCGCAGCAGGTGAAAGTCGGCCAGCGCGTGAGCGTCGCGCAGGCGGAACTGCCCGGCCAGACCTTCGACGGCACCATCACGCGCACGTCCCAGGCGATCGACGTCGCGACGCGCTCGCTGCAGATCGAAATCACGCTGCCGAATCCGGACGGACGGCTGCTGCCCGGCGCGTACGTGCAAGCGACCCTGCCGATGACGCCGGTCGGCCGCCTGCAGATTCCGGCCAACACGCTGCTGTTCCGCGCCGAAGGGCCGACGGTGGCGACCGTCGACGCGAACGGCCAGGTGCGCCTGAAGGCGGTGACGGTCGCGCGCACGATCGGGCAGACGCTCGAAGTCGACGGCCCGCTCACGCCGAACGATCGCCTCGTCGCGAACCCGAGCGATGCGCTCGCGAACGGCGACACCGTGATCGTGCAGGCGCCGCCGGTCGTGAAGCCGGCCTCCGCGGCCGCGGGAGCGCAGTCGTGAGCGCGCTGCGCGCCTGCCTGCGCCCCACCGCAGTCGTGGCCGTCGTCGCGGTCGCGACGCTCGCCGGCTGTACGGTCGGCCCCGACTACCGGCGCCCCGCCGTCGAGACACCCGCCGCGTGGCGGCTCGACCCGGCCGACGCTTACTGGCACCCGGCCGCGCCGGCCCGTGCGCCGCTCGACCCGGCGTGGTGGAGCGCGTTCGGCGACGCGCAGCTCGACGCGCTCGAAACCGACGCGCTGCGCAACAACCAGAACCTGAAGGCCGTCGCCGCGCGCTACGACCAGGCGAAGGCGACGCTCGCGTCGGTCGCGTCCGCGCAGTATCCGGCCGTCGGCCTGAACGCGAGCGGCCAGCGCTTCAAGATCTCCGCCGACCGGCCGCAGAGCAACTACGCGACGAAGAGCATGTCGACCGTGCAGAACGACATCCAGGTCGCCGCGAGCGTCAGCTACGAACTCGACCTGTTCGGCCGCGTGCGGCGCAGCGTCGAATCCGCGCAGGCCAGCTCCGAGCAGGCGCGCGACGATTTCGCGAACGCGCGCCTGGTGCTGAGCGCCGATCTCGCATCGAGCTACTTCGCACTGCGCGAGCTCGACACCGAGATCGACGTCGTCAGGCGTTCGATCGACCTGCAGCAAAAGGCGCTCGACTACGTGAGCGCGCGCCACGACCTCGGCGCGGTGTCCGGCCTCGACCTGCTGCAGCAGCGCGCGCAGCTCGACGCGACGCGCACGCAGGCGCAGTTGCTGATCCAGCAGCGCGCTCAGGTCGAGACGGCGATCGCGACGCTGGTCGGCACGCCGGCCCCCGCGTTCTCGCTGCCGCCGCGCGTGGCGCCGATCAACGCGCCCGCGCTGCCGACCGGGATGCCGAGCGACCTGCTGCAGCGCCGGCCCGACGTCGCATCGGCCGAGCGCGCGATGGCCGCGGCGAACGCGCAGATCGGCGTCGCGCGCGCCGCGTATTTCCCGCGCATCGCGCTGTCGCCGGACCTCGGCTGGGACGCGACGCGCTTCTCCGGCCTGTTCACCGTGCCGGCGCTGCTGTGGTCGATCGGCGCGTCGGTCAGCCAGCCGCTGTTCGAAGGCGGCAAGCTGAAGGCCGGCGTCGATTTCGCGCAGGCCGGCTACGTCGCCGCGCAGGCCAATTACCGGCAGACCGTGCTCACCGCGTTCCAGGAGGTTCAGAATGCGGTGACGGGCCTGTCGGTGCTGGCCGAAGCCGCGCAGCAGGCGTCGGCGGCCGTCGACGACGCGCGCAAGCTCGTGTCGCTCGCGCAGGACCGCTATGCGGGCGGCCTGACGCCGTTCATCGACGTGCTGACGGCCCAGCAGCAGTTGCTGACGAGCGAGCGCCAGGCCGTGCAGATCCAGGGCCAGCGCGCGGCGCTCGTCGTGTTTCTTGCGAAGGCGCTCGGCGGCGGCTGGGACGGCGCCGCGACGGGCGGCGCCGCGCCGACCGACGTCGCGGCGGCCGGCCCGCAACCCGCCACGAGCATCACCCCCTAACCCGGTTACGCGGACCCGCCCATGAAAGTCCTGATCGTCGAAGATGAACCGAAAGTCGTCGAATATCTGAAGAGCGGCCTGAGCGAGGAAGGCTGGGTCGTCGACACCGCGCTGGACGGCGAGGACGGCGCGTGGAAGGCCGTCGAATTCGACTACGACGTGGTCGTGCTCGACGTGATGCTGCCGAAGCTCGACGGCTTCGGCGTGCTGCGCGCGTTGCGCGCGCAGAAGCAGACGCCCGTGATCATGCTGACCGCGCGAGACCGCGTCGACGATCGCGTGCGGGGCTTGCGCGGCGGCGCCGACGACTACCTGACCAAGCCCTTCTCGTTCCTCGAGCTGATCGAGCGGCTGCGCGCGCTGACGCGCCGCGCGCGCGTGCAGGAATCGACGCTGATCTCGATCGGCGACCTGCGCGTCGACCTGATCGGCCGGCGCGCGACCCGCGACGGCACGCGCCTCGACCTGACCGCGCAGGAATTCCAGCTGCTCGGCGTGCTCGCGCGGCGCAGCGGCGAGGTGCTGTCGAAAACGACGATCGCCGAACTCGTGTGGGACGTGAACTTCGACAGCAACGCGAACGTCGTCGAGACGGCGATCAAGCGCCTGCGCGCGAAGCTCGACGGCCCGTTCGCGGAGAAACTGCTGCATACGATCCGCGGCATGGGCTACGTGCTCGAGGCGCGCGAGGACGGCGATGCGGAGCGGCACGCATGAAACGCTCGATCACCCTGCGTCTGTCGGCGATGTTCGGCATCGTGTCGCTGCTCGTGTTCACGCTGGTCGGCTGCGGGCTGTTCGTGATGATGGAGCGCCAGTTGTTCGCCGAACTGCGTGCGACGATCGACACGCGCGCGAAGGTTGCGCAGATGATCGTGTCGCACGCAACCACGGCCGCGCGCGGCCGCCTGATGCAGGAAAAACTCGCCGACCTCGAACCGCCCGACGGGTCGACGCGCTACCAGGTCGACAGCCCCGACGCCGACTTCCGCTTCGGCCGTCCGGTCGACGGCGTGCCCGTCGGCGAACCGTTCGGCGCGTTCCAGCAGTACGCGCTCAACCACAGCAGCTACGAGGTGATGACGAAGACCGTCCCGATCGCAGGCAGCGGTGAGCGCCCCGACCTGAAGCTGATCGTCGCGTCGTCGTGCGAGCGCACGCAGCGCATGCTGCGCCATTTCGTGTGGACGCTCGCCGCGCTGATCGCGATCGCCACCGTCATCACGCTGCTGCTGAGCCGCGCGGTCGCGCGCTTCGGGCTCGCGCCGCTCGAACGGATGTCGCAGGACGCCGCGGCCATCAGCGCCACCGACCGCCGCCAGCGGCTGCACACCGACGCGCTGCCGACCGAGCTGCGCGATCTCGCCGCGTCGTTCAACGGCGCGCTCGAACGCATCCAGCAGACCTACGCGCGGCTCGAGGCGTTCAATGCGGACGTCGCGCACGAGCTGCGCACGCCGATCAGCATCCTGATCGGGCAGACCCAGGTCGCGCTGACGAGCCGCGACCGCTCGGTCGACCGGATGCGCCAGACGCTGCAGTCGAACCTCGAGGAATTCGAACGGTTGCGCGTGATCATCAACGACATGCTGTTCCTGTCGCGCAGCGATCGCGGCGAACGCGCGACCGACCTGAAGCACGTGTCGCTCGCCGACGAAGTGCGCCGCATGCTCGACTTCCTCGAGATTCCGCTCGACGAAGCGCAGTTGCGCGCCGAACTGCACGGCGATGCGCGCGCGGCCGTCGACCCGTCGCTGTTCCGCCGCGCGATGACCAACCTGCTGATCAACGCGATCCAGCATTCGGCGCCCGGCGCGACGCTGAACGTGACGATCACGCCGCGCGATACGCTCGTCGACGTGTCGGTCGCCAACCCCGGCGAGCCGATCGACCCGGCGCAGTGCGCGCACGTGTTCGAGCGCTTCTACCGGCTCGAGGAAGCGCGCGCGAACAGCAAGGAGAATCACGGGCTCGGGCTGTCGATCGTCAAGGCCGTCGCGGAGATGCACGGCGGCAGCGTGTTCGTCGCGTGCGCGGGCGGCGTCAACACGTTCGGCTTCTCGGTGTCGACGCAACCGGGAAGCAGCGGCCCGCTGCGCGCGGCCGACGCAGGCGACCCGCACGCGCTGCGGCCGGCGCACGCGCCGCGCGCGCTGCATTGACGGCGGCCGCGCCTGTCGATGTCGAGCCGCTTCCGATCGGCGCGTGCCCGCCACGGACGCGGCCCGGGACGCGTCACGCGCGTGGCTTGCTACCCTGCTCGCGCCACGCCCGCGGCGACATCGCGAACCGCTCGCGAAACACGCGACTGAAATGCGACATGTCGTTGAATCCCCAGCGCAACGCGATGTCGGACACGCGCAGCACCGCGCATTGCGGATTCACGAGATCCTGCGCGCACCGTTCGAGCCGCAGGTTCCATACGTAACGCATCAGCGACGTGTTCTCGGCCTCGAACAGCTTGTTGATGTACCGCGACGAAATCCCGATCGACCGCTCGATCATCAGCGGGTTCAGCTCCGGGTCGTGCAGGTGCTCGAGCAGATGCCGCTTCACACGCGTCAGCGTCAACGCCTTCATCCTTGACTGCGCGAGGTCGTTGCGCTGCATGCCCCCGAGCGTCATCGCGATCAGCGAGATCGCGGTATCCGACAACTGCCGCATCTCGTCCTCGGTCACGCGACCGATCTGCGACGACATCTGCTCGAGAAACGCGCGCATGACGCTGCCGACGCCCTCGCCGGTTTGCGTCGGGCTGGCCGTGCGGTGTTCCATCCCGATGACGAGCTGGTTCAGGGTCGTGCGGGGAATGCTGACGACGATCTCGCGCCACGACTGGCCGAACTGCAGGTGGTGAGGCCGTGTCGCGTCGTAGATCGCGAAATCCCCGGGGTGCAGCGTGACGATCTTGCCGTCCTGCTCGACCGATTGGCTGCCCTCGAGCATCAATACGCCGAAATACTTGTCCTCATACTCGCTGCGCGCCTGCCGATAACGCCGGATCACGGCCTGCTCGCTCGCGTGGATTTCGGAGATTCGCATCTTTTCGCATTTGCGCTGCCGCACCTGGCCGAAGAAATCGGCTTTCTGCACGGCCGCGATCTGCACGTCCGCGAACAGGCGCAGAATCGTCTCGCGCCAGAATTCGATACGCTGGCTGAGCGAGCCTTCGGTCGCCACCTCGATGGCCGAATTCGTCCGTTCATCCGGCGAGTTGCCGGACGCCAGGCCGGGCGCGTCGCCGCTTGCGGCGCGCGCGATAGGACGCATCGTCATGGTCGTGCCCCACATGGGTTAGCAAACACGCAGCCGGTAGCGTGCCCGTTCAAAAGCGCATTGTCCAATCGATCACCGTGTACGCCGCGTTGCCGGTCGGACCGGCACGCGGCGCGGCGGCGACGCGCTACCGCTCCGGGCATGTCATGCGAAGGTCGTCTGACGCCAGTCGGAAGATTGTTCATACGCATAGGCGCAGCGGTAGAGCGTCGCCTCGTCGAAGCGGCGCCCGACCAGTTGCAGCCCGATCGGCAGATCGTCGGCTACCCCGCACGGCAGCGACATGGCCGGATGCCCGGACACGTCGAACGGCGCGGTATTCGCGAGCATCTCGAACGCCCGCGTCAGCGACTCGGACATCGCGCAACCGGGCTCCGGCAGTTTCGACGCACGCATCGGTACGGTCGGCATCACCAATACGTCGTACGACTGCAGCGCCGCGTCGTAAGCCGATCGCAAGCGCCGTGCGAGGTTCTGGCACTTCGCGTAGTAGCGCCCGCGATACCGGCTCGTGAAATATTCGCCGAGCAGCATCGTCACCTTCACGGTATCCGGCAACTCATCGGCGCGCTCGCGCCAGCCCGCGTGATGATCGATCATGCCGGTCACGTACAGGCCGCCCCAGTTGAAACCGTGGCTGTTGCCCTTCATCATCTGCTGCGTCGCCCCCTCGGCCGCAATCGGCAACCAGATCGCGGTGCCGGCCGCATGGAGCGGCACCGACACTTCTTCGACGCTCGCGCCCAGCTTGCGCAACCGGTGCGCGGCGACCAGCACGGCCTCGTCGACCACTTTCTCCGCATTCGCGAGCCCGAACGCCTCGCGCAGAATGCCGATCCGCAGGCCTGCGATGCCGTCGCGGATCGCACCGAGATAGTCGGTGCGCGGCGACAACGCCCGCTGGCGCGGATCGAGCCCGTCGTCGCCCGCGATGACATCGAGCAGCAGCGCGTTGTCGAGCACGGTGCTCGTCATCGGCCCGAGATGATCGACGGTCGCCTCGATCGGCATCGCGCCGGTGTAGGGCACGAGCCCGTGCGTCGGCTTCATCCCGTAGACGCCGCAATAGGCGGACGGGATCCTGACCGAGCCGCCCTGGTCGCCGCCGAGCGCCATGTCGACCTCGCCGCTCGCGACCAGCGCGCCGCTGCCGGACGACGAGCCGCCGGACGAGTGCCCGGCCTTGCGCGGATTGTGCACCGGCCCCGACGCGCTCGTGTGCGAGCCGCCGGAAAAGCAGTAGTACTCGCAGGTCGCCTTGCCGGCGATCGTGCCGCCAGCGTCGAGCACCCGCGTGACGACGGTCGCATCGATATCGGGCACGTAGCCCTCGAACGTGCTCGCGCCGTTGCGCATCGGCACGCCGGCGACGCAGATGTTGTCTTTCACGGCCACCGTCTTGCCGCGCAGCTTGCCGTCGGCGGCGCCGTGGATCGTGCTCTTGCGCGCCCACGCGCCGTAACGGTTCTCGTCGCCTTCCGGGCGGTAGCCGGGCGTGCGCGGATACGCGACGACGGGCAGATAGTCGGGCAGCGCGTCGATCGCGTCGTACGCGTCGAAGTTCGCCTGCAGGGCATCGTCATATTCGGCGAGTTGGCGGGAATCGACATGAAAGCCGAAACCGGCTGCAATGTCGGACAGTTGTTCGCGGGTCGGGCGTTTGATGGCCATCGACGTTCTCCAGTTCGGTAAGCGGCACCGCCGGCCCCGGCGGGGCCGGCGGGATTCAGCGGGCGATGGCGACGGCGTCGCGCATCAGCCCGGTGCGCGGATGGCAGTTCACGTATTCGTAGACCTGATGCCTGGCGTCGAAGACGGAAACCTCGTGATACAGCCGCAGTTTCGACAGCCCGGTGACGACGCGGAAGAACGTGACGAAGATCCGCAGGTGCGTCGGATGGGATTCGGCCCAGCGCTCGAGGCGGTCGAGCGAGCGCCAGTGGCCGATGTTGTAACTCTCGTCGAGCACGTTGCCGTCGAGATCGATCGAGCGCACGTAGCGATTGCTGTAGCAGCCGACGTCCGTGCCGTTGTCGCGCAGGAATTCCATTCCGCTGCGCAGCGTCGGCTCGATCTCCTCGAGATACAGTCGGCGCTCGTCGCTCTCGGCCGCACGCCAGTCCTGACCGGAGCGAATCAGCGCGATGTTGTCGTGGGCCAGTACGACCACGCGGCCGCCGCGGGCCGGATCGCCCTCGACGATGCGCAACTCGCCGTCCGCGCGCATCCAGTCCGTCTGCGAGATCGGGAACCGGTCGCGCATCGATCCCCAGTAGCCGTGCTCCTCGATCTCGCCGCTGACGCCGTCCATGATCGCGCCGACGCCCGGGAAATCGCTCGTGAATGCGTAAAGCGTCTCGAACTGCTCGGCGCGCGGCGCGACGATTTCCCGGAAGTAGCCGATCCCGTCCGCGAGGCGCGCGTCGGAGGCCCACCATTCGACGAGTGCCGGCGACGCGATCCAGCGCGCATACGCGGCCGGATCGCGCCAGTAGCCGACGGCGATCAGGTTCTCGTAGCCCTGGTCGTCGGTGTGTTGCGTCAGATCGAAGTTGTTCGGGCCGTCCTGCGCCCCGAAATCGGCGGCGATCCGGCGCAACGCGGCCAGTGCCGTGGCGCGCTTGTCGGCGCCGCGATACTGCACGCCGAAATAGCCCATCACGACCTGGCTCAGGTCTTCGGCGGCCCGGGCGACGTACATCGGGAACGGCGGCTGGTAATCGTCGGCGACGCGGCGCGACAGCGTCCGCGGGCAGATCAGGTGTTTGTCGATGGCGGATTCCATGCGTGACCTCTCTGTAAAGGGAATCGGATGTCGAGGTATCGACGTTGGGGACACGGTGCGGCCTGCACCGGGCGGATCCCGGCGCATTCAGGCTGTCAGAAGATGTGCGCGTAACGCAGGCCGGCGAGCAGGCTGTTCTTCGGGCCGTTGCGCACGCTCAGGTCGGTGCCGAGCTGGATTTGCACCTGGTCGGCCTTCGTCACGAATTTCGCCGCGGTGATCCGCATGCGCGTCGTGCGAAGCGCGTCGTTGTTGTCCGCGCCGCCGACGCTCGTTTCACCGCCCCAGAGCTGCGTGATGCCGATCCCGAGCGACGTGCCCGGATCGGGCATGTAACGCACCATTGCCTGTGCGCTGTAGCTCATCCGCTGATGCAGCGTCGTGCCGCTCGCGCCGTACGACGTGTTGTTGCCGTACCAGATCGCGTCGCCGACGAGATCGAGCGCCCACTGCGGCGAAAAGTGCTTGATGTAGGCCGCCTGGAAATCGAGCGACCAGCGGTTGGCGCCGAGATTGAGACCGCGGTTCTGGTCGTAACTCCCGGTCGGCGCGTAAACGTAGATCGTCGCGGCGACGACGTCCTTCGCGTCGTTCAGGCGGAATTTCAACGGTGCGGTCAGGATCACGTCGCCGACACCGTTCGTACTGCCAAGCGTGCCGGCGTTGCCGAAGCTGCTGACGTGACCGAACGGCAGCAACACCTGCGGATCGATCGTGAGCCTGTCGGTGAGCTGGAACACATGCAGCAGACGGGCGATGCCGACATTGGACTGCAGGTCGAAATCCGACGTCCGGTGGCCGTTCGCATAGTACGCGTTCGTCGCCGAATAGTTGTAGTACAGCACGCCGATCGTCGCGCCTACCGGATACTGCTCGTAGTCGCCGGGATCGACCTCGACCGCGCCCGCGTAATGCGACGCGACGACCATCAGCGACAAGCCGATCCAGCGCGCGATTCGCTTCAGTTTCATTCTGTTGACGTTGTCCATCATGCTCCTCACCTGGATGCACAGACACCGTCACGCTCGACGTACGACGAACGGGAACCGTTGCCGGACGATCAAATCGCGGGGTGCTGGCTGACTGTTGTTCCGCCGGTACTCGGGTGAGTGCCGGCGATTCGCGACATCGAACGGCCGTCGCTTGAGGGTGAGAATAGAAAGGCAAAATCCGCATTTCTGTTTTCCGGCGGAACAAGAAATTGGCTGTGGCGGACCTGTGCTGCCAGTGCCATACGACGGTCGCAAAACGTGCGCAGGCGGCCGGTATCGCGTGCCGGGCGCCCCGTCGATGCCGCGAATCGCCGTGCATCCGGTGCGCGCCGGCCCCTGCCGCGCGGCGGGGCCGTCTCAGCATAGTTTCCGATCCGTGCCGGCAAAGAACCGCGCTTTTTCTCTTCTTACCCTGCTCGTCGAGCGTGGCCGACGCCACGCCTTTGCACCCCGCCACGGCAGCCGCAACGCCACGGCGGCGGTCAACCCGAACCACCATAAGGAGCCCCACGATGAGCGCGACCCCTTCCGCGGAAACAGCCTCGACGCCCGGCGAACGTGCCTGGGCGCTGTTTCGCGTGATGAAAGAAAAGAACCTGATCCCCGACGGCTATATCGAAGGCCTGACCGAGCTGATGTCCACGACGTGGGATCCGGCCAACGGCGCGCGCATCGTCGCGCGTGCGTGGGTCGACCCGGCATTTCGCGAACTGCTGCTGAAGGACGGCACGGCCGCGTGTGCGCAGTTCGGCTACACCGGCCCGCAGGGCGAATACATCGTCGCGCTCGAGGACACGCCGACGCTGAAGAACGTGATCGTCTGCAGCCTGTGCTCATGCACGAACTGGCCGGTGCTCGGGCTCCCGCCCGAGTGGTACAAGGGCTTCGAATATCGTGCGCGGCTCGTCCGCGAAGGGCGCACGGTGCTGCGGGAGCTCGGCACCGACCTGCCCGACGACGTCGTCGTGAAGGTCTGGGATACGACCGCCGAAAGCCGCTATCTCGTGCTGCCCGTGCGGCCGGCAGGCAGCGAGCACATGACCGAGGAACAACTGCGCACGCTCGTCACGAAGGACGTGCTGATCGGCGTTGCGCTGCCGCGCGCGCACTGACGCCCCCCCCGTTTCGCTCTCGACCTTCATCTCGGAGATCACCTCATATGGACGGCTTTCACGACCTCGGCGGATTCCAGGGTTTCGGCCCGGTGCCGCACACGATCAACAGTCTCGGCTACAAGCCGGTCTTCAAGGAAGACTGGGAGCATCTCGCGTACAGCCTGATGTTCGTCGGCGTGGACCCACTGAAAAAATTCAGCGTCGACGAGGTACGTCACGCAGTCGAACGCATCGACGTGCGCCAGCACGTCGGCACGCGCTACTACGAGCGCTACGTGATCGCGACCGCAACCTTGCTCGTCGAAACCGGCGTGCTCACGCAGGACGAACTCGACCGCGCGCTCGGTTCGCATTTCCGGCTCGCGAACCCGCCGCGATCCGGCGGCCGGGCGGCGCCACCCGACTCGACGCGGTTCGAGGTCGGCGATCGCGTCGTCGTGCGCGACGAATACGTCAGCGGACACATCCGCGCGCCGGGCTACGTGCGCGGCAAGGAAGGCATCGTGCTGCACCGGACGACCGAATCGTGGCCATTCCCGGACGCGATCGGCCACGGCGACACCGGCGCCGCGCATCAGCCGACCTATCATGTCGAGTTCCGCGTGAAGGATCTGTGGGGCGACGCCGCCGACGACGGCTACGTCGTGGTCGACCTGTTCGAAGGCTACCTGGATCGCGCGTCCGGGCAGAACGCATGACGACGCCGGGAAACCGGCGAGCGCCGGCCGCCGCGCCGCCGAGGATTCCGGTCACCGTGCTGTCCGGCTTCCTCGGCGCCGGGAAAACGACGTTGCTGAACCACATCCTGCGCAACCGCGCCGGCCTGAAGGTAGCCGTGATCGTCAACGACATGAGCGAAGTAAACGTCGACGCCGACGATGTGCGGCGCAACGTCGAGCTGCATCGCGGCGAGGACGAACTGGTCGAAATGAGCAACGGCTGCATCTGCTGCACGCTGCGCGCCGATCTGCTCGAGCAGATCAGCACGCTGGCGCGGCAGCATCGCTTCGACTATCTGCTGATCGAGTCGACCGGCATCTCGGAGCCGATGCCGGTCGCCGAGACGTTCGCATTTCTCGACCGCGACGGTTTCAGCCTCAGCGAGCTCGCCCGGCTGGACACGCTCGTCACGGTGGTCGACGGCGAGACGTTCGAGGACATGATCGCGTCGGCCGAACCGGTCACGCGCGACGCCACGCTCGCGAACGGCAGCGATTCCGGTCCGCCGCGCAAGCTGTCGGACCTGCTGATCGAACAAGTCGAATACGCGAACGTGATTCTCGTGAGCCGACTCGACCGGATCGGCCATGCGGGTTTCGACCGGCTGCGCGCCATTCTGGCGTCGCTGAATCCCTCTGCGCGAATCCTGCCGATGCAGCACGGCAAGGTCGATCCGTCAGACGTCCTGGATACGCGGCGCTTCGATCTCCCGGCGCTCGTCGAATCGCCGGGATGGATGCAACGCATGCAGGTCGACGAGCGCCCCTCGGAATCGGATGCGTACGGGATCGCGTCGTGGACCTATCGCGAACGTGCGCCGTTTCATCCGGCGCGCCTGCTCGCGTGGCTGCGTCGCCCCTGGACCAACGGCCGACTGCTTCGCTGCAAGGGATATGTTTGGGCTGCGCACCGATATGCGGACATCGCCATGCTCGTGCAGACGGGCGGAGCGTTCCAGTGGGGTTACGTCGGGCGATGGTGGCGATTCGTTTCTCGGTCGGACTGGCCGCACGACGACTATCGGCGCGATGGCGTGCTGCAAAAATGGCAAGAGCCGACCGGTGATTGCCGGCAGGAAATCGTGTTCATCGGGCAGTCGATCGATCACGTCCGGTTGCGTCGCGAACTCGATGCCTGTCTGCTGACGGTCGAAGAAATCGACGCAGGCCCCGAGTCGTGGCTCCAGCTTCCGGAAGCCGACGCGTTCGACGCGCTCGCGACCGCCGCCCGTCCGTGACGCGAGACTCGATGACTTTGGCTGCGCCGCCTGCGTCCAGTGGCTTTCGGTCGCCGGTGAGCGCTGCGCCCGGTTCAGCGTGACGTGAATCCCGACAGCGCCGCCGAGGGCAGTTTTCTTCAATACGGACCCGCACGGCTTCTTTAGTCTCGATGCGACTTTGACATTCGCATGGAGGCAATCAATGAGCATGCTGGTTTCGATGGCCGCGTTCGCGCTGGCGTCGTCGATCACGCCCGGTCCCGTCAACATCGTCGCGCTCAGCGCGGGCGCACGCCACGGCCTTGGCGCAAGCCTGCGCTACGCGGCCGGCGCGACGCTCGGCTTCGTCGCGCTGTTCCTGCTGATCGGCCTCGGGCTGCACGCGGCGCTCGCGCGCTGGCCGATGCTGACCACCGTCACCCAATGGTCGGGAATCGCGTTCCTGCTTTACCTCGCGCTACGGCTCGCGCTCGACGACGGCCGGCTGTCGACCGATCCGGACGATCCGGCTGCGCCGAACGTCGCCGGCCCGTCGGCGGCGGCCGGCGCGGCGATGCAATGGCTGAATCCGAAGGCGTGGCTCGCGTGCGTGGCTGCGATGGGCGCGTATGCGGCCGACGGCGAGCCCGCGCAGGTGTGGCAATTCGCGGCGTTGTATCTGGTGATCTGCTTTGCATCGATCGCGTGCTGGGCGTATGCGGGTGCGTCGCTGCGGCACCGGCTCGCGAATGCGCGGCGGATGCGGCTGTTCAACCGCGCGATGGCGCTGCTGCTCGCGGGCAGCGCGCTTTATCTGCTCGACGTTTAGCGCCATTGTTTCGGTGTGTGGTCGCGGCGCCGGCACCGCCCCACGGTTCGCCGGTCAGCTCGCGGCGCTTCGATACTGCCCCGGCGTGGCGGCCGCGATGCGCCGGAATGCGCGCTGGAAATGCGCCTGGTCCGCGAAGCCCGCATCGAGCGCGACGTCGGCGATCGGCCGGCCGCGGCGCAACTCAGCCCGCCCGTACTGCACGCGGCGGTCGATCAGGAACGCATGCGGCGTCATCCCGTAGCGGGCGTTGAACGCGCGGATCAGGTAGGACGGCGACAAGTCGGCGGCCGCGCAGATCGCATCGAGCGAGACGGCCTGACGGCAATGCGCGGCGATGTAGTCGGCCGCGCGCGCGAGCTTCGCGTTGTCGGCCCCGCGCCGGGCGGCGTCGGGCAGCTCGCGATCGAGTGCGCCGTGCAGCCGTGTGAAGAACTCGACCGCCGCGCTCTCCTTGCCGAGCGGATCGACGCCGGGCGCCACGAGCGTGCGGTAAAAGCCGCCGAATTGTGCGAACAGGTCGCGCCGTTGCGTCAACTTCGGCGAAAAGCCGTGAAAATCGCGATTCGGGTCGCGCCCGAGCGAATGCTGCAGGCGGGTGAGCCACGGCACGTCGACGTAGACCATCCGGTACGCCCATGCGTCGGGGCCGTACGGATTGCACGCATGCACCTGCTCCGGATCGATGATCACGAGCACGCCGCGCCCGACGTGCTCCTTCGTCGCGCCGTTCAGGTAGGTGCTCGTGCCGCCGACGATCGCGCCGAGCGAAAACGTGTCGTGCGTGTGCTTCGCGTAGCAGATCGTCCGCCCGTCGTCGACGGTGCGCGCCTCGATGAACGGCAGCGCGGCGTCGCGCCAGAACGGCGACGGCATGGCGCAGGGGTTGGCGGAACGGCTCACGCGACGGGCTCCCGGATCGGACGGCGAACGCACACCGTACAAGACTGCGCGGCGCGATGCAACCGCGACCCGACGCTTGGTCACCGGATCGCCTAAGCTTTGAATTCCGGCCGCCGCGGCACGCCCGGCGGGTTCCGTTCCCTCTTCCAACCGGTACGCTCATGCACATCGATCTGACAGGCAAGACCGCGGTCGTCACCGCTTCCACCGCCGGCATCGGGCTGGCGATCGCCGAAGGGCTCGCGCAGGCGGGCGCGCGCGTCGTCGTCAACGGACGCAGCGACAAGTCGGTCGACGCCGCGCTCGCGCAGCTGCGCAGCGCCGTACCCGGCGCGGACCTCGACGGCGTCGCGGCCGACCTGTCCGACGCCGCCGGCGTCGCGCGCATCACGCAGCACACGCCGGAGGCCGACATCCTCGTCAACAACGCGGGCATCTACGGGCTGAAGGCGTTCTTCGACATCGACGACGACGAATGGGCCCACTACTTCCAGATGAACGTGATGTCGGGCGTGCGTCTCGCGCGGCACTACCTGAAAGGGATGCTCGCGCGCAACACGGGCCGCATCGTGTTCATTTCGTCGGAGTCCGGGCTGAACATCCCAGTCGACATGATTCACTACGGGTTCACGAAAACCGCACAGCTGGCGATCGCGCGCGGCCTCGCGAAACTCGCGGCCGGGACGCGCGTGACGGTCAATTCGGTGCTGCCGGGGCCGACGATGTCGGAAGGCGTGCGCGCGCTGCTGAAGGAAACGGCCGACGCCACGGGCCGCAGCATCGACGACGTCGCGGTCGATTTCGTGCGCAGCGAGCGCGCGAGCTCGATCATCCAGCGGCCGGCGACGACGGAGGAAGTCGCGAACCTGGTCGTGTACGTGTGTTCGCCGCAGGCCTCGGCGACGACGGGCGCGGCGTTGCGCGTCGATGGCGGCGTGGTCGACACGATAGCGTGACGACGGCGTGACACGCTCGCGCGGCGCATGGCGGCCGCGCTAGCGCGAGGCGGCCTTGTCCGACTGAAGCGTGCCCTTGCGATCGGCGTCCATGCAGGTATCGAAGCCGTGTTGCGTGACGGCACCGGCCTTGTCGAACACGACGAAGAAAGCCCGGTGATCGTTGTCGTGCTCGATGAAGTAGTTGTAGCAGACGCCGCTGCCGTTGCGGACCATCCACACGCTGCGCGGGTTGCCGCCGGCGCGAACGACGTCGGCGCGCGTCGCGCCGTGCCGCGACGCGGCCCTCGCCAGCGGCGTGCGCGAATACGAGAACGGCAGCCACGAGTCGAACCACGCGCAACCGTGCAGCATCAGGCAGCTGGCGGCCAGGGACAGCGTCGCTGCGGGGCGGGACATCGGAATCAATCGCATGCTTGGTGAAATCTGCTGCGCCATGCCGGCGTGATCGAAAGCCCCATGCTACTCGACCTTTGGGTCCGGATCGAAAAGAAATGTAGAGACTTGTGTCCGATGCGCTGCCCGACGCAGTCCGGCGCATGCCCGATCGTCACGAATCGTGGCCGTGCCGGGCGCGTTCGCGCGCCCGCCTTCTGACGTCGATGCGTCGAAGCGGCGCGACGGGCGCCATCGTCAAGCAACCCATTCCGCCCACAGCATCGTCAGCACCGTCATCAGCGCGGGGCCGACGAACAGCCCGATCAGCCCGAACGTCTCGGCCCCGCCGAGGATGCCGAACAGCACGAGCAGGAACGGCAGGCGGGTCGAGCTGCCGATCAGCACCGGCCGCACGAAATGCTCGGCGACGAACACGACCACGAAGCCGAGCACCAGCACCACGACGGCCCACGCGGTCGCGCCCTGCACGAACAGCCAGAGCGCCGCGCCGCAGAACACGATCGGCGCGCAGAACGGCAGCATCGCGGCGACGGCCGTGACGAGGCCGAGCAGCGCGGCGTGCGGAACCCCGGCGAGCGCATACGCGACGCCGAGAATGGCGCCCTCGCCCAGCCCGACGACGACCAGCCCGGTCACCGTGCCGTACACGGCCGAGACCATCCGTTCGATCAGGTCCGCGCCGCCGCGGCCGAACGCGCGCCGCGCGCCCTGCAGCAACGCGCCCGACAGCTTGTGGCCGGCCCGCATGATCACGAACAGCGTGACCAGCATGAAGCCGAACTCGAACAGCGCATGCGCGAGCTTCGTGCCGAACTGCCGGCCGAACGCGATGACCTTCTCGCCGCTCGCGCCATGCATTGCGCTCCCCGCGTGCAGCGGATGACCGAGATTGGCCTGCCACCACTCGGTGACCTGCGCGGCACCGTACGGCAACCGGCCGACGACGTCCGGCAGCGGAATGCCGTTGTCCTGGATCGAATGCAGCCAGAGGCGCAGGTCGTGCGCCTGCGAGATCGCCTGCGCGAGCGCGATCGCGACCGGCAGCACGACCAGCAGCGACACGCCCGCGGTCATCACGGTCGCGATCAGGGTCGACCGGTCGCGAAACCAGCGGTCGGATTCGAAGCGTTTCAGCAGCGGCCACAACGCGATCGCGATCACGCAGGCCCACGCGATGGCGGGCAGGAAATCGCGGATCACCCACAGCGCGAGCACCAGCAGCACCGCATACAGCACGGCGCGGGCGATCTGCTGGGCACGCGGCCGCGTGGCGGAATCCTGGGAAGGCGAGACATGTGTGCGCATGGCACCTCGGTCGAAATGAAAAAATGGCGGTCGTGCAGGCCGCGAGCCTGTACGAACCGCCATTCTATCCATCGACGCCGCAACGGCATGCGCACGCACTGCCAAGCATCGTCAAATGCGTGCCGCGAACGCCGCGCCGCCGCGCGGCGCAACGCGTGCTCAGGCCGCCTTGTCGGCGACGCGGTAGCGTTCGAGCCAGTGCGCGTACGGCGCGGGCAGCGTCCACGACGGCCGCTCGACCCCGAGCTGCCTGGCCGCGTAGTACGGCCAGTGCGGATCGGCAAGATGCGCGCGGCCGACCATCACGAGATCGAGCTGCCGCTCGGCGACGACGCGCTCGGCCAGTTGCGGCGTGTCGATCCCCCAGGCGGACGACACCGGCAAGCCGGCCTCGCGGCGCACGCGTTCCGCGATCGGCGCGAGGAACGCCGGGCCCCACGGAATGCGCGCGGCGGGCGTCGAGAAGCCGACCGACACGCTCAGCATGTCGAGGCCCTCCTGCTTCATCCGCTGCGTGAGCGCGATCGATTCGGCGAGCGTTGCTTCATCGCGCCCGTCGTATTCGATCACGCCGAGACGCGCGGTCAGCGGCAGGTGCTCCGGCCAGACCTGGCGGACGGCCTTCAGCGTGTCGACGAGGAAACGGCCGCGGTTTTCCGCCGAACCGCCGTACTCGTCGTCGCGCTGGTTCGAATGCACGGAGAAGAAGCTCTGGCCGAGGTAGCCGTGCGCGAAGTGCAGTTCGAGCCATTCGAAGCCGAGGTCGCGGGCGCGCTTCGCCGACGCGACGAAGTCGGCCTGCACGCGCGCGATGTCGTCGTGCGTCATCGCGCGCGGCGTCTTCGGCAGGTGCGCGCCGAACGGCACGGCCGACGGTGCGATGGTCTGCCAGCCGCGCGGATCGCCGTCGGCGATGTGGTCGTCGCCTTCCCACGGACGGTTCGCGCTCGCCTTGCGGCCCGCATGCGCGATCTGGATGCCGGGCACCGCGCCGGCCGCCTTGATCGCCGCAACCGACGGCGCGAACGCCGCGGCCTGCGCATCGGTCCACAGCCCGGCACAGCCCGGCGTGATGCGGCCTTCCGGCGACACGGCCGTCGCCTCGGCGATCACGAGGCCCGCGCCGCCGCGCGCGATGCCGGCCAGATGCACGTGATGCCAGTCGTTGACGACGCCGTCTTCGGCGACGTACTGGCACATCGGCGGCACCGCGATGCGGTTGCGCAGCGTGACATCCTTGAGTTTGAACGGTTCGAACAGGGCAGACATCCACCACTCCTTTGCTTGGTTCTGCGAAATGACAGGATGAGCCGCCGCGCGGTGCGCACGGCGGAACGATGCGAGCCGTCGCCGGGACGGTCACGCCCGACGACGGAAACCATCCGGCGCCGGTCATGCCGGCGCCAGGCTCGGCTTACTGACGGCCGAGCTTCGCGAGCAGCGCCTCGGCTGCGGGCTCCGACGACGCGGGGTTCTGCCCCGTGATCAGCAGCCCGTCGGTGACGACATGCGGCGCCCAGTCGGCGCTGCGCTCGAACTGCGCACCGTTGGTCTTCAGCATGTCCTCGACGAGGAACGGCACCACTTCCGTCAGCTCGACGGCCGCTTCCTCGCTGTTGGTGAAGCCCGTCACACGCTTGCCGCGCACGACCGACTCGCCGGTCTTCGGGTCCTTCACGTGGCGCAGCACGCCCGGCGCGTGGCACACCGCCGCGACCGGCTTGCCGGCCGCCAGCGCGCGCTCGATCAGGCCGATCGAATGCAGGTCCTCGGCGAGATCCCACAGCGGGCCATGCCCGCCCGGATAGAACACCGCGTCGTAATCGTCGACCGACACCTCGGCCAGCTTGCGCGTGGCAGCGAGTTCGGCCTTGGCCGCCGGATCCGCGTCGAAGCGGCGCGTCGCGTCGGTCTGCGCGGCCGGATCGCTGCTTTTCGGATCGAGCGGCGGCTGGCCGCCCTGCGGCGACGCGAGCGTCAACTCGACGCCCGCATCCTTGAACGTGTAATACGGCGCGGCCAGTTCCTCGAGCCAGAAGCCGGTTTTCTTGCCGGTGTCGCCGAGCGTGTCGTGCGAGGTCAGGACAACCAGAATCTTCATGATCGGACACTCCTTAGAAATGGGGGAACGGGGCCGCGTCGCGGTGGCGGCGGCGCGCCTGCGGGTTAGGCCGCTGGCGCGCGTCAACGTGCCGGCTCCATACCAAAAATATTGCCAGGCCTAATAGACCAGTCGTCTAGAAATGGCTCGAAAAAAAGTGACGGCATCACCTGCGCGCCCAGCATCGCAGCGCGATATGGCATTTTCGCGACGTCGCATTCATGAGGCTGGATGATAGCGTCGAATTAGACCGGTCGTCTAGAAACCCGGCATTCGGCCCTGTCGCCGTCATGGCTTTTGCGACGGAGCGCGTGCCGCAACGTCCGTTGCGGAGCGCGCCCCGCTCCCCGGTTCGCGCCGCGTCGGCTACCCGTGCAGCGGCCCGTCCGTATCGCCGGCGTCGATCACCGGCATCTCGAGCCGATGGCCGCGAACGCCGTCCGTGAGCAACGCCAGCATCAGGTCCGCGAGCGCACGCCCGGTCGCATGTCCGGTCGGCTGCACCACCGCCGTCACGCGATGCGGATGCGCGACGTCCGGCGGCACGCCGTCGTAGACGATCAGCGACATGTCCCGCCCAAGCTGCAAGCCGCCGTCGATCAGCGCCCGGAACGCGCCGCCGCCCACGATGTTGTTGTCGACCAGCAGCGCGGTCGGCCGTTCGGCCCGGGCGAGCAGCGCCTGCACGCCCTGCTGCCCGCCGTCGCGCGTAAACGGACACTCGACGAGCAGTGCCGGATCGGGCGCGATACCGGCCTCGCGCAGCGCCGCAAGATACCCGGCGCGACGCTGCATCGCGAAATTGAGCGACAGCGGCGCACTGATCATCGCGATACGGCGATGACCGAAGCCGATCAGGCGCCGCACCGCATCGCGCGCGCCCGCCTCGTTGTCGAAATCGAACCACGCGTAAGGCTCGGCGGCTTGCGTGCGACCGTACGCGACGTACGGAAACGCATGCGAACGCAGGTACGCGAGGCGCGGATCGTCGACCAGCGTGCGCGCGACGATCAGCCCGTCGACGAGCTTGCCGTCGACGAGCCGGCGATACGTGTCCAGTTCGGCGTTCGGCCGCGCGGCCGCGATGATGAAGTCGAGATTGCGCTCGGCGAGCCGTTCGGTGATGCCCGCGACGACCTCGCCGAAGCGCGGGTCGCCGAGATCTCCCGCGCCGAACGGGTACACGATGCCGATCGCATCCGAGCGCCCCGTCGCCAGCCGGCGCGCGGTCGGATCCGCGACATAGCCAAGGTCGCGCGCGGCCTTCATCACGCGCTCGCGGGTCGCCTCGCTCACGTCGTCATAGCCGTTCAGCGCCCGACTGACCGTCGTGCGCGACAGCCCGAGCGCATCCGACAGTGCCTTCAGATTCACCTTCACGTCGCTCCTCGCGTTGTGCATGCCATTCGGCCGCGCCGCTCGCGCAGCAATTATTGCCGAATGGTAGTTATTACCGTCAAAAATTAATCTTTTGACGTCCAAACCGGTTTGAATTAGCATCCAAACCGGTTTGGATATCGATATCCCGTCAGCAGTTCCTTCTCACCGTCAACGGAAACTACGCCTACATGACTTACTTTCCTTTTTGCCGCGCGACCGCGGCCAAACGTTTGCTGTTCGCTGGCGCGGCACTGGCCGCCTTCGCGTCCGCGTCGAGCGTCGCGCATGCACAGAGCACCGGCGCCCCCGCGCCCACGCCGCATACGCAGCAGGCCTATGACCCCGAAGGCAACTTCACGATGCGCTGGACCCGCGCGGACATCCGCCAGATCGTCGCGCAGTCGCACACGGCCAGCGCCGACAGGAACTCGCTGCCGCAGGCGCTGACGATGCCGGACATCCCGCAGGATTTCCCGCTGATCAACTCGAACGTGTGGGTCTGGGATACCTGGCCGCTCGCCGACCTGCGCGCGAACCAGCTCAGCTACAAGGGCTGGGAGGTGATCTTCTCGCTCACGGCCGACCCGCATGCCGGCTACACGTTCGACGATCGTCACGTCCACGCGCGCATCGGCTTCTTCTACCGCCGCGCCGGCATTCCCGCGTCGCAGCGGCCCGCGAACGGCGGCTGGACCTGGGGCGGCCACCTGTTCCCGGACGGTGCGAGCGTCAAGGTGTTCGGCACGTCGCCGATGACCAACAACGCCGAATGGTCGGGCTCCGCGCGCCTCACGCAGGGCGACAACGTCAGCCTGTACTACACCGCGACGTCGTTCAACCGCTCGGCGCCCGGCGGCGCCGACATCACGCCGCCGCAGGCGATCATCACGCGCGCCGACGGTCATATCCATGCCGACGACAAGCACGTGTGGTTCAGCGGCTTCGACGATCACAAGGCGCTGCTGCAACCGGACGGCAACTACTACCAGACCGGCCAGCAGAACACCTACTTCTCGTTCCGCGATCCGTTCGTGTTCACCGACCCCGCGCATCCGGGCAAGACCTACATGGTGTTCGAAGGCAACACGGGCGGCCAGCGCGGCGCCCGGACCTGCACCGAGGCCGACCTCGGCTACGCGCCGAACGATCCGTACCGCGAAGACCTCAACGCCGTGATGAACTCGGGCGCAGTGTATCAAAAGGCCAACGTCGGCCTGGCGGTCGCGACGAACCCGCAACTGACCGAATGGAAGTTCCTGCCGCCGATCCTGTCGGCGAACTGCGTCGACGACCAGACCGAGCGCCCGCAGATCTATCTGAAGGACGGCAAGTACTACCTGTTCACGATCAGCCACCGCACGACGATGGCCGCGGGCGTCGACGGGCCGGACGGCGTCTACGGCTTCGTCGGCAACGGCATCCGCAGCGACTTCCTGCCGCTCAACGGCGGCAGCGGCCTCGTGCTCGGCAACCCGACCGACTTCTCCGCTCCGGCCGGCGCGCCGTATTCGCAGGACCCGAACCAGAACCCGCGCGAATTCCAGTCGTATTCGCACTTCGTGATGCCGGGCGGGCTCGTCGAGTCGTTCATCGATGCGATCGGCCCGCGTCGCGGCGGCACGCTCGCGCCGACGGTGAAGGTCAACATCAACGGCACGTCGACGGCGGTCGACCGCACGTACGGACGCGGCGGCCTCGGCGGTTACGGCGACATCCCGGCGAACCTGCCGGCGACGGGCGCCGGTCACTGACGGCGACGCGGGCACCCGCCCGTGACGAGTCCGTAAAGGGCTCGCGACGAACGCGGCGGGCACCGCCCGCGTCGAGGCGGCGCACGTCATGCGTGTCGCGTGCGCGCCGCCTCCCTCCTTCGCAGAAATCGCGCATGCCTCCGTCGCAAGCGGCATGCGCGTTCCTTTCCCGCTTCGCGCGCCGAAGCACGGAACCCCGCATGAAATCGACGTTTTTTCGCTTTTCCCTCCGGATCGCCCGGCTGCTGTTCGCGTGTGCGGCAAGCGCGGCCTGCACGCACGCCATCGCCGCGCCCTGCGGCACGCCACCCGAAAACGGCACGCCACAATGGCGACCGGCCGTGCATTACACGCCGCAACGCAACTGGATGAACGATCCGAACGGCCTCGTGTACGAGAACGGCCGCTATCACCTGTTCTACCAATACAACCCGCTCGGCCACGACTGGGGCAACATGTCGTGGGGCCATGCGACCAGCACCGACCTCGTCCACTGGCGCGAGCAGCCGGTCGCGATGCGCGCGAACGCGACGGAGGAAATCTTCTCCGGCTCGATCGTCGCCGACACGCACAATACGTCCGGCCTCGGCGCGGCGGGCGAGACGCCGCTGGTTGCGCTTTACACGAGCGTCTACAAGGACGGCTCGGGTCACGCAGCCGGCACGCAGGCGCAGTCGCTCGCGTACAGCCTCGACCACGGCGCGACCTGGCGGCCCTACGCGCGCAATCCGGTGCTCACGCTCGATCCGGAATCGAAGCAGTTCCGCGACCCGAAGGTGTCGTGGTACGCGCCGGGACGCTACTGGCTGATGACGACCGTCGTCGCCGATGCGCAGGTCGTGAAGCTCTATCGTTCCGACGACCTGATTCACTGGTCGTTCCTGAGCGATTTCACGCTGCCGGACGTGCCGCATGCGGGTGCGTTGTGGGAAATGCCCGACCTCGTGCCGCTGCCCGTCGACGACGATCCGCGGCACATCAAGTGGGTCATGATCGTCAACGTCAACCCGTGGTCGATCGCCGGCGGTTCCGGCGCGATGTATTTCGTCGGCGACTTCGACGGCCGCACGTTCGTCCCCGACCGCGTCGCACCGGCCGGCTCCGATCCCGCGCGATTCCGCTGGGTCGATCACGGCGCCGACTTCTATGCGGCCGGCACGTTCTCCGGCGCGCCGGGCGCGCGCCCTGTCGCGATTGCATGGATGAGCAACTGGGACTACGCGGCGAAAGCGCCGACGGCGCCCTGGCGCGGCGCGACGACGGTGCCGCGCGAACTCGCGCTGAAGACGATCGGCGGTGAACCGACGCTCATCGTGACGCCGGCAGCCGCGTTCGATGCGTGGGCCGACGGGCGGCCCGCCGTGCATGAAGGCAACCTGAACGTCGAGTCCGCCACGCGCACGCTGTCGGACGCCACGCGCGGCACCGTCCAGCGCATCACGGTGACGATCGCGCCGCGGCGCGCGGCCCGCGCGGGTTTGATCGTGCGGGGCTCCGCGGATGGCTCGATCGGCACCCGGATCGTGTACGACACGGCGAAGCGCACGCTGACGCTCGACCGCTCGCGCTCCGGCGCCACGGATTTCGCGGGCACGTTCAGCCGCGAGCACATCGTCGATCTGCCGCTCGAGCACGGGCAACTGCGGCTCGAAATCGTCGTCGATCGCGGTTCGGTCGAGGTGTTCGCGAACGGCGGCCGCGTCGCGCTGACGGACCTGATCTTCCCGCCGCCCGATGCGGACCGCGTCGCCGTGTTCGCCGAGCACGGCAGCGCGACGTTCTCGGGGTTGACGGTCACGCAGCTCCACGGACGCGATCAGGCCGGCGACGTCCGTGACGCCTGTGCATCGCGCTAGCGATGCGATTGCACGGCGGGCTGCGGCGCCTGACCTCGCGTCAGGCCGTGCAGCCGCGCCGGTTCCATGCTCAAAGCAAGCCCATCCCGCCCGACGCGATGATTTCCGCGCCGACGATGAACGCCGACTCGGGCGCGCTCAGGTGCAGCACCGTCGACGCGATTTCGTCCGGCGTGCCGAACCGGCCGATCGGGACCAGCCCCCTGATCTTGTCGGCCGTCTCGTCGAGCGTCGCCGCATCGAGGCCGAGCTTGCCGTACAGCGGCGTCTGGACCGGCCCCGGGCTCACCACGTTCACCCGCACGCCGTGCGGCAGCAGTTCCGTCGACAGCGTCTTCGCGAACGAATTGACGGCCGCCTTGCTCGCCGCATACACGGACGAACCCGGCATCCCGATGTGCGCGTTGATCGAGCCGTTGATCACGATCGACGCGCCGCGGTTCAGCAGCGGGACGAGCGCCTGGATCTGGAAATACGCGCCCTTCACGTTCGTGTCGAACACGAGATCCCACAACGCCTCGTCGATATCCGCGAACGGCGCGAGTTTGGCGACGCCCGCGTTGATGAACACGGCGTCGAGGCGCGCACCGGCGGCCGCGATCGCGTCTGCCAGCGCCCGCGCCGACGCGACGCTGCCGGCCTCGTTGCGGATCGCGAGCGCGCCGTCGCCGAGCGACTCGCGCGCGGCGGCAAGCGTCTGCTCGTCGCGGCCGGTGATGACGACCCGCGCGCCTTCGGCCGCGAATGCCCGTGCGGCCGCCAGGCCGATGCCGCTGTTGCCGCCCGTGACGAGGACCGTTTTTCCTTCGAAGCGTTGCATGATGTTCTCCTTGAACCGGTGAGTTGACCGTGAACACAGGATGCGCGCGGTGCCCGGCCTTGCCGTACGGCCGGCGCGGCAGACATGTGCGAAATCTTCGAACGTGTTTGCCCCGGCCGCCGGGCGCGTGCCGGCCCGGCGCGCTCAGCCCGACACGTCGATCCCGTCGAGCAGGCGCTGCGCGAGCCGCGGTTCGCGCAGTTGCTCCAGCCACCATTGCAGCGCGCGGCCGTCGCGGTCGCCGCGCCACGCGACGTACAGCACGTTCGGCTCGCGCGGATCGGCCGTTTCCTTTTCGACCAGCTCGCCGCGCGCCAGCAGCGACGCGACCCGCCGGCGCGGCACCCAGCCGACGCCGAGCCCGTCGCGCTGCGCGAGGATCTTCGCGCGCATCGACGGCACCGCGAGCACCGCCTGCCCGCCGAGCAGCCCGTACACGCGGCCGACGGCCTGCCGCGACGAGTCGGCGACGACGACCGCGCGATGCGCGCCGATCGCGTCCCGGGTCAGCCGCGCGCCCGCCGACGCCAGCGGATGGCGCGGCGCGACGGCGAACACCCACTCCATCGCGCCGAGTTCGAACCATTTGAAGCCCGGAATCGCCGACGGCTCGTTGGTCGCGCCGACGACCAGATCCGCGCGACCGTCGCGCAGCGCTTCCCAGGTGCCGCCGAGCACTTCGTGCGTGAAACGCAGCGACACGCCCGAATCGAGCGCATCGAATGCGCGGACGACGGGCAGCAGCGTATCGAATTCCAGCACCTCGTCGCTGACGATCCATAGCCGGTCCTCCCAGCCGCTCGCGACCTGCCGCACGCGCTGCGTGAGCCGCGCGACGTCCAGCGCGAGGCGCGATGCCTCGTCGGTCAGCAGCTGGCCGGCCGGCGTGAGCTGCAGCCGGTAGCCGCGGCGGTCGAACAGCAGCGCGTCGAAGCGGGTTTCGAGCTGCCGCGCGGCGTGCGAGACGGTCGACGGCGCCTTGCCGAGCCGCGCGGCCGCCCGCGACAGGCTGCCGGTGGCGCGGATCGCATCGAGCAGCGCGAGTTCGTCTTCGGACAGCATGAGCGCACTCCGGTCGGGGGTCTGGTGGATCGTAAGGCAGCGGCGGGCGCCGGCGCAATCGAATGGCGCTGGCGGCAGCGGGCGGATGCCGTGTCGGCCGGGGCGCCGCAGCGCGCCGTGCTATTTGCCTCATCCGGCGGGCGTTGCGTGCCACGTGCCGCCGTTCCGTGCTCCCTCGACGCGACGCGCGTGCCCCGGACGAACGATGGATGCCGCCCGCGCACGCGCGAACGCCGATCCGGCCATGAACTTCCGGTATGCTGATCGACGTCATATCTCCGCATTCGAGGTAACCACTGCGATGGACATCGCGATCCGCATCGAAGGCCGTCACGACCTGACCGGGCAAATCTTCCGGCAGTTGCGCACCGCGATCGTCGACGGACGGCTCGAAGGCGGCGCCCGGCTGCCGTCGACGCGCGATCTCGCGAAGCAGCTCGGCGTGTCGCGCAAGACGACGCTCGACGCGTTCGAACGTCTCGTCGCCGAGGGTTACCTGAACACGCGCGCGGGCGACGGCACGTTCGTCGCCGGCGGCCTCGCGCGGGTGCCGCACGCGGCGGCGGCCGCGACGCCGTCGCTCGTCGAGGACGCGCCGCCCGTCCATGCCGTCGACGCACGCGCGCTGTGGGACGAGTTGCCCGACGCGCTCGCGATGCCCACCCCGCAGGACACGCCCGCGTTCGACTTCCGCGGCGGCGTGACCGACAAGGCACTGTTTCCGTTCGACGCATGGCGCCGCTGCCTGCATCACGCGTTGCGCCAGCAGGCGCGCGGCCCCGGCCAGTACCACGCGCCGGCCGGCGATCCGCAGCTGCGCGGCGCGATCGCGCGCTACGTCGCGTTCAGCCGCGCGGTCGCGTGCGGCTGGGACGACGTGCTCGTCACGCAAGGCGCGCAACAGGCGCTCGACCTGATCGCACGCGTGGTCGTGCGGCCCGGCGACGTCGTGGCGGTCGAGAATCCCGGTTATCCGCCGGCGCGCGCGGCGTTCGCGTCGCTCGGCGCGACGGTGATCGGCGTGCCGGTCGATGCGCACGGCCTCGTCACCGGGCGGCTGCCCGACGACGCGCGCCTCGTCTACGTGACACCGTCGCACCAGTTCCCGCTCGGGATGCCGATGACGCTGGAGCGGCGCGTCGCGCTGCTCGAATGGGCGCAGCGCCGCCGCGCGGTGATCATCGAGGACGACTACGACGGCGAGTTCCGCTTCGAAGGCCGGCCGGTGGAATCGCTGAAGAGCCTCGACCGCACGGGTCTGGTCGCGTACGTCGGCACCTTCTCGAAGACGATCTTTCCCGAACTGCGGATCGGCTACGCGATTCCGCCGCGCGCGCTGCGCGACGCGCTCGCCAAGGCGAAGCAGATCGTCGACTGGCACACCTGCACGCTGACGCAGGCGGCGCTCGCGCGCTTCATGCTCGAAGGCGATTTCGCGCGGCACCTGCGGCGCGTGCAGAAACACTACGACGCGCGCCGCAAGATGCTGCTCGCGCATCTGCGCGGCGGCCTCGCGCCGTGGTTCGACACGATCGTGCCGACCGCCGGCATCCACCTCGCCGCGCACCTGAAACCGGGGCTCGACGAAGCCGCGCTGGTCCGCGCGGCGCGTGAGCACGACATCGGCCTGTACGGGATCACCGCGTTCCACGTCGGCTCGGCGGCCCGCGCGGGGCTGCTGTTCGGCTATGGCGGGATCGACGCGCTGCGCATCGACACCGCGCTCGCGAAGCTGGCCGCGCTGCTGGATTCAGGCCGTGTCGGCGGCCCGCCACTGGTTACCTGAATTTTCCCAGAATTGGCCATTCAAGCAGGCCAGTGGCACGCTTAAAGTGGGTCCTGTCGCGCCACCGGGCGCATCCAACCGAACAGGACCTGCCATGCAACCGCGTCTGAACTTCTATACCGCCAGCCCGAACGCCATCAAGGTGATGCGCAACGCCGAGGAATTCCTCGCGAAAAGCTCGATCGAGAAGCCGCTCGCCGAACTCGTCCGGCTGCGCGCGTCGCAGATCAACGGCTGTGCGTTCTGCGTCGACATGCACACCACCGACGCACGCAACGGCGGCGAAACCGATCGCCGCCTGGCGACGGTCGTCGTCTGGCGCGAAACGCCGTTCTTCACCGAGCGCGAACGTGCGGCGCTCGAATGGACCGAGGCGCTGACGCTCGTCGCCGACAACCACGTGCCCGATGCCGTGTGGGAAGCCGTGAAGCCCCATTTCAGCGACACGGAGTTGTTCGAGCTGTCGATGCTGATCGCGACGATCAACACGTGGAACCGCTTCGCGATCGCGTTCCGCAAGATGCCCGAGTAAGGGGAGACGACGATGATGCGCTCCAGCTCCACGCTCCGCCGCGCGATGCTGTGCGCGTCGCTCGCGCTCGGCACCGCGCTGCCGGCCGCCGCCCACGCGCACGATACCGGCGACAGCGTGCACGCGATCATGCAACAGGCCGTGCCCGAAGCGCCCGGCAAGCTCGCCGTCGTCGCGACCGTCGACTATGCGGCCGGTCAGGCATCCGAAGCGCACAAGCACCTCGGCTCGGTGTTCGCGGTCGTGTCGAAAGGTGAAGTGCTGTCGCAGGTGAACGACGGCCCGGTGCGCCGCTATCGCGCCGGCGAAGGTTGGTACGAGCCGCCCGGTTCGCGCCACCGGGTGTCGCGCAATGCGAGCGCGACCGAACCCGCGCAACTCGTCGTGTTCGGGCTGACGGGCGAGCATGTGCCGCTGAAGTCGCCGATCGATCAGTGATTTAGGAGGCCGTGCCGCGTCGGGCGCGCCGCCGTGCTGCACGGCCGGCGTCCCGCCCCGTGCCGCGCGACTTCCTCGCCGGCGTCGGGCGCGGCCGTTTCGCCCGCTGTTTCGCCGCCGTTTCGCCGGCCGTTTCACCCACGTTTCGATCAACGTTTCACCCGCCATTTCCCCCGTCGATCACCCGCCAGTTCCCCGCGAGGTCCCGCGGCTTCCGCATTAGCCGCTCCCTACACTCCACCGCCGGCGCACGCCCCTTCGCCACGCCACCGCCCCGCCCGTCCGCCCCGCCATTCGCCACTCGCCTGATCGCGATCAACGCGGGCGAAAACCCTTGCTTGAAATTAACTAACTCATCAATTAGCGTCGATTTCATGAACGCGAAATCCACCGTCGCCAGGCCGCGCGGGCGCCGCCCGTCGGTGGACGACTTCGACCTGCGCGACCACATGCTCGACGTCGCGATGCAGTTGTTCGCCGAACGCGGCATCGCCGCGACGACGGTCGCGCAGATCGCCGCGGCCGCCGGCGTCACGTCGGCGATGGTCCACTACTACTTCACGAATCGCGAGCAGCTGCTCGACGCGATCGTCGAGGAGCGGCTCGCGCAGGTCATCGCGTTCGTGTGGCGGCCGACCGCGCCGCACATCGAAAACGATCCGTTCGCGCTCGTCGCCGAGCTCGTCGACCGCTTCTTCGACGTCACGCATCGCATGCCCTGGCTGCCGTCGATCTGGCTGCGCGAGATCGTCCACGAGGGCGGGCTGCTGCGCGAGCGGATGATCCGGCGCATTCCGCTCGAGCATGTCGGGCGGTTTGCCGATCGTATCCGCGCCGCGCAGCAGGCCGGCACGCTGAACCCCGCGCTCGAACCCGCGTTCCTGTTCCATTCGATCATCGCGCTGGTGATGCTGCCGCTCGCCACCGCGAAGCTGTGGCAGAGCGCGCGCGGCCTGCCGCCGATCGATCGCGACGTGCTGCAGCGCCACGTCCGCGCGCTGCTCGGGTCCGGCATGCAGCCGCCCGCCGCCGCGCCGGATCCCGACGCGCATTCGCGACGGAGGCCGTCGTGAACGCGCCCCGCCCGCTGCCGCTCGCGCTGGCCGCCGCCGTCGCGCTGCTCACCGGTTGCGGACGGCCGGCGAACGACGTCACGACCTTCCAGGGCTATGTCGAAGGCGAATTCGTGTACCTGTCGTCGTCGCAGGCGGGCACGTTGACGCAACTGTCGGTCGAACGCGGCCAGGCCGTCGCGGCCGGCGCGCCGGTGTTCTCGCTCGAAGCCGTCAACGAAACGGCCGCGCTGCGGCAGGCGCAACACCAGCTCGAGGCCGCGCGCGCGCAGCTTGCCGACCTGCAGACCGGCAAGCGCCCGCCGGAAGTCGCGGTCACGCGGGCCCAGCTCGCGCAGGCCACGGCACAGGCCGCGCGGGCCGCCGCGCAATTCGCGCGCGACGAACGCCAGTACGCGGCCGGCGGCCTGTCGAGGCAGCAGCTCGACGATTCGCGCACGTCCGCACAGACGACCGCCGCGCAGGTGCGCGAGTTGCAGAACCAGGTCGACGTTGCGCGCCTGCCGGGCCGCGCGCAGCAGGTGGCGGCCCAGGCCGCGCAGGTCGATGCCGCGCAGGCGGCCGTCACCGAAGCGCAATGGAAACTCGACCAGAAGCGCGTCGCCGCGCCCGCCGCCGGGCGCGTGTACGACACGCTGTACCGCGTCGGCGAATGGGTGCAGGCCGGCAATCCGGTCGTGCAGATGCTGCCGCCGCAGAACCTGAAAGTGCGGTTCTTCGTGCCGGAGGCCGCCGTCGCATCGATCGTGCCGGGACGCACGGTCGCGATCCACTGCGACGGCTGCCCGTCCGACGTCCCCGCGCGCGTCACCTACGTGTCGCGCGCGGCCGAGTACACGCCGCCCGTGATCTACAGCAACGAGAGCCGGACCAAACTCGTGTTCATGGTCGAGGCGCGCCCCGCCGTCGCCGACGCGCCGAAGCTACACCCCGGCCAGCCCGTCGCCGTGAGGATGCGATGAACGCGCCGCCCGCCCCGTATGCGATCGACGTCGACCGCCTGAACAAGCGCTTCGGCGACAAGCACGTCGTGAAGGACGTCTCGCTGCGCGTCGCGCGCGGGGAGATCTTCGGCTTTCTCGGGCCGAACGGCAGCGGCAAGACGACGTCGATCCGCATGATGTGCGGCCTGCTCACGCCCGACTCGGGCAGCGGCACCTGCCTCGGCTACGACATCGTGCGCGACAGCGCGCAGATCAAGCGCCGCGTCGGCTACATGACGCAGCGCTTCTCGTACTGGGAAGACCTGTCGATCCGCGAGAACCTCGATTTCGTCGCACGCGTGTACGGGATGCCCGATCGCCAGGCGGCTGTCGCGCGCGCGCTCGACGGGCTCGGTCTCGCGAGCCGCGCGGACCAGCTCACGGGCGCGTTGTCGGGCGGCTGGAAGCAGCGTCTCGCGCTCGCCGCGTGCATGCTGCACGAACCGGAGTTGCTGCTGCTCGACGAACCGACCGCCGGCGTCGATCCGGCCGCGCGCCGCGACTTCTGGGAAGAGCTACACCGGCTGGCCGCGCAAGGCATCTCGGTACTCGTCAGCACGCACTACATGGACGAGGCCGAGCGCTGTCACAAGCTCGCGTACATCGCGTCCGGCGAACTGCTCGCGCAGGGCACGGCCGCGGAAATCGTCGCGTCGCAGCACCTGTCGACGCGCACGGTCACCGGCGGGCACCTGGCGGAACTGTCCGCGCGCCTGCGCACGATGCCGGGCGTAGACCAGACGGTCGTGTTCGGCTCGACGCTGCACGTGAGCGGCCGCGATCGTGCGCTGCTCGACGCGACGCTCGCGCAGGTCGCGGCGCAGGCCGGCACGCAGGAGAACGGTCACGCGCCGCTGCAGGTCGCGCCGATCGACACCGGGCTCGAAGACGTCTTCATCTACATGATGGGCCGCGCATCCGGGCCGCCCGGCGGAGCGGCGACATGAGCACGTGGACGGGCCTGCGCGACGCGTTCTCGGTCGCGCGCTGGTGGAGCATCGTGCTGAAGGAATTCCTGCAGCTGCGCCGCGACCGCGTGACGTTCGCAATGATCGTCGGCGTGCCGATCATCCAGCTCGCGCTGTTCGGCTTCGCGATCAACACCGATCCGAAGCACCTGCCGACCGCGGTGATCGTCGCCGACTCGAGCCCGTTCGCGCGCAGCTTCATCGCCGCGATGCGCAATTCCGCGTACTTCGACATCGTCGCGACGCTGCCCGACGAAGCGGCCGGCCGGCATGCGCTCGCACGCGGCGACGTGCAGTTCGTGCTGAGCGTGCCGGCCGACTTCTCGAAGCGGCTGCTGCGCGGCGAGCGCCCGTCGCTGCTCGTCGAGGCGGACGCGACCGACCCCGTCGCGACCGCGTCGGCGCTCGGCGCGCTGCCGGGCCTCGTGCAACCCGTCGCCGACAAGGACCTGACGGGCCCGCTCGCGCACCTGAACGGCCGCCCGGCCGCGTTCGACATCGTGCTGCACCGCCTGTACAACCCGGAAGGCATCACGCAGTACAACGTCGTGCCGGGCCTGATGGGCGTGATCCTGACGATGACGATGGTGATGATGACGGGCCTCGCGATCACGCGCGAACGCGAGCGCGGCACGATGGAGAACCTGCTGGCGACGCCCGTGCGGCCGCTGGAGGTGATGACGGGCAAGATCGTCCCGTACGTGTTCATCGGGCTGATCCAGGTGTCGATCATCCTCGTGGCCGCGCGCTACGTGTTCCACGTGCCGTTCGTCGGCGGCATGGTCGCGATCTACCTGTCCGCGCTGCTGTTCATCGCCGCGAACCTGACGGTCGGCATCACGCTGTCGTCGCTCGCGCAGAACCAGTTGCAGGCGATGCAGCTTGCGGTGTTCTACTTCCTGCCGAACATCCTGCTGTCGGGCTTCATGTTTCCGTTCGCCGGGATGCCGAAGTGGGCGCAGTTCATCGGCAACCTGCTGCCGCTCACCTATTTCAACCGCCTGGTGCGCGGCATCCTGCTGAAAGGCAACGGCTGGGCCGACCTGTGGCCGTCCGTGTGGCCCGTCGCGCTGTTCACGCTCGTCGTGATGGGCGTCGCGCTGCGCTTCTACCGGCGCACGCTCGACTAGGAGCCGCACGATGAAACCGGCTTCGCGTCGCGCCCGCCCCGCCGCCCGCCGCAGCGCATGGGCAGCCGTTGCGCTGCTCGTCGCCGGTTGCACGGTCGGGCCGGATTTCCGCACGCCCGACGCGCCGGCCACACGGCAATACACGCGCGATGCCCCGCCGGTCACGACGGCCGCCACCGGCGGCCCGGGTGGCGACGCGCAGACGTTCGCATCGGCCGCGCACATGCCGCAACAGTGGTGGACCGCGTTCGGCTCGGCACCGCTGAACCGGCTCGTCGATACCGCGTGGCACAACAGCCCGACGCTCGCCGAGGCCCGCGCGCGGCTCGACGAAGCGCGACAGAACCACGCGGCCGAAGCCGGCGCGACGATGCTGCCGCGCGTCGATGCGAACCTGTCCGCCACCCGCGAGAAGGTCGACATCGCTGCCTTCGGGCTGCCCGCCAACGTGCCGAATCCCGGACCTTTCACGCTGTACGACGCGTCGGTGAGCGTGTCGTACGCGCTCGACGTGTTCGGCGGCAATCGGCGCGCGCTCGAGGCGCTGCGCGCCCAGGTCGACTATCAGGCGTACCTGCTCGACGCCGCACGCCTGACACTCGCGGGCAACGTCGTCGCGACTGCAATCCTGCGCGCGTCGCTCGCGCAGCAGATCGCGCTAACGCGGCAGCTCGTCGACGCGCAAGCCCGGCAGTTGCGGATCGTCGACGCACGCTTCGCGGCGGGCGGCGTATCGCAGGCCGACGTGCATGCGCAGCGCACGCTGCTCGCGCAGACGCAGGCCTCGCTGCCGCCGCTCGCGGCCCGCTACGCGCAGGCCGGCCACCGGCTCGCGATCCTGCTGGGCGCGCCGCCGTCCGGTGCCGAGCTGCCCGACCTCGCGCTCGACGCGCTCACGCTGCCGCGCACGCTGCCGGTCGCGCTGCCTTCGACGCTCGCGCGCGAACGGCCCGATATCCGCGCGGCGGAGGCCGTGTTGCATCAGGCGAGCGCGAACGTCGGCGTGGCGACCGCGAACCTGTATCCGCGTTTTTCGATTTCGGCAGGGATCGGTTCGGAACGCACGCGCATCGCGGATATCGTGAGCGGGCTGAATGTGTGGAATGTCGGCCTCGGCCTGACGCAGCCGCTCTTTCATGGCGGCGAGCTGCGCGCGAGGAAGCGCGCGGCCGAAGCCGCGTACGACGCCGCGTTCGCGAGCTATCGGGAAACCGTGCTGCTGGCGCTCCAGCAGGTCGCCGACGCGATGCGCGCGGTCGAACACGATGCGACGGCGCTGCAAGCGCGGGACACGGCCGCACGGGAAGCGGCGGCAGGCAACGCGATCGCCGGCGACCGTTACGCGGCGGGCGGGATCAGCGCGTTCGCGCTGCTCGATGCGCAGCGGCAGGCATTGCAGACCGCGCTCGACCGCACGCGCGCGCAGGCCGACCGGCTGGCCGACACGGCGGCGCTGTTCCAGGCGCTGGCGGGGAACTGGATGGATGATGCGGCGCGGTGACCGACACGACGGCGTCGGCGCCGACCGGGCATTGCCGGCCTGCACGTCATGCACCGCATGAGCGGCACACTTGTCAGGCTCGACAGCCGTCGCCGCGCGCTTCCATTCGACGACCATCCATGACCGAACCCGCAATACGCACAACGCGTGCCGCAAATGGAAAAACCGGCCCGAAGGCCGGTTTTCGTACCGCAAGCCGTGAGCGGCGCTCGCGCGCCGCGCGGCATCAGAAGCGGTGGATCAGGCCGACGCCGGCCGCGATCTGGTTCTGCTTCGAACCTGCGCCCACGCCGTCGCCGATCGACGTCGTTGCATTGACGATGCCGCCGGTCAGGCCGCTGATCGTGTTGCCGCTAGCGTGCTGGTACGCTTCAACCGCGTACAGGCCCGTGCGCTTCGACAGGCTGTAGTACTGCGACAGCGTGACCTGATGGTACTTGGCCGAGCTCGAGACGCCGTTCGACTGGGTCGCACGCGTGTACGAGTAGCCTGCCGCGAAGTCCCACTGCGGCGCTGCCTTCCAGTGCAGCACTGCGCCCGCCGTGTTGAAGATCGCCGTATTGTGGAATGCCGACAGGTTGCCCGGGATGTACTGGACGTTCGAGTACGACACCGAGATGTCCCACGCCGGCGTGAACTGGTAACCGGCCGTCACGGCGACACGTTGCTGCGACTGTGCCGTCTTGTAGCCGCCGTTGATCGACGACACGGCCTGCTCCGCACCGTTGCCGCTCGAATCCAGACCGTTTTGCGCGGTCGAGTTCGCGCCCCACACGCCGCCGCCGAGCGTCGCGTTGTTGATGCGCTGATAGCCAACCGCGATGCCTGCCGGGCCGTTCAGGTACTGGACCGCCGCGCTCCAGGTCGAGCCGCGGTTGAAGCTGCCTGCCACGCCGCCGAGCGAGTACGAACCGCCGACCGTGAAGCCGTAGAACTTCGGCGACATGTAGACGAGCGAGTTGTTCGCGCGGTAGCTGGTGTCGAGCGAGTCGATATCGCCCGGGTGCGCGCCGTAGTAACCGGTCAGCCAGGTCGTCGGGCTATACGGCGACAGCAGCGTGTAGTACGCGGTGTACTGGCGGCCGGCCGTCAGCGTACCGTACGTCGCGTTGGTCAGACCAACCCACGCCTGACGCGTGAAGATGCCGTTCGTCCATTGCGACGAGCCGTTGTTCGCGTTGAAGCCGGCTTCCAACTGGAAAATCGCCTTCGTGCCGCCGCCGAGGTCTTCGCTACCCTTCAGGCCGAAGCGGCTGCCTGCCCAAATACCGGTGGCCATCTGCACCTTCGAGTGACCGCCCGAAACCGCGCTGGTGGCCGACGAGTTGTTCTGCCAGGCGATAGCGTTATCGACGATACCGTACAGGGTCACGCTGCTCTGGGCGTGGGCTGCGGTAGCGGCTGCGAGACCCGCTGCCGTCATGGCGAAAGCGACGCGCTTTTTCATTGATTCTCCGTCCTCAAAGAATGATTTCTTTTCTGGTGTGGTTTTATGACTGACACATGTGCGAGTACATGCCGGTGCGATTCTGACGGATTACCAATCGTTTCCCAACATGTGCGGTCGGTCATCGTATGATCGACGCAACGCGGGGGTTCACCAAACGGTTACATAACACCTGAAAACGCTTACGCGGCGGGCCTTGCCGGCATTTCCCGGTGAAAACCCTAGCTTTACATTTTTACTGGTGCATCGCGACCGCCGGATGTCGTCAGACGCCCTCGGCAACAACCTTCCTACGAATGCGTGAGCGCGGCTGACGCCGCGATTCACGCCGCCGCGCAGGATCGCTGACATTCATGACACCCACGTTTCGGGAAGCGAAATCGTGGAAACGTTTCAGTCCGCGTGCGGACAATCGGACGGGAGACCGGGAGCGGCCCGGCGAATGCGGGCCGAGGGGCGATGCCGACGCTGGTCGCGTCACGCGCCGGCATCGTTCAGCGCGAGTCGGCGATTCAGCGCGCGGACGGCTGCGCGATCCGCGCGTTCACCGCGTCGACGAGCGCGGTGATCCGCGCACGGATCGCGGCGTTCGAACCGACGAGCGCGAGCGACGACGCCATGATCCGGTAGATCCGCTTGCGCGGCACCTTCGCCGGCGTCGCCGGATCGAGCCACGCATCGTGGCCGGCCAGCAGTTCGAGCGTTTCGAGGCCGATCATGATCGGCCACAGGCACGCGAGCCGCAGCCGCACGAAGCGGCGCGGAATCGCGAGCGTGTAGCGGCACGCGTCGCGATACTGGTCGAGCGTCACGCGCAGCAGGTCGACCAGCACGCCGCGCGCGCGCGCCGACGCATCGGGCGTCATCAGGTCGGCGACGCCGACGCCGTATGCGGCCAGCACGTCCTCCGGCAGATAGCAGCGGCCGATCCGCAGATCCTTCGCGCAGTCGCGCAGGATGTTGGTCATCTGCAGCGCCTTGCCGAAACGGATGCCCTTCTCGCGCATGTCCGGCACGTCCCAGCCGCGCGCGGCGCGCGTGTGCGCGCCGGTCATGTCGGTCCAGAATTCGCCGACGCAGCCGGCGACCAGGTACGTGTAGCGATCGAGCTCGGCACGGTTCGGCAGCGACGCGACGCGGCCCGACTGTTCGTCGGGGAACGTGCGCAGGTCGAATTCCATCCCCGACGTCAGCGTCGCGACGACCTTGCGGATCGACGCGCGGTCCGCATCCGGCTGCGCGCGCAGCAGCGCGAGCATCGGCTGCATCGAGCCGAGCAGCACGTGTTCGTGCGAATCCGTCTGCATCCGCGTCACGTCCTCGAGCGAGCGCGACAGCGCCGCGCCGTCGCCGAGCCGCTCGACTTCGTTCCGCAGGTCGGTCAGCAGCGCCGCGCGGCGATCGGGCGCGACCAGCGCCGTGTCGGCGATCGTGTCGGCCGCGCGCGCGAGCAGGTAGGCCAGGCCGACCGGGTCGCGCATGCCGTCGGGCAGCACGCGCAGCGTCAGGTAGAAGGAGCGGGAAACGTTCTTCAGCAGGTCGCCGAGCAGGTAGGCGGGATCGGTATGCGTCGTCATGGGTCGGTAAAAATCGGCCGGCGCGGGCCCCGGACGCACGCGGGCGCCGGGCGCCCGCGCCGGCCCGCGAGTCGCCGCATCGCCGTGCGCGGGCGGGTGTCGGCCGGGCGCGGCGATGCAAAAGTCCCGCAAGTTTAGTGCATCCGGCGACCACGCTCGCGATCCGTCCGACGAAGTGGGCGCGCAACCGCCGAACCGCGTCGGCGCGACGATCGCGGCGCCGGCTGGCGGCGACGGGCGGATCGCACCGTCTCGACCGCGACGTGTTCCCGCAATTCTCGCGCCTGACGCGACAACAAAACAGAAAGGCACGAGTAATACATATGTAATGATCCGGTGCGACGATCGCGTCCCGTTCGCTCACGCGGCCCCGCATCGCCGGACCGCTTGCCCTTTCACCGACTTCCGTTCCGAAGGTTCATCGACATGCTCTTCCCGCGCCCGACCGCCCTGCGCTGTATCCCGTTCGCCTGTGCCGCCGCCGTCCTGCTTGCCGCCTGCGGCGGCGACGACGTCTCGGCGTCCGATTCCACTCGGCCGATCTCCGCGAAGGTCCAGGTGGTCGGCCATCGCGGCGCGAGCGCGCTGCGCCCCGAGCATACGCTCGCGTCGTACCGCAAGGCGATCGAGGACGGCGCGGACGTGATCGAGCCCGACCTCGTCGCGACGCGCGACGGCGTGCTCGTCGCGCGCCACGAGAACGAGATCTCCGGCACGACGAACGTGTCGACGCTGCCGCAGTTCGCGAGCCGCAAGGCGACCAGGACGATCGACGGCACGCAGCTGACCGGCTGGTTCACCGAGGACTTCACGCTCGCCGAGCTCAAGACGCTGCGTGCCCGCGAGCGCATTCCGAAGGTGCGCCCGGCGAACACCGCGTACAACGACCAGTTCGAGATTCCGACCTTCGACGAGATCGTCGCGCTCGCGAAACAGATGTCCGCGCAGACCGGCCGCACGATCCACCTGTATCCGGAAACCAAGCACCCGACCTACTTCCAGTCGATCGGCCTGCCGCTCGAGGATCGTCTCGTCGACGCGCTGCTGAAGGATCCGTACACGGCGCGCACGGCGACCGTCTACATCCAGTCGTTCGAGGTCGCGAACCTGAAGGCGATCCGCAACCGGATCAAGTCGAGCCAGCCGAACTGGAAGCTCGTGCAGTTGATGGACGAAGCCGGCCAGCGTCCGTACGACTTCGTGAAGGCGAACGACAAGCGCACCTACGGCGACCTGTCGACGCGCGACGGGATGCGCGAGATCGCGTCCTATGCGAACGGCGTCGGACCGTACAAGACGTCGATCATCGCGGTGGCCGCGGACGGCACGCTGCAGCAGCCGACGTCGTACGTGCGTGACGCGCACGCAGCCGGCCTCGTCGTGCATCCGTATACGTTCCGTCCGGAGAACAACTTCCTGCCCGCGTCGCTGAAGGACGGCGGTACACCGGCCACGCGCAACACCGCGGGCTCGGTGCGCGAGATCCAGGCCTACCTGCGCGCGGGCATCGACGGCTTCTTCACCGACGATCCGGCCGTCGGCCGCACGGCCGTCGACACGTTCAAGCGTTGAGCGCGCTGAACGTGCCGCATGCGCCGAGCCGCTGAACATGCGGCAACCGGGCGCGGCGCATCGCGTGCCGCACGCCGGTTGCCGCGCGGTGGTCAGATCACGCGGAAGTGATGCGTGCCGTCCCGCTTCAGCTGGTCGACCAGCCCGTATTCCCAGTCGAGATACGCCTGCATCGCGGCGGCCGCGTTGTCCGTGCCTTCGTACGGGCGCCGGTAGCGATCGGCGCGCGGCGACGCGAGGCGTGTCTCGCCGTGCTCGAGCGGCAACCCCGCGTCGATCCATGCGGCCGTGCCGCCGGTCAGCACCGAGATCGCCGCGGAAGCCGGCAGCAAGGCGCGCGCGTCGTCCGCCGCGAACCGCGCGAGCAGGCTCGATCCGCACGTGAACACATAGCGCCGCGCCGGCGGAATCGCGGCGAGCGCGTCGCGCAACTGCGCGCGCACGACGAACCACGCGCCGGGGATATGGCGCTTCACGTAGTTCGCGCTGGCCGTCACGTCGACGATCGCGAGCTCGCCCGCGGCCGCCTCCTTCAGCCAGCCCGCGAGCGTCGCGGGCGACACCTCGCTCACCTGCGGCGTCGCGGGCACGTCGCGCGGCGACTGGCCGCGCTCGGTGAACGCCGCCGTGCCGGCCGGCTCGAGCACCCGCACGTCCCAGCCCATCTGCGCGAGCCACGACGCGGTCATGTCCGCGCGCACGCCGTCGTCGTCGGCGAGCACGATCCGCGCGCCGCGCACGGCCGCGTGATGGTCGGTCTCCTGCACGAGCTGGCCGCCCGGCGTGCCCAGGAAGCCCGGCAGATGGCCGGCCTCGTATTCCTCCGGCGTTCGCACGTCGAAGCGGTACAGCGTGCGGCCCGGTTCGTCGAGCGCGGCGAGCTCCGCGAGCGCGACGCGCGGCACGCCCGCGCGCTCGGCCACCGCGCGCGCGGCGCGGCGTGCTTCCTCACGCTGCGCGGGTGCGATCTCGTCCGGAAAGCGTCGCGCGGCGCCGTGCTCGAGCGTCTGGCCGGCGAGCGTCCAGCCGATCGTGCCGTTGCGCAGTGCTGCGACCGGGTTCGGCAACCCCGCGTTGACGAGCGACTGCGTGCCGATGATGCTGCGCGTGCGGCCCGCGCAGTTCACCACCACCTGCGTTGCCGGATTCGGCGCGAGCGCGCGCACGCGCAGCACGAGTTCCGCGCCCGGCACGCTCGTCGACGTCGGGATGTTCATCGTCTGGTATTCGTCGAAGCGGCGCGCGTCGACGATCACGACGTCGGCCTTTTCATCGATCAGCGCCTGCACCTCCTGCGCGGACAGCGACGGCGTATGGCGCTCGGCCTCGACCCATTCGCCGAACGACTTGCTCGGCACGTTCACGTCGATGAACAGTTCGCCGCCCGCGGCGAGCCAGCCCGCGAGGCCGCCGTCGAGCAGCCGCACGTCGGTATAGCCGAGCTGCGCGAGTTTCTCGGCCGCGCGCGGCGCGAGATCCTCACCGCCGGCTTCGCCGAATACGACGATCGGCGTGTCGCGGCGCGGAATGCGCGTCCATGCGTCGAGTTCGAGCTTCGACAGCGGAAAATTGGCGGCCCACAGCGGGTGGCCCTGCGCGTAGGGATCTTCCTCGCGCACGTCGATCAGCGCGATTTCGTCGCGGGCCAGCAGGCGCGCGCGTACGTCCTGGTACGACGCGACGGGGAAACGGGAAGTGGAATCAACGGATTGCGTCACGATGTCTCTGTCGGATTCTGTTGGAGTCGGTGAAGAAAGCACACGGAAAACGGCTGCAGCTCGATGCCCGCGGGCACGCCGTCGCAACGGGGCGCCCGCGACTTGCGGCGTCATGCGTCCGGTCACGCGTTCGAATAGCCGGACACGAACGGCTTCACGGTGCCGTCGTCGAGGAACACCGCACGTTCGACCTGGCCGATGTTCGCGCCGTACACGTGGATGCTGATCGACACCTGGTCGTCGAACGCGTTGGTCACGCGATGGACGTCGCCGATGCGCGGCGACACGGCCTCGACGTCGCCCGGCTGCAGCCGTACCGCGTCGCCCGCCGGCACCGGCCTGCCGGCCGCGTCGAACCGGTACGGTTGCGAAAACTCGCCGCCGCGCAGCATCCCGATCAGCCCCCACACCGTGTGGTTGTGGATCGGCGTCGTCTGGCCGGGCCCCCACACGAAGCTGACGACGGAAAACCGCGCGTCGGGATCGAGATGCAGCAGGTACTGGCGGTAACGCTCGGGATCGGGCTGCGCGAACGCGTCGGGCAGCCAGTCGTCGTGCGCGACGAGCGCGGCCAGCAGCGCGCCGCCCTCGTCGAGGATGCGCGCCTCGTTCGCGCCGGACGCGAGCAGCGCGCCCAGCCCGTCGACGAACGGACGCAGCGGCGTCTGCTGCAACGAAAGCGTACTCATCGGCTGCCTCCTCGAATATGATGCCGAATATGATGGATCGTCATGATGCACCTGAAATACCATGCAGAACAAACATGAAAATTAGCGATATCGACGCTTTTGCAGCGGTCGTTCGCGGCCAGACGCTGAGCCAGGCCGCGGCCGAGCTCGGCATGACGCAGCCCGCGATCACGCGGCGCGTGCAGAACCTCGAGGAGGCGCTCGGCGTCACGCTGCTCGACCGCAACACGAAGCCGCCGCGCCCGACCGACATCGGCCTGCAGGTGTTCGAGCAGTGCCGCGCGATCCTGCGCGAAGTCGACGCGCTGCGCGAACTGACGGCCGGCCAGCGGCCGCCCGCCGGCGAATTCCGCGTGGGCCTCACGCAAGGGCTCGGCGAGCTGATGCTGCCCGGCCTGATCGCGCAGCTCGCCGCGCAATGGCCGGCGCTCGCCACGCAGGTCACGACCGCGTGGGGCGGCATGCTCGTCGAACGCGTCGCGCACCGCGAACTCGACGCCGCGCTGGTGTTTCTGGCCCGCGAGATGGTGCTGCCGCCGCAGGTCGAAGGCGAGCGGCTGCTGGCCACGCGGCTCGTCGCGGTCGGCCGCAAGGGCGACTGGCCGCGCCGCAGCTACCGGCTCGCCGACTGCCAGGCGCGCGGCTGGGTGCTCAATCCCGACGGCTGCGGCTTTCGTGCGGGGCTGCGCCGCGCGCTCGACGCGCAGGGGCTGCCGATGCCGGTCACGCTCGACGCCTACGGCCGCGACCTGCAATTGCAGAGCGTCGCGAACGGCTTCGGGATCGGGCTGATGCCGCTGCCGCTCGTCGAAGGCAGCCCGCTGCGCGACGCGGTCGACATCGTCCCGCTCGCCGATTTCAAGCCGCAGATCGATCTGTGGCTGCTGCACCGGCAGGACGCCGCGCGCTTCAAGGCGCCGCTCACGGCCGTGGCCGCGCATGCGCGCACCGCGTTCGCGCTGCCGGCGGATGCGGCCGGGCACGACGAAGCCGCTTGACCACGCGCGACGGCGCCGGCGCGGCGGCGTCGCGTTTGCGTTTGCGTTTGCGTTTGCGTTTGCGTTTGCGTTTGCGTTTGCGTTTGCGTTGGCCTTTGCGCCCACCATCCCGCCGCCCCGCTCACGCATCGCTGTCGCGACCGGATACCGGCACGTCGCGTGACGTTCCGCCCGCTTCCGCGTTCGCGGCAGCGCGTCGCGCCGCCGCGTCGAGCACGGCCCGTCCGGCGGCCACCGCGATCGCATCGTCCTGCGGCGTATGCACGCGGCTGCACAGCACGTCGCGATAGTGGCGTTCGAGCGGATTGTGGCGGCTCAGCCCGTGATTGCCCGACAGCTTCAACGCGTGCTCGACCGTGCGGATCGCCTGTTCCGTCACGGTCCGCTTGACGAGGCCGCTCGTCGTCACCGTCGGCGGGTCGCCCGCATCGGTGCGCGCGATGTGCTCGTCGAGCAGCACGCGGTTCGCGTGCAGCCACCCTTCGATCTCGCCGACAGCCTCCTGCACGCGCGGCAGCGTCGCGAGCGGCGCACCGAGCCCGCTCGGCGCGCGCGTCGTCGCGAAATCCAGCAGCCAGTCGCGCGACGCGCGGGCGACCGCGTCGTAGAGGCTGCCGAGCAGCGCGACCATCCAGGCCTGCTGGTCGGCCTGCGCATCGACATCCGCATGACTCGCGGCCGACACGGCCCACGCATCGGGCGCGCGCACGTCCACCGCATGATCGGCGGGCAGCCGCACGTCGTCGAACACCACCTCGTGACTGCCCGATGCGCGCAGGCCCAGGTGATTCCAGCTTTCGATCACGCGGATGCGCGCATCGACTTCCGTGTCGCGCTCGCGCCGCACGAGGAACACGCCGACGCGCGGCTCGGGTTCGTCCGTGCGGGCCCACACGGCCAGCCAGCGCAGCGCCGGAATGCCGGTGCTGTACAGCTTGTGGCCGGACAGCCGCCAGCCGTCGCCGTCGCGACGCGCGATCGTTTCGGGCAGGCCGCCGCGCGACGGCGAACCGAGCGCCGGCTCGACGCGCAGCGCGTTGATCAGCGCGCCGTCGGCAACCGCGCTGTCGAACACCGCACGCCGCAGGCGCGCGGGCCAGCGGTTGTCCGCGCGGCCGAGCGCGCGATGCTGCAGGTAGGTCATCGTCAGCACCAGCGCGGTCGCCGGATCGGCGCGCGCGACCGCGGCCACGATCCGGCTCGCCTGCGCGAGCGTCGCGCCCGCGCCGCCGTGCTCGCGCGGCACGACCTGCGCGATCAGCCCGGCGCGATGCAGCCGCGCGAAGTTCTCGTGCGGGAAACGGCCGTCGACGTCGTTGCGGGCGGCGTCGGCCGCGAGTTCGGGCGCGAGACGCGCGAGCAGCGCGGTAACGCGCGCATCGTCGGCAGGCAGGTGGCGCAGCGACGACTGGGACGACTGCGGCGATAGCGGCGAGGAAGCGGCAAGGCTGGCGGACATCGGTACGGATTCCCTCGGTGACTGGGTAGCGGGATAAAACGTCGTGGCGAAGATCGCTCGGCGAATGGCGGCGGTGGCTCGTGGAGCCGGCGGCGATCGGCGCTGGATTCGCCGGGGGCGCGTGGCGTGGATCCGGGGCGCTCGCGCACGCATCCGCCGCACACCTCTGCCTTCGACCCGAGCCGCTGCTTCCGAACCCGATGCCGATCCGGCTCCCGTCGTGTTGATCCGGCGCGCAAGCCCCGCTCGACACGCAGCCGGCGCCCCGTTCGGCCCGATCGTGAGCCCATAGCGTATGCGCAACGCACACGCGCCCAAACCATGCAAATCTGATATTCAATTCGGGATTGATTATTTCCGTTCCGCATGATCCCGGCGGTAATCTGCGCTCCATTCCCGCCCCGCCGGCCATCGCTGGCCGCGCCGGGCCGTCCTTGCATCGGAGACCCAGATGAGCGTCGAATTCATCGGCATGATCCAGAGCCAGAAGCAGTCGGAAATCCATCCGCCTGCCGGCCCCGTCGTCGACCCCGACTACGTGCGCGACTTCGCCCGCGCCCACGAAACGGCCGGCTTCGACCGGATCCTCGTCCCGCACCACTCGACCGGCCCGTCGGCGACGCTGACGATCGCGTTCGCCGCCGCGGCGACCGAGCGCATCCACTTCATGCTCGCGCATCGCCCCGGCTTCACCGCGCCGACGCTCGCCGCGCGGCAGATCGCGACGCTCGACCAGTTCAGCCGCGGCCGGCTCGCCGTGCACTTCATCTCCGGCGGCTCGGACAGCGAGCAGCAGCGCGACGGCGATTTCCTCGACCACGACGCACGCTACGCGCGCACCGACGAATACCTCGGCATCCTGCGCCGCATCTGGACCGACACGCAGCCGTTCGATCACGACGGCGCGCACTACCGCTTCACGCAGGGTTTTTCGGAAGTGAAGCCGTTCCAGAAGCCGCACGTGCCGATCTACTTCGGCGGTGCCTCGGAAGCGGCGCTGGAAGTCGCCGGCAAGCACGCGGACGTCTATGCGCTGTGGGGCGAATCGCTCGACCAGGTGCGCGACCTGACGACGCGCGTGCGCGCCGAAGCCGCGAAGCACGGTCGGCAGGTGCGCTTCTCCGTGTCGTTCCGGCCGATCCTCGCGGCAACCGAAGACGAAGCGTGGGCGCGCGCGCACCGGATCCTCGACGAAACCCGCCGGCTGCGCGAAGCGGCCGGCCTCGCCACCGGCGGCCCGCAGCAGAGCGAAGGCGCGCGGCGCCTGCTCGCCGCGGCCGAACGCGGCTCGCGCGTCGACAAGCGGCTGTGGACCGAGATCGCAAAGCTCACCGGCGCGCGCTCGAATTCGACCGCGCTGGTCGGCACGCCCGAACAGGTCGCCGACGCGCTGCTCGACTACTACGACCTCGGCGTGACGACGTTCCTGATTCGCGGCTTCGATCCGCTCGAAGACGCGATCGACTACGGCCGCGAACTGATTCCGCGCGTGCGCAGCGCCGTCGCGGCACGCGACGCGGCGCGCCGCGCGGCCTGACGCACGGGGAGATGCCGACCATGTCCGCCGTCCTGTCTTCGTCCTCGCCCGTGCGCACCGCGTCGGGCCTCGTCCTCGCCGACACGCCGCGCCAGCATTTCTGGTTCGATCCGCCCGCGCCGCGCTTCGACGTCGCCGCCGAGCGCCGCCACCGGCAGGAGCGGCTCGCAGCCGCGTTCCGCCTGTTCGCGCGCTTCGGCTTCGCGTCGGGCCTCGCCGGCCACATCACCGCGCGCGACCCGGAACTGCCCGACCACTTCTGGGTGAATCCGCTCGGCGTGCATTTCTCGCAGATCAAGGTGTCGGACCTGCTGCTCGTCAATTCGCGCGGCGAAACCGCGATCGGCAACCGGCCGCTGAACAAGGCCGCGTTCGCGATCCACGCGGCGATTCACGACGCGCATCCGCACCTCGTCGCGGCCGCGCACACGCATTCGACCTACGGCAAGGCGTGGTCGACGCTCGGCCGCCCGCTCGACCCGCTGACGCAGGACGCGTGCGTGTTCTACGAGGACCACGCGCTGTTCGACGACTTCACCGGGATGGTCGTCGATACGAGCGAAGGCGCGCGGATCGCGGATGCGCTCGCGAAGCCCGACGGCACCACGCACAAGGGCGTGATCCTGAAGAACCACGGCATCCTGACGGCCGGCCCGACGGTCGAGGCCGCCGCGTGGTGGTACATCGCGCTCGACAACGCCGCGCACACGCAGCTGCTGGCCGAAGCGGCCGGCACGCCGCAACCGATCGATCATGCGACCGCGCGACACACGCACGGCCAGATCGGCGGCCCCGACGGCGCATTGCACGCGTTCGACAGCCTGTTCGCGCGCGTCGTCGCCGACGAACCCGACCTGCTCGACTGAGCGCCCGCCGCACGACCGGAACCAGAGACCACACCATGACCAAAACCACCGCACCCGCGCCGACCGGCGCCCATGACGACAAGCGCCGCCGGCTGCTGCGCGCGGCCGGGGCCGCCGCGCTCGCCGCACCGGCGATCACGCTCGGCCGCAAGGCCTGGTCGGCGCCGCCGCTGAAGAAGCTCACGTTCGCGTGGAACCAGAACGCGTTCTGCCTGACGCCGATCGTCGTCGCGCAGGAGAACGGCTTCTTCGAGAAGAACGGGCTGAAGGTCGAACTGATCAACTACAGCGGATCGACCGACCAGCTGCTCGAATCGATCGCGACCGGCAAGGCCGATGCCGCGGTCGGGATGATCCACCGCTGGCTGAAGCCGCTCGAAGCCGGCTTCGACGTGAAGATCATCGGCAGCTCGCACGGCGGCTGCGTGCGGCTGCTCGGGTCGAAGACGGCGGGCGTGACGACCCTGCAGGCGCTGAAGGGCAAGACGGTCGGCGTCAGCGATCTCGCGGCGCCCGGCAAGCATTTCTTCTCGATCCTGCTCGCGAAGAACGGCATCGATCCCGAACGCGACATCACGTGGCGGCAGTATCCGGCCGACCTGCTCGGCGTCGCGGTCGACAAGGGCGAGATCCAGGCCATCGCCGACGGCGACCCGAACCTCTATCTGCTCGAGAAGCGCAGCAACGGCGCGTACACCGAACTCGCGACGAACCTGTCCGGCGAATATGCGCGCAAGGTGTGCTGCGTGATCGGCGCGCGCGGCGACCTCGTGCGCAACGACCGCCCGGCGGCCGCCGCACTCGCGCGCTCGATCGTGCAGGCCACCGAGTACACGCACGACAACCCGAACGAAGCCGCGAAGGCATTCGCGAAGTATTCGCCGAAGATCAACCCCGACGACCTGCGCAAGCTGTACGCGACGCTGACCTACACGCACCACCCGACCAACGTCGACCTGCAGCAGGAAATCGCGTTCTACGCGGACGATTTCCGCCGCATCAGCGTGCTGAAAAAGAGCACCGACCCGCAGCGCTTCGCGCAGCAGGTCTATGCGAACGTGCTGGGGTGACGCGATGTCGACGATCGAACACGCGTCCGCCGCGCGCACCGCGTCCGCCTCGGGCAATGCCGCCACCGCGGCGCCGCCCGCGACTGCCACGTCCCGTCCCGCGTGCACGGCCTGCGACGCGACGCTCGCGGCCGAAGCCCGCCGCGCACGCACCTGGCCGACCGGCGTCGTCGCGGCGCTCGCGTGGGCCGCGCTCGGCGCGGTGACCTACGTGTGGCCGAACCGCGTCGTCGGTTTCACCGACTGGGCGTACACCGACACGTTCGGCATCGCCGCGTGGGCGATCGGCGCGCTGCTGCTGGCCGCCGCGACGCTCGGCCATCGCGTGCCGGCCACGCGTGCGCGGCTCGCCCGCGTGCGCCCGGCCGGCCCGTGGCTCGTGGCGCTGCCGCTCGTGCTCGCCGTGTGGGAAATCGTCACGGCCAAGACCGGCTGGCTGCCAACGCCGTTCTTCGCGCCGCCGCAGGCGCTGATCGAGGTCTACGCCGACGACTGGCCGCGCCTTGCCGGCAGCGCCGGCAACACGCTGAAGCTGCTTTCCCTCGGCTTCGCGTACGGCGTCGCGGTCGGGTTCGCGGTCGGCGTATCGATCGGCTGGTCGCGCCGCATCGGCTACTGGGTGCATCCGGTGCTGCGCGTGCTCGGCCCCGTGCCGGCCACCGCGCTGCTGCCGCTCACGTTCTACTTCTTCCCGACGAGCTATTCGGCCGCCGCGTTCCTGATCGCGCTGTCGACCGGCTTCCCGGTCGCGGTGCTGACGTGGTCGGGCGTCGCGAGCGTAAACCGGCAGTACTACGACGTCGCGCGCACGCTCGGCGCGAACGCGCGCTTCCTCGTGTTGCGCGTCGCGATTCCGGCCGCGCTGCCGCACGTGTTCGTCGGCATCTTCATGGGGCTGAGCGCGTCGTTCACGGTGCTGGTCGTCGCCGAGATGATGGGCGTCAAGTCGGGGCTCGGCTGGTACCTGAGCTGGGCGCAGGGCTGGGCATCGTACGTGAACATGTATGCGGCGCTGATCGTGATGGCGCTGCTGTTTTCCGGGCTGATCGCGCTGCTGTTCGCGGTGCGCGACCGTGTGCTCGCGTGGCAGAAAGGAACCGTCAAATGGTAAGCGCCGCCGTTCTCGAATCGTCCGTTGCCACGCCGCCCGCCGCGCTCGACGCCACGGCGCCGCGCGGCGCGCGCATCGACATCCGCCGCGTGAGCCACGCGTTCGACGGCCCCGGCGGCCCGCTGCCGGTGCTCGACGACGTCACGCTGTCGGTCGCGGCCGGCGAATTCGTCGCGCTGCTCGGCCCGAGCGGCTGCGGAAAATCGACGCTGCTGCGGCTCGTCGCGGGCCTCGACGCCGCGCGGCAAGGCACGATCGCGCAGGACGGCACGCCGATCGAGCGGCCCGATCCGTCGCGCATCGTCGTGTTCCAGGATCCGACGCTCTACCCGTGGCGCCGCGTGCGCGCGAACGTCGCGCTCGGCCTCGAGGCGCGCGGCGTGGCCCGCACGTCGCAGCATCGCGTCGACGATGCGCTCGCGCGCGTCGGGCTGCAGGAATTCTCGAACGTGTTTCCGCATCAGCTGTCGGGCGGGATGGCGCAGCGTGTCGCGCTCGCCCGCGCGCTCGTCAACGATCCGCGCCTGCTGATCCTCGACGAACCGCTCGGCAAGCTCGATTCGTTGACGCGGCTGACGATGCAGGCCGAGTTGACCGCGCTGTGGCAACGCGACGGGTTCTCCGCGCTGCTCGTCACGCACGATGTCGAGGAAGCGCTGTTTCTCGCGCAGCGCGTGATCGTGTTCGGGCCGCGGCCCGCACGCATCGTCGCGGAACTGCGTGTCGACCTGCCGTATCCGCGCCATCGCGGCGACCCGCGTCTCGCCGAACTGCGTCACGAAGCGCTGCGGCATCTCGGACTCGATGCGAGCTGGTAGATGCGCAGTGCCTTTCGCAGGATGGCCGGTGCGCGGCAAGGGCCGCGCCGATGAACGCGCCGCCGTTCGCCGACTGGGCGCTCCTGTTCCTGCAACTGCTGTATCGCGCACAGATCGCGTTGGCCCGGGTGCTGCATGCGATCGGCCTGACCGGCGATGCCGACGGACAGGCCGCGTGGCCCTGGGCACACCGCATCGCGCTCGAAACGCTGCGCATCGACGCGGGGCTCACGCGACAGCTTGCATTCGCCGTCGCGATGACCACGCTCGCCGCGGCGCTCGGCTGCATCGCACTCGTGTCGCGCAAGTGGCGGGCGGCAGCGGCGATCGCCGCGCTGGCCGTCGCGTGGTTCGCGCCGTGGCCGCCGGCGTCGCTGTGGCTCGCGCCGGCGGTGCCCACGAGTTTCCAGCGCAGTCCCGCCGCGTTTTCCGTCGTGAACCTGATGCGCGGCGCGCATCTGTATGCGCAGCATTGCGCAGCCTGTCACGGCGCGGACGGCCGCGGCGAAGGCCCGCTCGCGGCGAGCCTCGCGCATTGGCCGCCGACCTTCGCGGGCGCACTGCTTGCCCGCCGGCTCGACGGCGAACTGTATTGGCGCATGCGGCACGGTACGCGCGACGCGCGCGGCGCGGCGTCGATGCCGGGCTTTGCCGCGACGCTCGGCCCGTCCGACACGTGGGCCGTGCTCGATTACCTGAAAGCGCTGTCGGCCGGCAGCGGCGCGCAGGCGGAAGGGGCGTGGCCCGTGCCCGTTCCGCTGCCGGCGCTCGACGTGCGCTGCGGCAGCGCCGCGCCGCAACCGCTCGAGCGCTGGCGAGAAGGCCAGCGCGTGCGCATCGTCGCGCTCGCGCCGGGCGGCACGCCGCCGCGGGAAGACCCGCGCTGGCAGACGCTGCTCGTCACCGCCGGCGATCCGTCCACGCCGCCACCGCCGGTCATCACGCGCGCGAACTGCGTCGCATCGACGCCCGATGCATGGCAAGCGTTCGCGACGATTGCCGGCGTGCCGCCCGCTGTGTTCGGCGGCACGCAACTGCTTGCCGACCGGCGCGGCTGGCTGCGGGCGCGCGCGTTGCCGGGCAGCGCGGGCTGGTCGGCCAACGACTTGCTGTGCCGCTCCGATGCCGCGGCGCGAGCGCCGGCCGGCGCCGCGAACGTCGATCCGCTGACCGCGCTGCTGCTGCGCGTGGACGCCGAACCCGTACGCGACGTGCAGGCCGGGCTCCCGCATTGAATCCCTGAACCGTTTTCCCGACGAACCGAACTTCACGATGAATCCGACCCGACGCCACTTCCTCGCGCAAGCGAGCGCCCTCGCCGCCGCCGCCCTCGCCGCCGCGCCGGCCACGCTGCATGCGCAATCGGACGCGCGGCCGCTGCTGCGTGCCGGCGACCAGAAAGGCGGCCTGCGCGCGCTGCTCGAAGCGGCCGGCGAACTGAACGGCCTCGCGTACGACATCGCATGGACCGAATTCCCGGCCGCCGCGCCCCTGGCCGAAGCGCTGAACGCGGCGGCCGTCGACTGCGGGCCGATCGGCGACGCGCCGGTGATCTTCGCGCTCGCCTCGGGCGCCCGCATCAAGGTGATCGGCGCGAACCGGTCCGACCCGTACGGCACCGCCGTGCTCGTGCGGCCCGACGCGACGCTGAAGGACGCCGCCGACCTGAAAGGCAAGCGCATCGGCACCACGCGCGGCTCGATCGGCCATTTCGTCACGTTGAAGGCGCTCGACGCGGCCGGCCTGCCGCCCGACGCCGTTTCGTTCCGCTTCCTGCCGCCGGCCGACACGATGCTTGCGCTCGCAACCGGTTCGATCGATGCGTGGGCGACGTGGGAACCCTATACGGCCCTCGCGGAAACGAGCGGCCGCGCGCGCGTGCTCGTCAACGGCCGCGGCCTGTGGTCGGGCTTCAGCTACATCGCGGCGACCGACGCGGCGATCGCGTCGAAGCGCGACGTGCTGCACGACTTCCTGCAACGGGTGGTGCGCGCGCAGGTCTGGTCGTACCGGCACGTCGACGCGTATTCCGCGGCACTCGCGCGCATCATCGGCATCCCGCCGGCGGCCGCGAAGCTGCAGTTCGAGCGCCGCAACACGCGCTGGCAGCCGATCGACGCGACGGTGATCGCCGGGCAGCAGCGTACGGCCGACTTCTACCTGAAGGCCGGGCTGCTGCGCCAGCCGCTCGACGTGCGCACGACCTTCGACCTCGGCTTTCCGCTGGCGTGACCGGCCGCGGCCGTGCGGCGGCCTGCAACCGCCCAAACGGCTTTCGCACGATCTGGCACAATCGCGATTCGACCATCCTGCCCGTGTCAGCCAGCGTCATGCCAGCCATCTCCGAACTCTTCGTCTACCCGATCAAATCCTGCGCCGGCATCGCGCTGTCGCGCGCGCAACTGCTCGAAACGGGCCTCGCGTACGATCGCCACTGGCTGATCACCACCCCGGACGGGATGATGATCACGCAGCGCACGCACCCGCGCCTCGCGCTGATCCGAACCGCGCTCGAGCACGACGCGCTCGTGCTGAACGCGCCGGGCATGCCCGAGATCCGCACGCCGCTCGACGGCGACGCGACGCCGGCCACGCCGAAGATGGCCGCGACCGTCTGGCGCGACACCGTCGACGCGATCGACACGGGCGCCGCGACAGCCGCATGGCTCACCGAATTCCTCGGCACGCCGCTGAAGCTCGCGCGCTTCGGCGCGGATGCGCGCCGCGGCTGCAACCGCAAATGGACCGGCGACATCGACACGCACACGCAGTTCGCGGACGGCTATCCGCTGCTCGTGATCGGCCAGTCGTCGCTCGACGACCTGAACGCGAAGCTCGTCGCGAAAGGCGCGCCGGCGATTCCGATGAACCGCTTCCGCCCGAACATCGTCGTGTCGGATCTCGATGCGTATGAAGAGGATTTCGTCGAGCATCTCGACGCCGAAGGCGACACACCCGTGCGGCTGCGCCTCGTGAAGCTGTGCACGCGTTGCCCGATGCCGACGATCGACCAGGTGACCGGCGCGCCGAACCCGGCGTGGCCGCACGAGCCGACCGACACGATGCAGACCTATCGCGCGAATCCGAACTACGACGACGCGCTGACGTTCGGCATCAATGCAATCGTCGTCGAAGGCGCGGGAGCCTGGCTGGAGGTCGGGCAATCGCTCGAGGCGGAGATTGGATTCGGCGATTGAGCGACTGAGCGAACCAGCCCTTCTACTGCGCCGCCGTCGGCAACATCACCGTCACGATCAACCCGCCTCCCGCCGCATCGGCCAGCGTCACGCTGCCCTGATGCACGCGCGCGATCCCGCGCACGATCGACAGCCCGAGCCCCGTGCCTTCGACCGTCTGCGTCTTGCTGCCGCGATGGAAGCGCTCGAACACCGCGTCGCGTTCGGCGGCCGGAATGCCCGGCCCGTTGTCGATCACGTCGAGCCGCGCATGGTCGCCATCGCGCGACACGCGCACCGTGATCACCGCGCGATCGCCCGAATAACGAATCGCGTTGTCGATCAGGTTGCCGATCAATTCGCCGAGCAGGTCCGGTTGGCCGAGCACGTCGACATCCGCCTCGTGCTCGAAGCCGAGATCGATGTCGCGCGCGCGCGCGACCGGCGACCAGTCGAGCGTCACGCTGCGCGCGAGCCGGTGCAGCGCGACCGGCTGGTGCGCGACCGCCTGGCCGCTGTCCGAATCGAGCCGCGACAGCGACAGCAGCTGCTGGACGATCTTCGCGGCCTGCCGCACCGCGCCGTTCACGCGCCGCAGATGCACGTTCACGCGCGGCTGCTCGTCCGGCCGCAACGCCAGCTCGACGCCGGCCTGCACCGCCGCGAGCGGGGTCTTCAGCTGATGGGCCGCGTCCGCGAAGAAACGCCGCCGCGCGACCTGCATCCGCTGCGTGCGGCCGATGTACTGGTTGATCGACTCGACGAGCGGCGCGAGTTCGCTCGGCATGCCGCCGGTATCGAGCGGCGTCGGATCGCCGTCGCTGCGCGCGGCGACCGTCGCCGACAGCCGGTTCAGCGGCCGCAGCCCGCGCCCGACGCCGAGCCACACGATCCCGAGCGCGAGCACGACGAGCAGCCCCTCCTGCAGCAGCGAGCCCATCAGGATCTCGCGCGCGAGCGCCTGGCGCGCCTCGATCGTCTCGCCGACCATCACCCACACGATGCGCGTCTGCGCGGTCGGCACGTCGTGCACCGGCACGCGCAGCGCGGCCATGCGCAATTGCTCGCCGCGATAGACGACGTTGTAGTAGCGCGTGACGAACAGCGTGCCGTCGCCCTGCGGCAGCGGCAGGTCCGGATAGCCGGTGATCGTGCGGCCGTTGTCCTCGCGGATCAGGTAATAGATCTTGCCGCCGTCGCCCGACTCGAACATCTCGAGCGCGAGATACGGCAGGTCGACCTCGATCTCGCCCTCGTTGAACCGCACGCCTTCGCGGATCGACTTCAGCGACGACGACAGCGTGCGGTCGAACGCGACGTGCGCGGCGCTCATCGCGCGCTGATACGTGAGCCACGAGTCGAGCGCGAGCAGCCCGAGCAGCGGCAGCAGCAGCCACAGCGCGACCTGCGCGCGCAGGTTCGGGCGTGTCACCATGCTGCCCGCCGGGCTGCACCGACCAGCGTGGCGGAAAACGCGTGCGGCCTCGCTCCGCGCCCGTGCAGCCGGCCGGCTTTGCCAGGCCGGCCGCGGATGGCAGACGCGCCCCCGGCAGGCCGCGAACGTGTTGATCCCGAGCAGCGCTTTGGCGCGTACCGCGGCCCCATGCAAAGAAGGCAAGCCCGGCGGTGGTTCATCCGGCCGCCTTCGCTTCGAGCAAGTATCCGAGGCCGCGCAGCGTGACGATCGCGACACCGGTGTTCTCCAGCTTCTTGCGCAGCCGGTACACGTAGATCTCGATCGCATCCGCGTTGACCGACTCGTCGAGCCCGAAGATCTTCTCCGACAGCGTCTCCTTGTTGATCGCGCGGCCGTTGCGCAGGATCAGCACCTCCAGCACCGAGCGCTCGCGCGGCGTGAGCGGCAGCGGTTCGCCGGCGAGGTGGAAGCTGCGGTCGATACTGTCATACGAAAGCGGCCCGCACTCGACCCGCGAATGCTCGTGGCCGAGGCTGCGCCGGATCAGCGCGCGGGCGCGCGCCTCCAGCTCGGTCAGCTCGAACGGCTTCGCGAGGTAATCGTCGGCGCCGAGATCGAGCCCCTTCACGCGGTCCTCGACCGAGCCGTGCGCGGTGAGGATCAGCACCGGCACCGGATTGCGGCGCGCGCGCAGCCGCCGCAGCACTTCGAGCCCGTCGAGCTTCGGCAGCCCGAGATCGAGGATCACCAGCGCGTAGTCCTGCGTGCGCAGCACGTGATCCGCCGCCTCGCCGTCCGCCATGTGATCGACCGCGAAGCGCGCGGCACTCAGCGCGTCGTTCAACGACTGCGCAAGGTTCGGGTTGTCTTCGACCAGCAGCACACGCATGGGGACCTCGGGAAATCCATGACACAAAGGACGCTATTGTGAACCGAAATGAAAGCAGGCTGAAAGTGCGTCGCAATTAACATCCGCGTCACTCGAACAACACACACGCATAACTGGAGGAAGACATGCCGTTTGCACCGAAGCAGCTCGCCGCCGCGCTGGCGATCGTCCTGGGCACCGCCGCCGGCGCCGCCACCGCACAGGTTCCGGCCGGGTATCCGGGTAACTACCAAGGTGTCGTCGACGCCGCGAAGAAGGAAGGCAAGCTGATCGTCTACTCGACGACCGACACGGGCCTCGTGCGCCCGCTGATCAAGGACTTCGAAAGCCTGTATGGCGTGAAGGTCGAGTACAACGACATGAACAGCACCGAGCTGTACAACCGCTACATCAGCGAGAACGCCGCGAGCAGCACCAGTGCCGACGTGCTGTGGAGCTCGGCGATGGACCTGCAGGTCAAGCTCGTCAACGACGGCCTGATGACGTCGTACGATTCGCCGGAAAGCGCGAACGTGCCGCAATGGGCGCAATACCAGAAGCAGGCATACGGCACGACGTTCGAGCCGCTCGCGATCGTCTACAACAAGCGGCTGATTCCCGAGAACGAGGTGCCGAAGACGCGCACCGACCTGATCAAGCTGCTCACGTCGCAACCCGACAAGTTCAAAGGCAAGCTGACGACGTACGACGTCGAGAAATCCGGTGTCGGCTTCAACGCGCTGACGCAGGACGCGCACCTGAACGAGAAGGTCACGTGGGAGCTCGTGAAGGCGATCGGCGCGACCGGTCCGAAGCTGCAGTCGAGCACCGGCGCGATGATGGAGCGCATCTCGTCGGGCGAGAACCTGATCGGCTACAACATCATCGGCTCGTATGCGTACGCGAAGGCGAAGAAGGACAAGTCGATCGGCTACGTATTCCCGAAGGACTACACACAAGTCGTGAGCCGCCTGGCCACGATCTCGAAGAAGGCGAAGAACCCGAACGCCGCGAAGCTGTGGGTCGACTACCTGCTGTCGAAGCGCGGCCAGACGCTGATCGCGAACCAGGCGAACCTGTACGCGATTCGCACGGACGTGACCGGCGAAACGTCGGCCGCGAGCCTCACGAAGGAACTCGGCGATTCGCTGAAGCCGATCCCGATCGGCACCGGCCTGCTCGTCTATCTGGACCAGTCGAAGCGGCTCGCGTTCCTGAAGCAATGGCAGCAGGCGATCAAGAGCTGATCCGCTGATTCGCTGATCGGCTTCGGCCGACCGACGGCCGCCCGCCGCACGCCGCGCGGGCGGCCCCTTCCCCATACCGACTTCCTAGAGGCGGCCATCCGGATGGCCGCAGGGGCGAACTCATGCTTTCAACCAGCACACGCGGAGCGGCGCCGGCCGTTCCGCCCACCACCGGCCAGGGCGGCGCGATTCCCGCGCTGCAGGTCAGCAACCTGCAGCCGCTCGCCGGCATGCTGCGCTGGATCGTCGTCGCGGTGCTCACCGTCGCGGTCGCGCTGCCGCTCGGCTTCATCCTGTTCCAGAGCCTGCTGTCCGCGCCGTTCTTCGACGCGAACAAGACGCTCGGCGTCGAAGGCTTCCGCTTCATCTTCACCGACCCGGACTTCTGGTCGGCCGTGAAGAACTCGTTCATCATCGCCGGCGGGATGCTGTTCATCTCGATCCCGCTCGGCGGCATCCTCGCGTTCCTGATGGTGCGCACCGACCTGCCCGGCCGTCGCTGGCTCGAGCCGCTGCTGCTCACGCCCGTGTTCGTGTCGCCGATGGTGCTCGCGTTCGGCTACGTGGTCGCGGCCGGCCCGGTCGGCTTCTATTCCGTGTGGTTCAAGGAACTGTTCGGGGTGCAGAACGTACCCTGGAACGTGTACTCGATCTTCGCGATCACGATGATCGTCGGCCTCACGCACGTGCCGCACGTGTACCTGTACTCGTCGGCCGCGCTGCGCAACCTCGGCTCGGACGTCGAGGAAGCAGCGCGCGTGACGGGGGCGCGGCCGTTCCGCGTCGCGCTCGACGTGAGCCTGCCGATGACGATGCCCGCGCTGCTGTTCGCCGGCGTGCTCGTGTTCTTCCTCGGCTTCGAGGTGTTCGGGCTGCCGCTCGTGCTCGGCGATCCGGAAGGCCACCTCGTGCTCGCGACCTACCTGTACAAGCTGACCAACAAGCTCGGCGTGCCGTCGTATCACCTGATGGCCGCGGTCGCGGTGTGCATCGTCGCGATCACGTTCCCGCTCGTGCTGCTGCAGCGCCGCCTGCTGAAGACCGCGAACCGCTTCGTCACGGTGAAGGGCAAGGCCGGCCGTGCGACGGTGCTGCCGCTCGGCGTATGGCGCTGGGTCGCGCTCGCGATCGTCACGCTGTGGCTGATGCTGACGGTGATCGTGCCGATCTCGGGCATCGTGCTGCGCGCGTTCGTGAGCAACTGGGGCGAAGGCGTCGCGCTCGCCGAAGCGCTGACGCTGTCGAACTTCATCGAGCTGTTCGAGCAGGACAACCTCGTGCGCGCGATCGTCAACACGCTCGGCATCGGCGTGATCGGCGGTGCGCTCGCGATCGGCTTCTACTCGCTCGTCGCCTTCGCCGGCCATCGCCGCAACGACTGGGCGACGAAACTGCTCGACTACCTCGTGCTGCTGCCGCGCGCGGTGCCGGGCCTGCTCGCCGGTCTCGCGTTCCTGTGGATCTTCCTGTTCGTGCCGGGCCTGCGCGAGCTGAAGAACTCGATGTGGAGCATCTGGATCGCATACACGGTCGTGTGGCTCGCATACGGGATGCGGCTCATTCAAAGCGCGCTGCTGCAGGTCGGCCCGGAACTCGAGGAAGCCGGCCGCAGCGTCGGCGCGACGCGCAGCCGCGTGTCGCTCGACGTGACGCTGCCGCTCGTGCGCTTCGGCCTGCTCGCCGCGTGGCTGCTGATCTTCATGATCTTCGAGCGCGAATACTCGACCGCCGTCTATCTGCTGTCGCCCGGCACCGAAGTGATCGGCGCGCTGCTCGTGTCGCTGTGGGCGACCGGCGCCGTCGACCAGGTTGCCGCGCTCTCTGTCATCAACATCGCGATGGTCGGCGCCGGTCTCGGCGTGGCCCTGCGCTTCGGAGTGAAACTTCATGGATAAGCTCATCGTCGACGACCTGCATCTCAGCTATGGCGCCAACCCGATCCTCAAGGGCGTGTCGTTCGAACTGAAGGCCGGCGAAGTCGTGTGCCTGCTCGGCGCGTCGGGCAGCGGCAAGACCACGCTGCTGCGCGCGGTGGCCGGCCTCGAACAGCCGTCCGACGGGCGCATCCAGCTCGACGACCGCGTGTTCTTCGACGGCGCGCGGCACGTCGACCTGCCGGTCGAACAGCGTTCGCTCGGCCTCGTGTTCCAGTCGTACGCGCTGTGGCCGCACCGCACCGTCGCCGACAACGTCGGCTACGGGCTCAAGCTGCGCCGCGTGGCGCCGGCCGAACAGAAGCGCCGCGTGCAGACCGCGCTCGACCAGCTCGGCCTCGGCCACCTCGCCGAGCGCTTTCCGCATCAGCTGTCGGGCGGCCAGCAGCAGCGTGTCGCGATCGCGCGTGCGCTCGTCTACAACCCGCCGGTGATCCTGCTCGACGAGCCGCTGTCGAACCTCGACGCGAAGCTGCGCGAGGAAGCGCGTGCGTGGCTGCGCGAGCTGATCGTGTCGCTCGGGCTGTCGGCGTTCTGCGTGACGCACGACCAGACCGAAGCGATGGCGATGTCCGACCGCATCCTGCTGCTGCGCAACGGCCGCATCGAACAGGAAGGCACGCCGGCCGAGCTGTACGGCGCGCCGCGCTCGCTGTACACGGCCGAATTCATGGGCAGCAACAACCGCATCGACGCGCGCGTCTCGGCCGTCGACGGCGAACGCGTGACGCTCGCCGGCGACGGCTGGGAGCTGCAGGCGCTCGCCCGCGACACGTTCGCGCCGGGCCAGGACGCGCAGGCCGTGATCCGCCTCGAACGCGTGCAGGTCGCCGACGGCCCGGGCGCGAACCGGCTGCAGGCCGACCTCGTCACGTCGATGTATCTCGGCGACCGCTGGGAATACCTGTTCCATTGCGGCGAGATGCGCCTGCGCGCGTTCGGCCACGTGCCGCGCGCGGCCGGCAAGCACTGGATCGAATTCCCGACCAACGACTGCTGGGCGTTCGCGAAAGCGGGCTGACCCGCTTCGCGGCGGCTCGTGTGCCGCCGCGCGTGCATTCAACATGCTTTTGCGACTCGAATCGGCGGACGCTTCATGGCGTCCGCCGATGGCGTGTCGAATACGCGTTTTACGTTTCGACCAACCCACAACAACCAAGGAGACACCGTCAAAATGAAGTCACGTGCAGAACGTTCTATTCGAACAGTAGTCCTCACCAGTTCAGCCGCGGCAGTAGCCTCTCTCGCCGCGCCGGTCGCGCACGCGCAGTCGTCGGTCACGATCTACGGGATCATGGACGCCGGCATCGAATACACGAACCATGCGGCACCGGATGGCGGCAATTCGTTCAAGCTGAAGTCGGGCAACAAGAACACGTCGCGCTGGGGCTTGCGCGGCGTCGAGGATCTCGGCGGCGGTTTGAAGGCGGTGTTTCGCCTCGAAAGCGGCATCGATCTCGCGAATGGCGCGTCCGACGACGGCCCCGACTCGATCTTCGCGCGCCGTGCGACGGTGGGCCTGAAAGGCAAATGGGGCGAGCTGACGCTTGGCCGCAACTTCACCGTCACGTACGACTACATGATGCCGTTCGACCCGATGGGTTACTCGCAAAACTATTCGTGGGCGTCGTCGTCGATGGCGACCGGCGGGCGCAAGGACGGCATGTTCACGCGCTCGTCGAATGCGGTGCGTTACGACGGTGAATTCAGCGGCTTCAAGTTCGGCGCGCTGTATGGCTTCGGCAATGTGCCGGGCAGCGTGAAGACCAGCTCGAAATACGACTTCGCGCTCGGCTACGAGACCGGCCCGTTCGCGGCGGTGCTCACGTTCGACCGGCAGAACGGCGCGGCCGACAGCGTCACGCCGGCCGATACCGTCAACTACATCCAGGGGATTCACGCGGGCCTGAGCTACGATTTCGGCAACCTGAAGACGATGGCCGGCTATCGCAACTACAAGCGCACGTTTCGCACCGCGGCGGCGAACCAGCTGAGCGATATGTACTGGCTCGGCGGGTCGTACCAGTTCACGCCGACGTTCTCGCTGATCGCGGCCGTCTATCACCAGAACATCAAGGGCGGCACGGATGCCGACCCGACGCTGGTATCGGTTCGGGCGCAATACGCGCTGTCGAAGCGCACGGTGCTGTACGCGGCCGGCGCGTTCGCGATCGCGAAACACGACCAGAAGGTCGGCGTGTCGCGCGATTTCGCCGGGTATGGCACGACGCAGGTCGGCGTGACCGCGGGGATTCAGCAGCGGTTCTGAGTGTGACGACGCGGGCGGCGGGTGACTTTGATGTCGCGCCGCCCGTTGTCGGTACGCACCACCGCCCTGCTTCGCACCGCGCGTTCGCAATCGTCTAACGGCTCGACGCGACGGTGGATGCCAGTCTGCCGCCGGTGCGCGCACCGATCGCGTCATGTCCACGGACTGCGGCCGGTCAATCGCCGCGCATCGTGAATACCGGGCGCACCCGACTGTTCGCATCGCCCCAGTGTTCGCCGACCGCCGACAGCGGCACCGTCCGCGTTTCGAGCGTCAGCCCCGCCGGGCCTGCCGCGTCGAACACGCCGCGCACCGAAGCCAGCAACCCCGGCAGCGACACGCTGCCGATACCGCTGCCCAGCAATTCGATCGCGGTGGCACGCAATACGGCGCCCGGCAGCAGCACGTCCGCGCCGCCGATCGAGCCGATCTGCACGAAGCGCAACCGACGGCCGTCGGGCGTCGCCTTCGCGGCGGAAATCAGCAGTGCGAGCGCGCTCGCCCCCCAAAGATAGTCGAGCACGACGTCCACACCCGCGCGGAAATGCGGTTCGAGCGCGCGGGCCAGATGCGCGTCGTCCTGTTGAAGCGACACGACGGCGTCTGCACCGGCGTTCAGCAACGCGTCCAGCGCGGCCGCGTTGCGGCCCGTCGCGATCACCTTCGCGGCGCCCAGATGCTTTGCGATCCGCACCGCGAGCCCGCCCGAGGCGCCCGTCGCGCCGTTGACCAGCACCGTCTCGCCCGCGACCAGCCGCGCGCGCTCGGTCAGCGCCGCCCAGGACGACATGCCGGGAATTGCGATAGCGGCGGCCGTCACGTCGTCGAGGTTGTCCGGCAGCGGCACGCACTGCGCGTCGGGCACGATCGTGCGTTCGGCCATCGCACCGAACGGCGCGGGCGCGCCGAAGAAATAGACGCGCCGGCCGTCGTCGCCGCGCCCCACGCCGTCGACGCCGACGACGAACGGATAGCCGCCGCCGGACGAATAGTGCGTGCCCGCCGCGCGCGCCTGCGCAAGACGGCTCAACGCGGACGCCGTCACGTCGATCAGACGGTGGCCGGGTATCGCATGCGGCGCTTCGAACTCCATATGAACGGGGCGCTCGCCGGCGCCCGTCACGACTGCTGCTTTCATGCCGACTCCTTGATTGATGGATCTCGATCGACGGTTCCGTCGTGTATCAGCGTGCGTCGAGCCACGCGCGCAGTGCTGGATCGCGCACTTCCAGCACGTCGAACAGGCCGAGCGCACGCACCGCGGGCAATGCGTCGAGCGCGTCGGCTTCGGCACGGGCGCGCTCGGCGGGCGCCGCATCCGGATCGGTCAGCACGCGCGCATTGACCAGGAACGCGCCGACGGTGCCCTTGCGGATCGTCGTTCCGCCGGCCTCGATCCGGTCGGCATGGTCGGGAAGCATCTGTTCGGCTCGCATCGCGTCGTACTCCGGTTGTCATCGATGGACGCAGTTTAGGCGTGCGCAGCCGGCCGATGTCCGGTATAACAGTCATTCGATACTGAAATCCGGCCATGACCGATCCACTCCTGCCCGCCCGATTCGTCACGTCCGACGACGGCCCGTTCGTCGTCGCCGCCGTGCTGTCGCAGCGCGACCCGCGCATCACGCCGCCGCATGCGCACGCGCGCGGCCAGCTCGTCGGCGCACTGAGCGGCGTGGTGTCGATCGGCCTCGACGACCAGGACTGGGTCGTACCGGCGATTCATGCGATCTGGATTCCGCCGCATTGTCGGCATTCGCTGCGCTCGTTCGGGCCGATTTCCGGATGGTCGGCGTTCGTCGCCGAAGCGCGGTGCGCGGGGTTGCCTGACGCGCCGCGCGCGATCCGCACCACGCCGCTGCTTCGCGAAGCCGTGCAGCGCGCGGCAAGCTGGGGCGATGCGGAACTCGATGCCGCGCAGGCGCGCATTGCCGACGTGATCCTCGACGAGATCGCGTCGTCGGAGGTCGAAGCACTGGGGCTGGTGCGGCCGCAGGATCCGCGGCTCATGAAGATCACCGATGCGCTCGCCACGAACCTCGCGAACAACCGGCGACTGGAGGAATGGGCAGCATGGGCCGGCATCGGTGCCCGGACGATGAGCCGCCGCTTCGTCGCCGAGACAGGGCTGACGTTCGCGCAGTGGCGTCAGCAGGCACGGCTGCTGCGGGCGCTGGAGAAAATCGCCGACGGCGTGCCGGTCACGACGATCGCGCTCGATCTCGGGTATGACAACGTGAGCGCGTTCATCGACATGTTCCGGCGGGCGACGGGGACGACGCCGGGAAGGTATATGGAAGCGGGACGATAAGGTCGGCGCGATGCGCGGCGATGACGCAAGCCGATTCCCGTATCCCGTACGATTCAACAAACGAAACAGAATGCGTCCCTTATAAAAGATCCCGTCCGCTTCGCTCAATACGTCCCATCCCCCTTCTTCACCGCGCCCCCACCGTTCCCCTTGAACTGCGCCGCCAACCGCTCCGCACTCCTCGCCAGCAGCGTCGTATCGACCCCCACCGCAACAAACAGCGCCCCCGCTTCCAGATACCGCCGCGCCGCCGCCTCATCCGCGCTGAGAATGCCCGGCGCCTTGCCTGCCGCCTTGATTGCCCGGATCGCGCCGTCGATCGCCGCCTGCACCTCCGGATGCCCCGGATTGCCGAGGTGCCCGAGATCGGCCGCCAGATCGGCCGGCCCGATGAACACGCCATCGACGCCGTCCACCCGCGCAATCGCATCGATCGCGTCGAGCCCGGCACGCGTCTCGACCTGCACGAGCACGGCCATTTCGTCGTTCGCGCGATGCAGATAATCGCCGACGCGGTTCCACCGCGACGCACGCGCGAGCGCACTGCCGACGCCGCGGATCCCGTGCGGCGGATAACGCGTCGCGGCCACCGCCGCGCGCGCTTCGTCGGCGCTCTGCACCATCGGCACGAGCAACGTCTGCGCGCCGAGATCGAGCACCTGCTTGACGATCACCGGATCGTTCCACGGCACGCGCACGACCGGCTGCGACGGATACGGTGCGATCGCCTGCAACTGCGCGAGGATCGTCGGCACCGTGTTCGGCGCATGTTCGCCGTCGATCAGCAGCCAGTCGAAACCGGCGCCCGCGACGACTTCGGCGCTGTACGGATTCGCCAGGCCGAGCCACAACCCGATCTGCGCGTCGCCACGCGCGAGCGCGGCCTTGAAGACATTCGACGGAATCTGCATCGCTCGCTCACCTCATGCGAAATAGCACTGGATCGTCCCGAGCGGGCCGTAGTCGACGCTGAACGTGTCGCCCGAGCGCGCCGCGCACGGCCGCGTGAACGAGCCGCCGAGCACGACCTGCCCCGGCTCCAGCGCGACGTCGAAGCGCGACAGCCGATTCGCCAGCCACGCGACGCCATTGGCCGGATGGTTCAGCACGCCGGCCGCGACGCCCGTTTCCTCGACCACGCCGTTGCGCGACATGATCGCCGCGACCCAGCGCAGGTCGACGTCCTGCGGCCGCACCGGCCGCCCGCCGATCACGACGCCCGCGTTCGCCGCGTTGTCGGCGATCGTGTCGAACACCTTGCGCGGCCGCTTCGTATCGGGGTCGATCGACTGGCTGCGCGCGTCGATGATCTCGAGCGCGGGCACCACGTAATCGACCGCGTCGTACACGTCGAAGATCGTGCAGTTCGGGCCGGTGAGCCGCTTGCCGAGCACGAACGCGAGTTCGACCTCGACGCGCGGCACGATGAAGCGCCCGGCCGGGATCGTGCCGCCGTCGTCGAAGAACATGTCGTCGAGCAGCGCGCCGTAATCGGGCTCGTCGATCTGCGACGTGTTCTGCATCGCCTTCGACGTGAGGCCGATCTTGTGCCCCTTGAGCGTGCGGCCTTCCGCGAGCTTGAGGGCGACCCACGCGCGCTGGATCGCATACGCGTCGTCGATCGTGATGTCGGGATGGTCGAGCGAGATCTGGCGGATCTGCTTGCGTTCGCGCTCGGCGTCGTGCAGACGCTGCGCGAGCTGGTCGATGATGGCGGGTTCGAGCATGGTCGGATCGGGAATGGGGTTCAGCCGGCCCGCTTGTAGCGGGCGTGAATGTTGTTGTGCTTGTACGAGCCGCTTTCGCTGAACTCGGTCAGCTCCATCGACAGCGCGAGATAGCGCTTCGCGTACAGCTCCGCGAAATGCGCCTTGATCGCGTCGAACAGCGCGTCGCACGCGGCCTGCTTGGTCTCGTCGCTGCGGCCCGAGCCGATCTTCAGCGTCACGTGGACGAACGCGTCGTCCTCCGTGCCGTCGGCGACGCAGTAATCCTGCAGCTCGATCGCGCGCGAGCGGATGCCGCCGGTCGGAAACACGCCGCCCTGCGCGATCAGCGTCGCGTTGATCGTGCGCAGCAGCGCGGGAATGCGCGCGTCGTCGCGGATGTTCGCGGTGTATTCGACGACGATGTGTGGCATGGCAACGCTCCGGATAGGTGATGCGGCGCTCAGGCGAGCGGGAAGATCGCGTTGATCTGCCCGGTGCCCGAGCTCGCGAAATAGTCGGTGACGATCTCGACGGGCTTGTCGTAACGATCCCAGCCGAGCAGGCCGAGCAGCATCGCGGTGTCGTGCATGCCGCCTTCGCCGTGACAATGCGTGTTGTACTCGGGCAGCATCGCGCAGAAGGTCCTGAAATCGCCCTGCTTCCAAAGCTCGACCACGCGCAGGTCGACCTGCCGGAAGAACTCGCGGCTGATCTGGTGGATCGATTCCTCCGGGCTGCCGTTGTCGTTGAAGCGATGCGACAGCGAGCCGCTCGCGAGGAACGCGACGTTCGAATCGCTCTTTTCGATCGCCTCGAGCAGCGCCTCGCCGAAGCGCCGGCTTTCGTCGAGCGTATGCCACATGCACCAGCCCGCGATCGACACGACCTTGAAGTGCTGGTCGGCGTTCATGTAGCGCATCGGCACGAGCGTGCCGTATTCGAGTTCGAGGCTGTCGATCTCGTGTGCGCGCGTCGCGATGCCGCGTGCGCTGGCCGTCTCCGCGATCAGGCGGCCGAGTTCGGGGTTGCCCGGATACGCGTACTGCATGTCGCGAATGAAGTGCGGCAGCTCGTTGCTGGTATACGTACCCGCGAACCGCGCATTGCAGTTCACGTGATAGCCGGCGTTGACGAGCCAGTGCACGTCCGACACGACGATCGTATCGACGCCGAGCGCGCGGCAGCGCTCGCCGATCAGCTGGTGGCCGCGGATCGCCGCTTCGCGGCAGCCGTGATGCCTGCCGGGCAACTCCGACAGGTACATCGACGGCACGTGCGTGATCTTCGCGGCGAGGGACAGTTTGCCCATCGTTCAAGTCTCCGTATCGTTCGTTCTTGCTGGCAGCGCCACGACCCGCGCCCGTCACACGCCCCAGCGGGGAATGTGATGCGAACCCATCGAGATGCACACGTTCTTGATCTCCGCGAACACCTCGAAGCTGTACTCGCCGCCTTCGCGCCCGGTGCCCGACTCCTTCACGCCGCCGAACGGCTGGCGCAGGTCGCGCACGTTCTGGCTGTTCACGAACACCATCCCGGCCTCGATCCCGCGCGCGAGGCGATGCACCTTGCCGACGTCCTGCGTCCAGATGTACGACGCGAGCCCGTAGGACGTGTCGTTCGCAAGCCGCAGCCCGTCCTCCTCGTTCTCGAACGGAATCAGGCACGCGACCGGCCCGAAGATCTCTTCCTGCGCGATGCGCATCCGGTTGTCGACGTCGGCGAACACGGTCGGGCGCACGAAATTGCCGTTGCGCAGATGGTCGGCGAGGCCGGCCGGCTTGTCCGCGCCGCCTGCCACCACGCGCGCGCCTTCCTGCTCGCCGATCCGGATGTAGCCGGTCACCTTCTCCCAGTGCTGGCGCGTGATCATCGCGCCGAGCTGCGTCGCCTGATCGGACGGATCGCCGACCACCAGGTTGTTCGCACGGCGCGCGAATTCCTGCACGAAGCGGTCGTAGACCGTGCGCTGCACGAAGATCCGCGAGCCCGCGGTACAGCGCTCGCCGTTGATCGAGAAGATCGTGAACAGCGACGCGTCGAGCGCGCGGTCGAAATCGGCATCGTCGAAAATCAGCACGGGCGACTTGCCGCCGAGCTCCATCGAATATTTCTTCAGGCCCGCGCGCTCCATGATTCGCTTGCCTGTGACCGTGCCGCCCGTGAACGACACCGCGCGCACGTCCGGATGGCGCACCAGCGCGTCGCCGGCCGTCGCGCCGTAACCCTGCACGACGTTCAGCACGCCCGCCGGAATGCCGGCTTCGAGCGCGAGCCGGCCGAGCTGGTCGGCCGTCAGCGGCGACAGCTCCGACATCTTCAGCACGGCCGTGTTGCCGAGCGCGAGACACGGCGCCGTCTTCCACGTCGCGGTCATGAACGGCACGTTCCACGGCGACACCAGCGCGCACACGCCGACCGGCTGGTACAGCGTGTAGTTCAGCATCTGGTCGTCGACCGGATACGTGCGGCCGTTCATCTGCACGCACACTTCCGCGAAGAAGTTGAAGTTCTCGGACGCGCGCGGAATCAGCTGCTTGCTCGTCTGCGCGATCGGCAGGCCGGTGTCCTGTGTCTCGAGCGCGGCGAGCATCGGCACGTTCTTCTCGATCAGCTCGCCGAGCTTGCGCATCAGCTTCGCGCGCTCCTTCGCGGGCGTGTTCGCCCACTTCGGGAATGCGTCCTTCGCCGCGCGCACGGCCGCGTCGACTTCGGCCTCGCCGGCCGACGCGACGTCGGTGATCGCGTCGCCCGTCGCGGGATTCAGCGTCGTGAAGGTCTCGCGGCTCTCGACCTCACGGCCGCCGATCCAGTGCTTGATGGTCATGTGCTCTCCTTGGGCGACGGGCTCAGCCGGCGCGATAGTAGTCTGCTTCGCCGACGATCGTGTTCACGAGCCGGCCGATTCCTTCGATTTCGGTCACCACTTCGTCGCCGGGCTTCGTATCGGCCAGCCCTTCCGGCGTGCCGGTCAGGATCAGGTCGCCCGGCGAGAGCGTCATGAAGCTGCTGATGTGCTCGATCAGCGCGGGCACGTCGAAGATCATGTCGCGCGTGCTGCCGCGCTGCGTCTCCCGGCCGTTCACCGTCGTGCGCAGCGTCAGGTCGCCCGCGTCGCCGATCTCGTCGCGGCTGACGAACCACGGCCCGAGCGGCGTGCAGGTGTCGCGGTTCTTCACGCGCAGGTTCGGGCGGTAGTAGTTTTCGAGGTAATCGCGGATCGCGTAGTCGTTCGCGACCGTGTAGCCGGCGACGTGGTCGAGCGCCTGCGCGCGGCTCACGTTGCGCGCCGGGCGGCCGATCACGACGGCCAGTTCGCACTCGTAGTGCATGTGCGTCGCGTCCGCCGGGCGCACGGTGCGCGAGCGGTGACCGATGAACGTGTTCGGCCCCTTCAGGAAGATCAGCGGCTCGCTCGGCGCGTTGAACGCGAGTTCCTTCGCGTGGTCCGCGTAGTTGAGGCCGAGCGCGAACGTCGTGCGCGGCGCGACGGGCGGCAGCCACGTCACCACGTCCTCGGCGACCACGCGGCCCGTGTCGAGGCGGATCGCGCCGTCGCCGGCCGGTTCGGCCGCATGCAGTGCGCCGTTGTAGATCACGCGCGCCGTCTTCATCGTGCTTCCTCCGCAATCAGCGTATGCCGCAACGTGCCGATGCCGGCGGCGGCAATCTCGATCGTGCTGCCCGCGCGGGCACGCGGTGCGCCACCCGCGACGCCGAGCAGCAGCACGTCGCCCGCGTCGAACGACATGAACGCCGTCACGTCGGCGATCAGTTCCCGCACCGGGCGGATCAGCGTGGCGGTCGACGCGGACACCACGGCATCGCCGTCGATCCGCACGGTCAGGCCGATCGCGTCGACATCGCCGAGCGCGGCCGCCGGCACGATCGCCGGGCCCAGCGGGCAGAAGCCGTCGCGACACTTGAAGCGCACGGCCGGACGGTAGTAATCGGGATGCGGGACCGACACGTCGCTCGCGAGCGTGAAGCCGTGCACATAATCGAGCGCCTGCGCGGCCGGCACGCGCGTCGCGCGCCGCGAGAACACGACGGCCAGCGACGCGCCGATCTCCAGCGCGTCGACGCCCGCGGGCACCACGACGGCCGCGCCATCGGCCGCATGCGTGTTGGCCGGTTTGATGTAAAGGATCGGCGCCTGCGGCGGACGACCGTAAGGCGGTGCGTGCACGGCATCGCCGAGCGCGTCGAGTGCGGCGCGCTCGTTGAGCAGCGCACCGTAGACGGTACCGATGGCGACCGGCAGCGGCGGCGCCGCGGCGGTCCTGCAAGACAGCTCCATGCGTCATTCCCCTGCCGCGCGTCGCGGCGCATCGTCAATAGTTAACATCTTAAGTAAACAATCGGACGCTGGCAACCGCGATTACCCTGATACATGAAATTCAGCACCGTCGGCTGTTAAGATTGATGCGTCCCCGTCCATTCCCCACCCCCGATGAACCGTACGCTCGACCATCGCAACCTGGCCATGCTGCTGCTCGAGGCCCGCGAAACGCTGATGGGCCTGTTCCGCCCCATTCTCAAGGAATTCGCGCTGACCGAACAGCAATGGCGGATCATCCGCGTGCTCGACGGCGAGCCGGCGAATGCGCTCGAAGCGGGACAGATCGCGCGCCGCTGCTGCATCCTCAGCCCGAGCCTCACCGGCGTGCTGGAACGGATGGAGCGCGACGGCCTGATTACGCGCACACGCGCGCAGGAAGATCAGCGCCGGCTGCTGGTGAGCCTGACGCCGCAAAGCAGGAAGCTGGTGACCGAAATCGGCCCGCGCATCGACGAGCAGTATCGCCAGCTCGAAGCGCGTTTCGGCCAGGACGGCCTGGACGACATCTACCGTGCGCTCGACCGGCTGATCGAACTCGGCAGCGCGTCGTAGGGCCTGCCGCGGCCGGACCGCGGCGAGCAGCGGCGGGCGAACCCGAACCCGGGAACCGGCAAGCCGCTGATCGCGCGGGCCGTCAGTGCAGCGCCCCGCGCATCAGTTGGGTCACCGCGACGCCGCGGGACGTGCGCATGCATTCCTCGACGTAATCGATGAACGGCAGCGGCTCGAAATCGATTTCGTCGCGCACGCGGCGGTTGTCGAACACGCGATCGACCGTCGCGAACTCCGCGCCACGCTGCAACGCCCGGCCGATCACGCGCTCGAGCGCCGGATCGGACCGCCCGAGCACGTCGCGCACCACGAGCGGCAGGTCGGCCGGCGCACACGCGGCGTAACGCGGCGCACCCGTCATGCCGGCCGCCTCGTCCATCGCGCGTACGATCTGCGCGACCTGCGGCGCCTCGTCGCCGGCCGACACGTGGTACACGTCGTGCATCAGCGTCGGCTTCACGGCCAGCAGCATCGTCGCGCGTGCGACGTCGTCGACCGACACGATGTCGATGCGCGTCATCGGCCGTGCCGTGAAGCGGCGCGCCGCGTGCGCGACGCGGAACATCCAGAACGAATTCGGCGCGGGCCGCGTGCCGAGCACCGTGTGACCGACGACGTGCGACGGACGCACGACGACGAGCGGCAGCCCGAGCGCGCGCAGGCGCTGCTCCGTTTCCGCCTTCGCCTGCAGGTAGCCGGCCGCGAGCACCGCGCCGTGCAGCCCGTCGCTGCCCTGCGCCGCGTCGCTCGCGGCCGCACCCGCCATTTCCTCGTAAACGATCCCGCCGCGGCCCGCATGCGCGTAAGCGGTGCCGACGTACACGAAACGCTGCAGTTGCGGTGCGTGCGCGAACCGCTCGGCAAAGCGCAGCGAATCGGCGAGATCAGCCCGCAGATGCGAACCGTCGGCCGGCGACGCGTGGCCCGCGCAGTGAATCACGTGCGTCGCGCCGGCGAGACGCGGCGCGTCGGCGCCCTGCCACACGTCGCCGAGTGTACCGACGACCACGTTCGCGTCGCCGAGACGCGATGCCCAGTACGGCGCGAGCCCTGCGCGCAGCGCCGCTTCACGCAAACGCGCGACCGCGTGGCCGCGATTCCCGGCGCGCACGACACACACGATGCGCTCGAGCAAGCCTGCGTTGACGAGCGCCGTCAGCACGGTACTGCCGATGAAGCCGGTCGCGCCGGTGAGCACCAGCCGCCCGACGTTGGCCGCCGCGACCGGTGCGCTGGCCGGCGACACGAGGCTCGTGCGCCAGTTGAGCGACAACGCGGTTTTCCAGATCAGCACGATAGTCTCCTTCGAAGAATCGGCCGGACGGCGCGCCAGCCCCGGATCGCGGCGCTGCGCACGGCGGTCGGCCGGGCCGGGGCCGACGCTCGCCCCGGCAGTCCCGACCGGCTGCGGCCCGCGATCGCGTCGATCGCGTCTCTGACACGAGGTGGCGGCTTGCCACGGACGGGCCGTCCGCGGCCCAGGATCGGGAAAATCCCAGTGTGGGGCCGGATCGTCCGGAAGTCTGTCCTGAAAGTTTCGTGAAAGTGTGTGGATTTGTGCACGAATGTCGGGGTGTGTCGTGCCGGCCGGGTCGTCAACTCGGTGAAACGCCCGGTCGGGCAGCTTGCGACGGAGGTTCGCCGGCGTGCTGCGGGCCAGCGCTTCGGCGCGACACATCGACGCGCCCCGGCCTAGTCATCGCATATCCCGGGCCGACCCGGAGCGAGGCCGCGGCACGCAGATCGCGGTGTCGTCTGCGTTTGCACGCGGGGCCGGAATCCGCGCGTATCGTCAGACGTCCTTTCATCCGAGACACCAATAGACACAATGCGGATTTATTGAGGATTATCGCTTGCGTTTCACTGCAGTCTATCTAGACTATCCAAACCAAATCGGTCGAATGTGTCATTTTCTACTTTCCAGGAGACGTTCCAATGCGCCTCACTATCCGGATTAATGGCAGCGAATCGGCAACCCGGCACTCGTACGCGGTGTTGTGGGTCGATACCGACGAGCGGCTGTGGTCGCGCGAGGCACACCAGGGCATCGATCTCCCGGCCTGGGGCAAGGTTCGGGACGTGGAAGGCGCGATGGCCCTCTGCGCCGCCGACAGCGGGAATGCCGTGTGCCAGTTGAAGGGCCTGTCGTTCAGCGCGATGCAGCGCGAACAAGGTCCCGCGGTGCTCGCCGGCGAGCACCCCGACGGCGCGTGGCGCCTGCAGGCGGTCGATCGCTCCACGGCGGAGCCGGAATACCACGAATTCATTTCCGTCGCGCGATAGGTATTTTTGACGGCAATCCTCTGCGGTTTTCGGGTTTATTCCGGTTTCCGTGATATTCATTTCGATATTCAGAAATAACGGCGCCTCTCTTCGAGGCGTTTTTATTTTTCCGTCCCGAAAATAATCGGGGCCGGGTTGATTGAGTCGCCCCCCGGTCACGACCCGCCGCGCGATTCCGATTCGTCGGCGACATCGGGCAATGCCCGCGCGGCCATTCCTGCCTTCGTTCCCGCCTTCGTTCCCGCCTTCGTCCCGCCTTTTCCGCCCGAAGCCCGGTCGCCGACGCGCATCTTTTACGGGGCCGAAGCACAGTTTCCCCACACGACGTTTACTCATTTATTACAATCACATTATTCCAATTGACTTGCCGCCGTCCGGCGGCCCGACCCGGCCCTTGCATGCGCGTGAAAAAGAAGACCCACCCCGCCGATCCGTACGCCGCCGCGACCAAGCACCCGATGCTCGCGTCGCGCTTGCCGATGTGGCGCTCGAAGCTGGTCGTGATCATGGTGTCCCTCGGTTTCGCCGCGCTGATCGGACGCGCGTTCTGGGTGCAGGTCGCGAATCAGGATTTCTATGTCGGTGAGGGCCAGAAGCGCTACCAGCGCACGATCGAGCTCGACGCGATGCGCGGGCGCATCGTCGACCGCAACGGCGCGATGCTCGCGGTCAGCCTGTCGACCTATGAAATCTGGGCGAACCCGAAACAGGTCGCCGAAATCGACTATCCGCAGATCGCGAAGCTGCTCGACATGCCGCTCGCGGAGGTGAAGCGCCGCCTGCGCAACGACCGTACGTTCGTGCTGCTCAAGCGGCAGATCGACGCCGAGACCGCAAGCCGGCTCGGCAAGCTCGAGATCGACGGCATCACGCAGATCGCCGATTCGAAGCGCTTCTATCCGGAGGGCGAATCGGCCGCGCACGTGGTCGGCTTCACCAACGTCGAGGACAAGGGTCAGGAAGGCGTCGAGCTCGCGGCGAACGGGCGGCTGTCGGGTACGTCCGGGCAGCGCGAGGTGATCCGCGACCGGCTCGGCCGCATCGTGTCCGACACGCGCCCGCTCGTGCCCGCGCAGCACGGCGCGACGATCGAACTGACGATCGACCGGCGGATCCAGCAACTCGCGTTCAGCCAGCTCAAGGCCGCGGTGCTCGAGAACAACGCGGTGGCCGGCAGCGTCGTCGTGCTCGACGCGCAGAACGGCGAAATCCTCGCGCTCGCGAACTATCCGACCTTCGACCCGAACGACCGTGCACGCCTCACGGGCCAGCAGCTGCGCAACCGCGCGGTGATCGACACGTTCGAGCCGGGCTCGACGATCAAGCCGCTCGTCGTCGCGCTGTCGATCGACGAGCGCAAGGTCACGCCGAACACGATCATCAACACGTCGCCGGGCACCTACAAGATCGGCCCGGCCGTGATCCACGACACGTCGAACCACGGCTCGCTGACCGTCTCGCAGGCACTGCAGAAGTCGAGCAACGTCGCGCTCGCGAAGCTGGCGCTGAACCTGCCCGCCGAAACGATCTGGAACAAGTACCAGGAATACGGGATCGGCCGCGCGCCGGAACTGACGTTCCCGGGCGTCGCGTCGGGCCGCCTGCGCGGCTACAAGCGCTGGCGGCCGATCGAGCAGGCGACGATGGCGTACGGCTACGGGCTGTCGATGTCGCTGCTGCAGATCGCGCAGACCTACACCGCCTATGCGGGCGACGGCACGCTGCACCCGGTGTCGCTGCTGAGGAACGGTTCCGACCCGCAGACGGTCGAGGCCCATCGCGGCCATCGCGTGACGTCGCCGCAGACCGCGGCGGCGATCCGTTCGATGCTCGAGTCGGCCGTCGGCGAAGGCGGCACGGGGCGCCGCGCGCGCGTCGACGGCTACCGGATCGGCGGCAAGACGGGCACGGCGCGCAAGCAGGTCGGCGCAACCTATGCGAAGGGCAAGTACCGCGCACTGTTCGCGGGGATGGCGCCGATGAGCAACCCCCGCCTGATCGTCGCGGTAATGATCGACGAGCCGCGCGGCAAGGGTTATTACGGCGGCACGGTGGCCGGCCCGGTGTTCTCGTCGGTCACGAGCGGCTCGCTGCAGCTGCTCGGCGTGCCGCCGGACGCGCCGGTCGAGCCCACGCCGAATGCGCCGCTCAAGGCTGCCGCGCCGCAAAAGACGGTCGCGGCGCCGAAGGCCGCCGTGCAACCGAAGACGGCAGCCGGGCAACAGGCGTCGGCACCTGTGAAAACGGCCGCGCAAGCCGGCGCGGCCGTACAGACGAAGGCGGCGGGCTGAAGCCGCCTGGGTGTTGGTGGAGTCGCCGGGCGTGGCGCGGCGGCGAACAGGTCGGCTGACCGATCGAGATCGGCCGTTCGCTACGTAGAACCCGCCGCACGCGCCGTTCCGAGAGGCCGGCGCAATCCTGTAATCCCGGCGATCCGCGCAGTCGCGGCGATCCTGTCGATCCGAGCGATCCCGGCCGCTAACCATCAATGCGCGGCCGCCACCGGCTTCGCCATCCTGCCGAGCACGTGCTCGGTCATCCCGCGCGCGAGTTCGCTCTCGCCCATGAACACGGTGCCGATGCCCTCGCTCGACAGCAGGTCGGCCTCGTCGCTGCTGTTCGTGCACAGCACGACCTCCAGCGCCGGATTGAGCGTGCGCGAGATCTCGACGATCTGCCGCACGTCGAATACGTCCGGCAGCGTGACGACCAGCATCCCGGCGCGCGCGATATGCGCCTGCACGAGCACGATCGGCTCGATCGCGTCGCCCGACACGGCCGCGACGCCGTCCGCGCGCAGCTTCTCGACGAGCTCGCGATTCTGCTCGACGACGACATAGGCGATCCCGCGCTCGTCCAGCGCATGCGCGATCCGCGTGCCGACCTTGCCGTAGCCGACGATCACGACCTGGCCGGTCAGGTGCGTCTGCGGCGTCGACATCGGCAGCGCGGCGAGCGGATCGTCGCGTGCCTCGAGCTTGCGCGCGAACACCGAATGCTTGCGGATCCATGCGAGCGCCGGATCGATCATCGCGAACAGCAGCGTGTTCATCGCGATCGAGATCAGCGCGACCGCGAGAATCAGGCTTTGCCCCTCGGCCGACAGCAGCCCGAGCGCACGGCCGAGCCCCGCGAGGATGAACGAGAACTCGCCGATCTGGGCGAGACCGGCCCCGACCGTCAGCGCGGTGTTCAGCGGATAGCGGAACGCGATCACGAGCGCGACCGCCGCGAGCGTCTTGCCGATCAGCACGATCGCCGCGACCTCGATCACATGCAGCGGCTCGGCGAGCAGCACCTTCGGGTCGAACAGCATCCCGACCGAAATGAAGAACAACACCGAGAACGCGTCGCGCAGCGGCAGCGTCTCGTCGGCGGCACGCCGGCTGAACTCCGACTCGCGCATCATCATCCCGGCGAAGAACGCGCCGAGCGCGAACGACACGTCGAACATCTTTGCCGCGCCGAACGCGATGCCGACCGCCGCGGCGATCATGCACAGCGTGAACAGTTCGCGCGAACCGGTGCGCGCGACGAGCCACAGGATGCGCGGGAACACGCGCTTGCCGACCACGAGCATCAGCGCGATGAACGCGGCGACCTTCAGCATCGTGACGCCGAGCGTGCCCCACACGCTGCCGCCGGCCGCGTGCGCGTCGCCGGGCGGCGTGCCGCCGAGCAGCCCCGCGACGGGCGGCAGCAGCACGAGCACGAGCACCATCACGAGATCCTCGACGACGAGCCAGCCGACCGCGATGCGTCCGTTGACGGTCTCGACGAGCCCGCGCCCCTCGAGCGCCCGCAACAGCACGACCGTGCTCGCGACCGACAGCGCGAGCCCGAACACGAGCGCCGCGCCGAGGCTCCAGCCCCAGGTGAGCGCGAGCCCGCCGCCGAGCAGCGTCGCGACGGTAATCTGGACGACGGCCCCCGGCAGCGCGATCTTCCTCACCGCGAGCAGGTCGCCGAGCGAAAAATGGAGGCCGACGCCGAACATCAGCAGCATCACGCCGACTTCCGCGAGCTGCTGCGCGAGCGACAGGTCGCCGACGAAACCGGGCGTGCCGGGGCCGATCACGATCCCGGCGAGCAGATAGCCGACGAGCGGCGGCATTTTCAGCAGCGACGCGAGGTAACCGAAGATCATCGCGAGACCGAAACCGGCCGCGAGCAACGCAATCAGGCTGATGTCATGAGGCATCCCCCCTCCCGAGTTCTTGTAACGATTTAGTAAGGTTCAAGAATGGAAGGATAAGGGATGAGGCGAAAAATTGGCGCGCCACCGCGAAAAATTCACGCATTGGTGCGCCATTGCGGGGTGCAACCCCGGTCGGGCGGAACGCGCCCCGCGGGCCGGCCGGCGCCGCGAGGCGGAGCGGGTGGGCGGGGCCGGATGCCCCGCCGCGTGGGTCAGCGCGACGCTTGCGGGAACCGCGCGCCCGGCGGCGGCTCCGGCCGCGTCGACGGCACGCTCTTGCGCACCTTCGCGACCTGCGCGGCCGTGATCGCCGTCCCCGTATTGCCCCAGCTCGTGCGCACGAAGTTCGACACGTCCGCGACTTCCTGGTCCGACAGGCGCCAGCCGAACGGCGGCATCGTGAAGGTCGACGGCGCGGTGTGCGTGCCCTTCAGCGCGCTGCCCGACAGCACGACGTGGATTACCGAAGTCGGATCGTCGCCCTGCAGGACCGGGTTGCCGGCGAGCGCCGGGAACACCCGCGCGTAGCCGTGGCCGTCGCTGCGGTGGCAGGCCATGCAGTTGTCGCGATAGACCGCCGCGCCCGGCTTGCTCGCGTCGCCGGTCTGCAGCGCGTGCGCGGCCGTCGCGTCGTACGCGTACGGTGTCTCGCCCTGCACCTTTGGCGGCAGCGTCTTCAGGTAGCGTGCGATCGCCGTGAGATCGTCGTCGCTCATGTGCTGCATGCTGTGGCCGACCACGTCCGTCATCCCGCCGAACGCGGCCGTGCGCAGCGTGCGGCCGGTCTTCAGGAACTGCACGATCTCGGTTTCGTTCCACGTGCCGAACCCGGTGCGCGGCTCGCCGCGCAGGCTGGTCGGCACCCAGCCGTCGATCGCCGCGCCGCCGGCCAGGAAGTCGAGGCCGCCCGCGTCGGTCAGCGCGCGTTCCTGCATCGTCGCCGCCCGCGGCGTGTGGCACGCGCCGCAATGGCCGAGTCCCTGCACGAGATACGCGCCGCGCGCGACCACCGGATCGGTGTACGGCGCCGCATCGAACGGCTTCGGCGCCGGCGCGAACATCTTGCGCCAGAACGTCAGCGGCCAGCGCATCGACAGCGGCCACACGATGTCGACCGCGCGGTTCTCGTGCTCGACCGGCGCGACGCCGTGCATGAAGTACGCGTACAGCGCCTTCATGTCGTCGTCGGTCAGCCGCGAATACGACGGGAACGGCATCGCCGGGTACATCGTGTCGCCGTTCTTGCGCACGCCCTCGCGCACCGCGCGGGTGAAGTCCTCATACGTCCAGCCGCCGAGGCCCGTCTTCGGGTCCGGCGTGATGTTCGTCGAGTAGATGCCGCCGATCGGCGTGTCGAACTTCAGCCCGCCCGCGAACGGCTTGCCGCCGCTCGCGGTGTGGCACGCGATGCAGTCGCCCGCGCGGGCCAGATATTCGCCGCGCTTGACGAGGTTCGCGTCGGCAGACTGCGCGACCGGTGCGGCGGCCGGGCCCGAAGCCGCGGCGGGCGCGGATGCCGGCTGCGCGAACGCGGCGCCGCCCGCGAGACCGAACGCCGCCCATGCCGTGCCGATCGCCAGTGCGCGCCGCAGCGGGGAAATCCGGCGCGCGGCGTTGTGGTGGTTCACTGTCCTCTTCATACGGTCACCAGCGGGGCGGGATTTTTCAGGTATTGCTCGCGGATCGCACGTGCCGACCAGTAGGCCAGCGCCGCGATGATCCCGGTCGGGTTGTAGCCGATGCCCTGCGGCAGCGCCGACGCGCCCATCACGAACACGTTGTGCACGTCCCAGCACTGCAGGTAGCGGTTCAGCACGCTCGTCTTCGGATCGGTGCCCATGATCGCGCCGCCGACCAGGTGAGTCGTCTGGTACGCGCGCGAATCGAAGTGCTTGCCGAACTCGCGCGTCGACACGCCGATCGCCTTCGGCCCCATCGCCTCCGCGATCTTCTTCATCTGTCCGGTCACGTATTGCGCCATCCTGATGTCGTTGTCCTTCCAGTCGAAGGTCATCCGCAGCAGCGGCTGGCCGTACGAATCGCGATAGGTCGGATCGAGGTCGAGATACACGTCGCGGTACGACATGTTCGTGCCGTGCGCGTCCATCGAGATCGTGTGCGCGTAGTTGTCCTTCACGGCCTTCTTCCACGCCGAGCCCCACTGCGGCGTGCCGGGCGGCGTCGCGATGCCGCTGATCGGCTTCACGCCGGCCTGGTTCACCCACAGCGGCGAGCCGCCGACGAAGCCGAGCGGGCCGTGGTCGAAGTTGTCGGCGTTGAAGTCGTCCACCGCGACGCCGTTGCCGCCCGCGCCGATGAACGGGTTCGTGTAGGTGTCCTTGTCGAAGAACGCCTTGATCGTCGACAGGTTCTGGTACGCGAAATTGCGGCCCACCACGCCTTCGCCCGAGATCGGGTCGTACGGCTTGCCGATGCCCGACAGCAGCAGCAGGTGCACGTTGTGATACTGGAACGCGGCGACGATCACGAGATCGGCCGGCTGGTGCACTTCACGGCCGGCCGGGTCGACGTAGGTGACGCCCGTCGCGCGCTTCTTCGTGTCGTCGAGGTCCACGCGCAGCACGTGGCACTTCGAGCGCAGCTCGAAGTTCGGCACCTGCTTCAGCGCCGGGAGGATGTTCAGGTTCGGCGACGCCTTCGAGTACATGTAGCACGCGTAGCCGCTGCAGTAGCCGCAGAAGTTGCACGGCCCCATCTGCACGCCGTACGGGTTCGTGTACGGACCCGACGTGTTCGCCGATGGCAGCCGGTACGGATGCAGCCCGAGCGACTTCGCGGCATCGGAGAAGCGCTGCGCCGAATACGTATTGAGCTGCGCGGGCAGCGGGAAGTTGTCGCTGCGGTTCGCCTCGAACACGTTGCCGTCGCCGACCACCTTGCCGCCGACCTTGTACGCCTGCCCCGACGTGCCGAACACCTTCTCGGCGAAGTCGAAATACGGCTCGAGTTCGTCGTAGGTAACGCCCGTGTCCTGGATCGTCATCCCTTCGGGGATGAACTTCTTGCCGTAGCGCTCTTCGTAGTGGCTGCGCAGGCGCAGCTCTTCCGGCGTGATCCGGAAATGCACGCCCGACCAGTGCAGCCCCGCGCCGCCGACGCCCTCGCCCGGCAGGAACGCGGCAAGCTGCCGGTACGGCAGCGCGGTGTCCTGCACGCCGTGGCGGATCGACACGGTCGTCTTCGACAGGTCGAGGAACAGCTTCTTGCGGACGTTGTAGGTCAGCTCGTCGATCGTGTTCGGATACGCGCCGTCCGGATAGGTGTCGCGATACTCGCCACGCTCGAGCGCGACGACGTTCAGGCCCGCTTCGGTCAGTTCCTTCGCGAGAATCGCGCCGGTCCAGCCGAAGCCGACGATCACCGCATCGACGTGCGGCTTCTTTTCTGCGGCCATCAGGTGCGCTCCCCGTTGATCGAGACGGGGCCGTACGGGTACGGCTTGCCGTTCTGGTTGACGAAATCCATGAAGTCGGCGCGCGCGCCCGGAAAACCGATCATCTTCCACGCGGCCATGTCGTGATTGCCGCCATGCACCGGATCGCAGAAGTAGCCTTCGCGCGTGTTCTGCAGCAACAGGCCGAAGAACACCGCGGACGGCACGTCGTCGATCTGCGCGCCGCCTTTTTCCAGTTCGCCGAGCACGGTGTCGCGGGTCGGAGCGTCGAGGTCGGCGAACGCCTTGCCGTGGGCCTTTTCGCAATAGCGGTTGACCGCCGCGATGCCGAGCCGGTAGATGTCGCGCGGCACGAGCTTGAGCTGGTAGCCGAGCTCGGGCACGCCCTGCTGGAACGGCCCCTGCATGTACCACGTCGCGCCGTGCGCGTACGGGGTTTCCATCTGGCGGTCGATGAATTCGGGCACGCCGGATTCGAGCGCGCCAGGGCCTTCGGCATCGGCCGGGATCAGCCGGTCGACGGCGGCCTGGACGAACGCCCACTCCTTCGCATCGAAGAAGGTCGGCTTGTACGGCGCGCGTTCAGCGCCGGCCGACGCGGTGGAGGCATTGCCGGCCGTGGTCGAGGACGACGACGAGCGCAGGTCGCAACCGGCGACCGACGCGATCGGCACGAGCGCGACCGACGTGCGCAGGAAGCGGCGACGCGAGTTGGGTTTGTCGGGTGGCGTGGACATGGTCGGATGTTGATCGTTGGGGAGCGTGATTCGGGAACCCGCATTCCGGATGCGGCATACCCGACACGGTAGCCATGCCGCGCGCGGCCGGCCGTCCTTTCTTGCGATGTTGCGAGCAAGCTCGATGCAGGCGCCGGCCGCGCACTGCGCGGTGGCGCCCGTCATGCAGCCGCGCGGCGCGCCGGTTCCGGCAGCCGCGCGGGGTCGACCTCTTCGCGGGTCTTATCGTCGGACAAATACAGGCTTGCCGCCCGCATCTGCCCCTCATCGCCATGGCCTATTCAACTTAGACGCCGCGCCGGCCGACGGCAAGCGCAACGTGCACGACCCTCAATTCGGGCCCGGCGACAAACGCCGCGAATTATAGATGGAACCGGTTCCATTTCCAAAGGGTTCAACGCAATTCATTGCATCGAAAACCGCAATAATGAGGAAATCGTTTTCCGGAATACGCAAGAGCCGTGGCGCGGCCGCGGCGTCGATCGCAGGGCCGGACGCACGCGCGGGCGTCGCCCGACCGGCGCCCGTCGTTTTTCAGGGTTGCCCTGCCCGCGCCGCTCGGCGCTTTCCGATGCGGCGCCCGCGACGCGCGTTACCGCGTCGCGCGCGGCAAAACGGCCGTCCCGCTCGACGCGGTGCTCACCACGGCCACAGCATCGATGCGATCGACAACGAAAGCGCCGCGCACAGCGGCGAGTAACAGAGGCTGTCCATGCGCGCGAAACGCGACCCGCGAACCCGCTTGAAGAAGCCGACGTAGCGGAAATCGCCGACCGCGCGCACCGCGAAGATCAGTGCGAGCGCAACGATCGCGAACGCGATCGCGCCGGGATACAGGTTCGGCCACAGCCAGCCCGCGCGCGACGCCACCGCGCTTGCGCCGGCCAGCAACGCCGCCGCGACGGCGAGCGTGCCGGGCACGGTCGGCCGCAGCAGCGGTACGCCGTCCTGTTCCGGAATGGCCGCATGCTTGCCGAGCCGTCCACCGAACGCCCAATAGACGTGAACGAGTGCGATCGCACAAAGCGTCGGCACGCTGAAATACGCGCCCGTCATGTCGGTAAGCTTCCTTGTCTCATCGTGTCGTCGTGTCGTGATCCAGCCGGAAGGAATCCGGCGCGCGGCCCCGCTCCGCGCCATCCGAGACGATACCCAAACAGCGTGCCGCATGCAGTGCGACGTCCGGTCGCAATACGCCATGCCGCGTGTTGCGGTGCAGTGCGCGCGCACCGTCGCATCGGGCCGCCGCTTGACTTCCCTCCGGGCGCCGCTACCCTCTTATTCCAGTACGGCACGCGAACCGTGCATGCGCAACCGTCGCTCACGTGCCGTTCGCCGGCACGCACGATCGGACGATCGGGGCGCGCCCGGGCACGACAACCATAACGAATACCCATGGAGGCGACTCATGCTGATCGGTGTGCCGAAGGAGATCAAGAATCACGAATACCGCGTCGGCCTCACGCCGGCCGGCGCACGTGAGCTCACGCGACACGGCCATCACGTGCTCGTGCAACGCGGCGCGGGCACGGCAATCGGTCTGCTCGACGACGACTACACGGCAGCAGGCGCCGCACTGTGCGACGACGCGCGCGACCTCTTCGCGCGCGCCGACATGATCATCAAGGTCAAGGAGCCGCAGGCGGCCGAGTGCGCGATGCTGCGGCGCGGACAGATTCTTTATACGTATCTGCATCTCGCGCCCGATCCCGGGCAGGCGGCCGCGCTCGTGAAGTCCGGCGCGGTCTGCATCGCGTACGAAACCGTGACGGGCCCGGGCGGCGGACTGCCGCTGCTCGCGCCGATGAGCGAGGTCGCGGGGCGCATGTCGATCCAGGTCGCGGCAACGCACCTCGAAAGCCCGCGCGGCGGCCGCGGGGTGCTGATGGCCGGCGTGCCCGGCGTGCCGGCCGCGCACGTCGTGGTGCTCGGCGCGGGCGTGGTGGGCACCGGTGCGCTGCAGATGGCGGTCGGCCTCGGCGCGCGCGTCACCGTGCTCGACACGAACGTGGGCCGGTTGCGCCAGCTCGATCTGGTCTTCGCGAACCGGATCGCGACCGTCTGCTCGAACGCGCATACGATCGACGAAGCCGTGCGCGACGCCGACGTCGTGATCGGCGCGGTGCTCGTGCCGGGCGCGTCGGCGCCGCGGCTCGTCACGCGCGACATGATCGCGACGATGCGCACGGGCGCCGTCGTCGTCGACGTCGCGATCGACCAGGGCGGCTGTTTCGAGACCTCGCATGCAACGACGCATGCGCAGCCGACCTTCGTCGTCGACGGCGTCGTGCATTACTGCGTCGCGAACATGCCTGGCGCGGTCGCGCGCACGTCGACGTTCGCGCTGAACAACGCGACGCTCGGCCATGCGCTCGCGCTCGCCGACAAGGGCTGGAAACGCGCAATGGCCGACGACCCGCATCTGCGCGCGGGCCTGAACGTGTGCGACGGCCACATCACGTACGAGGCCGTCGCGCTGGCGCTCGGGCTGCCGTACGTACCGGCGGAAGACGTGCTGGCCTGACTTCGGCATGCGTGACGGCGCGTACGCGCGCCGTCACGCGCCCTTCGGGCGGCCGCGCTTCGACGCGATGCTTGTGCCGGTTGTGCCGGTTGTGCCCATCGTGCGCGCCAACAGCGGCCGCAGTTGCGTGAGCGTGCGCGTGTTGAGCACGTCCTGTCGCGTGAGCCACCCGCGCCGCGCCTGGCCGATACCGTATCCAAGATTGTCCAGATCGTCCGCGCACCGCGCGTCCGAGCCGATCGCCACCGCGACGCCGGCCTTGGCGGCCTCGCGGCACCAGACGTCCGGCAGATCGAGCCGCCGCGGGTCGCCGTCGAGTTCGACGAAGCAGTGGCGCGCGGCGGCCGCGGCGAGCACGCGCGGCACGTCGAGTTCGCATGCGTCGCGTTCGCCGAGCAGCCGGCCGGTCGGATGCGCGAGGATCGTGAAATACGGGTGATCGATCGCGCGCAGCAGCCGCTCGGTCTGCGCGTCGCCCGGCAGGTCGAAGCGGTCACGTACCGCGCCGACCACGAGGTCGAGCCGGCCGAGCACGTCGTCGGCCACATCGAGGCTGCCGTCCTCGCGAATGCCCGCCTCGACGCCCTTCAGCAGCACGAAGTCGTCGAATGACGCATTGAGGCGGTCGATCTCGTCGATCTGCCGTACGAGCCAGTCGGCATCGGTACTGCCGCCGCCGGACTCCGGCATGCGATCGGTGACGGCCAGATACGCGAGCCCGCGCGCACGCGCCGCGTCCGCCATCGCGCGCAGGCTGTCGCGCCCTGCCGACGCGTCGGTATGCGCATGCAGATCGCCATGAACGTGCTTGCGTTCGACCAGCGCCGGCAGCGCGCCGACGCGCGACGCGTCGATCTCGCCGCGGCCCTCGCGCAACTCGGGCGGCACCCAGTGAAGGCCGATCGCCTCGTAGACGGATGCCTCCGTCGCGCCCGCGATCCGCTCGTCGCCGCGGAATACGCCGTATTCGTTGATCTTCAGCCCGCCGGCCTGCGCGATCCGGCGCAGCGCGATGTTGTGCGCCTTCGATCCCGTGAAGTAGACGAGCGCCGCGCCGAACGCGTCGGCGTCGACGACGCGCAGGTCGACCTGCAGCCCGTTGCCGAGCACGACGCTCGAACGCGTCTTGCCGTTCGCGAGCACGCGTGCGACCTCGCCGTAGCCGACGAACGCGTCGGCCACGGCGGCCGGATCGCGTGCGGTCACGAGGATGTCGAGATCGCCGACCGTCTCCCGGCAGCGGCGAAAGCTGCCGGCCGGCACCGCTTCGCCGACGCCGCCCACCTTGCGCAAGCGCTCGAGCAACGGCATCAGCGATTGCGCGGCATCCGGCAGCAGAAAGCGCTGCGGCTCGCGCTTCAGGCGCTCGTCGAGCGCGTCGAGCAGGTGCGCTTCGGTCTTCGCGCCGAAACCCGGCAGCGCGCGCACGTGCCCGCTCTTCGCTTCGACGCGCAGCTGCTCGAGCGAGTCGACGTGCAGTGCGTCATGCAGCGCCTTGACGCGTTTCGCGCCGAGCCCCGGCACGTCGAGCAGTTCGACGATCGCGCCCGGCAACGCATGGCGCAGCGTTTGCTGCAGTTCGCAGGTACCGGTCGCGGCGATCTCGCGCAGCTTCGCCGCGAGATCGGCACCGATCGATGGAATCCGGCCGAGATCGCTGCCGCTCTCGATCATCGCCGGAATGTCGCGCCCGTAGTCGGCGATCGTACGGGCCGCGTTGCGGTAGGCACGCACGCGGAACGGGTTGGCGCCCTGGATCTCGAGCATGTCGGCGATTTCGGTGAAGACGGCCGCGCACTCGGCATTGTGGATCGGCATGATCGGCGTGGCTCCCTTCCACGTGGATGGCGCCGTGCGCCGGCGTGCCGGCGTCGGCCCGCCCGGCGCCGCATGTCGACGGCGGCGGGTGCCCGTTGGTCATCCTGCGCCGATTGCCCGTGTCGTGCCGCGCGGGGCTCGCTGCTTGCGTGGCCCCTGCACCGGCGTCACAGCGATGCGCGCGGTGTCGTCGCGTAGCGCCGCTCGTATATCGACTGGCAATGCGTGCAACGCTCGGCGGTCGGGCGCGCGAGCAGTCGCTCGTAGCCGACCGGTGCATCGCAATCGATGCACTCGCCGTAGCTGCCGTCGCGCATGCGCTGCTGCGCGCGCCCGATCGCGCGCAACTCGGCCAGCTTCATCCCGATCAGCGCGTGATCCATGTCGACGAACAGATCGGCATTGGCCTCGTCGCCCTCGTCCGGCGCCGCGCCGGCAAGCTCCGCATAGGACTCCGACGCGCGCTGGTCCTCGCTCGCCCGGATCTCCGCACGCAACGCCTGCTCGCTCTCGGTCAGCCGTCGCTGCAGCGTCTGCCGTTGTTCTCGATCGAGCGCCATCGCCGTCCCTCCTTTTCCGGGTTCCGCGCAATGAGGCATGCGGCGCGCGGTTGTCGCGCCGGTGCACGGCGGCCCGGGATGCCCGGCTCGTCGTGCCCGGATGCGCGTCCGGCCACATGAAGTGCGGGACGCATTCGACGCAGCATAAACCCAATGCACACGCATGTGTTGACCGGCGTCAGCGCCCCCATCGCGCATCAGAAACCGGGGACCGATGCGAAAACCTCGCGGGGCAGCATTCGTCTGACGCAGCCCCCGTTGAGGTCGATCAATCCCCTGTAAAAAGTTGCGTCGTAGATTGAGAGCATGCGCGGCGAATCCGCGGCTTTCCGGGAGAACGTCATGTTGTTCGGCGTCGTCATCTGGGTGGCCCTTGCGGCCCTGTTCCCGACGATGGTCGTGCCGACGATCCAGCACGCCATCCAGCCGTCGAGCGCGCAGGCCGCGCCCGACGCCAGCCCCGCCGTCTCGCCCGCTGCGTTGCCGGCAGCCGCTCAGCCGCCGGCGCACAGCTGAAGCGCGGTTGCGGGACGCGTCGTATCGAGGCCGGAAGCACGAGTCGACGCTCGATACTTCGCACTCCTCTTCATCAAAACGCGTTGCGCCCGACGAAGCCGCGCACGACCGTCATCAGGATGATCTTCATGTCGAACCAGAAGCTCCAGTTCTGCATGTAGAACAGGTCGAACTTCACGCGCGCGGCCATCGCCTCGACCTTGCGTGTCTCGCCGCGATAGCCGTTCACCTGCGCCCATCCCGTGATTCCCGGCCGGACGCGATAGCGATACATGTAGCAGTCGATCAGTTGCCGGTAGAAGTCGTCGTGTTCGATCGCGTGCGGACGCGGGCCGACCACCGACATCTGGCCGAACAGCACGTTGAAGAACTGCGGCAACTCGTCGAGCGACGTGCGTCGCAGGAACGCGCCGACCGGCGTGATGCGCGCATCGTTGCGCGAGGCCTGTCGCACGATACCGGGCTGTACGCGATGCACGCGCATCGTCCTGAACTTGAGGATATGGAACTCGCGCCCGTCGGCGCCCTTGCGGCGCTGCCTGAACAAGACGGGCCCCGGCGACGACAGCTTCACCGCGATCGCCAGCGCCGCGAGCAGCGGCAGCAGCGGAATCAGCACGGCGCCGGCGAACAGCCGGTCGAACGCGAACTTCGCCCACAGTTCCGGCGCGGAACGCGGCGTGGTCGCGAGGTTGATGGCCGGCATGCCGAGCACATCGGTCGCGGATCGCTCGACGACCGCCATCTGCCGCACGTCCGGCAACAGCCGCAGCTCGACGAACTCGTCGCGCAGTTCGCGCACGATGCGCTGGATGCGTGACTCGTGCGACATCGGCAGCGTGAGCCACACTTCGTCGATCTCGCCGCCGCGGATCATGCGCCGCAACGCGACCCAGTCGTCGATCACCGGCACGCCGCCGATCCCGTCAGCCGTGGCCGCGGCCGGTGCATCGTCGTCGAACACGCAGGCAGCCGCGAACGGCCCGGCCGGTTCGAGCTGCATGCGCTCGATCGCCACCCGTCCGTAAGCGGTCGCCCCGACGACCGCAACCCGCCGCTGCCGCGCGCGCGGATCGCCACGCTTCATCGCCAGCGCGCAGAGTGCCAGCCTGCCGAGCAGCAGTGCCGCGTCGCCGGACAGCACCGTCCGCGCGATCCAGCGCGTCGTGACCGTGCCGCCGCGGTTCATGATCCACATCGTGCCGGCCACCGTCAGCGTACCCACGCACAAGACGGCCACCACCGTGCGCGTCAGCACGGCACCGCCGTCGTGCGGCGACGCCGCGCCGCGCGTCACGCGCACGCTGCGCGGCAACAGCGCGACGGTCAGCACGCACAGCAATGCGACCGTGCCGCGCTGCGCGTCCGACAAATCGTGCCACGCGAGCCCCATCGCAGCCTGCGCGGCGAGCGCACCTGCCAGCACCAGCGCAACATCGACCGCGGCGATCGCGGCGCGTCGCATCGCATTCGTTCCACCTGCCATCGCATGCATCGTCACACACCGTGCGCGGGGAAACCGCCGTGCAGGTCCTGCATGCGCGGCCGCACCGGCAACGCACGCGCGCCGGCCCGCGTGCCGAGCAGCCGGCGATAGTCCGCGCGAATCAGCTCGTAGCACTCGCATGCCTGGCGCTCGAGACCGTCGCGATCGAGCACGGTGATGCGGCCGCGACGCTGACGGATCAGCCCGGCTTCCTGCAGGTTGCCGGCCGCTTCCGTCACGCCTTCGCGACGCACGCCGAGCATGTTCGCGATCGTCTGCTGCGTGACGGCCAGTTCGTCGCCGTCGATCCGGTCATGCGCGAGCAGCAGCCAGCGGCTCAACTGCTCGCTGACCGAGTGATGCCGGTTGCACAACGCGCTGCGCGAAATCTGCGCCATCGTCGCCTGGCAGTAGTTCAGCAGCAGCCGATACGTCGCCGGCGAACGTTCGAATTCCGAGCGCATCACGCAGGTCGGCACGCGGTAGGCCATCCCGCCGATCCGGACTTCAACGCGGTTCGATACCGCGGTGCCGCCGACGAGCGTCGCGAGGCCGACCACACCTTCGCGGCCGACCACGGCGACCTCGACCATCGCTCCGTCCTCCATCAGGTGCTGCACCGACATCATGGCGGTGGTCGGGAAATGCAGGTGGCGCATCGGTTCCCCGACACGGTCGAGCATGCCGGCCTTGATCCGGACCAGTTCGAGGTGCGGTGCGATGGCACGGATGCTGTCCTCCGGAAGGGCATCGAGGATGGCATTCGCCGAATAGCTCGAGTGAAGATGAAGCATGTCTGTATCCCTTTTATCGTCCGCGCCGCATGCAGCCGCGTCAGCGGAATTCGTTATCGCGATGCGCGCCCGGACGGCGACGCGGGTTGCGGCCCACAACCCTCGATCCAATCGACCCACGGCGTCTCGCCGCTGGATCGAATCGGCAGTCCCGTTTCGACACGCCCGTTTCGATAAGCGATTTACGTGCCAATACCGGCTCCATCCTTAATATATAAATGACTTGCGATTTAGCACCCCCGAATAGCCGGTCGAAAACCGCAAAAAACGTCTCATTTCCGGACACCCGCTTGCGTCGCGGACGCAGCCGGCGATTCGACTGATCATTGGGCGCGGGGCCGGCAGTGGAACCGGCAGCGGCGCGGGAGTCTTATCGTTCAATAACTTACACCCGGTTTTCAATTGTTTCCATGATGTCTCAAACGGGCCAGAGTCGCGTGCCGCACGCTCGAATGGTCGTTTGAAACTGTCTCAAATATGAATCGCCGGATTAATTTACAACACTGTAATCAAACGCACACATCTCACGCAACACTATGATTCAATTAATAAATCATACCCGCGAATCTCAATTGTCAAATAATGTTCAATGCATTCTAGATAATTTTCTTGTACGATGCACTTCGTTGCCGGATTGATTCTCGATCAGCACCGAATTCGCGATTCACCCTCCAGTGCAATTAATTCATACGAAGACGATCTTCAAATACCTATAACCTTTTCATTTACCCCGAACCGTCAAACATTGTGAAGTGACGTAATGCGCAATTTATCGAATTGAATTGCGTGCTAGCCTTTTCCGCCATCGGCATTCGAATTTCTATGAACACGAATCCGCACGTGCGTGCTAAATCCCCGTGGATGGCGCCGCGCGATGTGCGATCGCTCCCTACGAGGATCCGCCGTGACCCACCAGGCCAATGACGCCGTCGCCCACGCGAGCGGCATGATCGAGCTTTCCCACAGCTTCGACGCCAACCGGTTCGTCGCGGCCCTCGACCGCGACGAACGCGCGACGCTGATTGCCAACCTCCAACTCGTTCACCTGAAATCGGGCCAGGTGCTGTGCGAACCGGGTGAAATGCTCAACGCGGTCTACCTGCCCGTCACGACGGCGATTTCGCTGCAGTACGTGTCGTCCGGCGGCATGACGCTGGAAGTGGCCGAGATCGGCAGCGAGAGCGTCGTCTGCGACGACGTGATCGGCGGCAGCGGCCGGATGCCGTGCCGTGCCGTCGCCTGCCGCGACGGCTTCGTCTACCGGCTCGACCGGCGCATCTTCGCGGCCGCGTTCGACGCGTCGCCGGTGATTCGCCATCTAGTGTTCGTCTGCGTGCGGCTGCTGATGGCCCAGGTCTCGCAGATCACGTTCTGCAGTCGCCATCACGTCCTCAAACATCAGCTATGCAGATGGTTCCTGCTCGCGTACGACCGGTCGCGCAGCATCGAGATCCAGATCACCCACAGCATGCTCGCGCAGATGCTCGGCGTGCGGCGCGAGACGGTCACGGATGCGGCCGGGGAGATCCAGAAACTCGGCCTGATCCGTCAGTACCGGAGCTCGATCGAGCTTGCCGACCTTGCGGGCCTCGAGAAAATGTCGTGCGGCTGCCGCGCGATCGTGCGCGACGAGATGAAGCGCATCCTGTCGGCCGACTCGGGCGTGAGCGCCGCGGCACGCGCGTGATGCGCACGGCGTGCCGGCGCACGCGTGCGACCCGAGTCAGCCGATTGTAGGGTGGCGAACAGAACGCCGGGCGTGCGAATGGTCTACTGATGCCGGACTGCCGGGGGGATGTCAGCGCGCTGCGCGCGTCCGCCCTTGCGGACGACACCTCACACGCCGGAGCAGCACGTGAAAAACGAAATCAGAACCATCCTCAAGCACGTCGCCCACCTCGAAGCCGCGATCGACTCGATCGGTGACGGGGATGACCTCTACGAAGCGGGCCTCTCCTCGCTCGATACGATCCAGCTGATGCTCGCGATCGAGAAGCAGTTCAACATCGAGATTCCCGACGAGATGCTGAACCGCAATCTGTTCCGCAGCGTCGACGCGCTCGCGGACACCATCGCGACCCTGCAACGCGCCGAGCATTCCGCATGAGCGCGCTGCTTCCCGAACTCGCGGCCGACGACGAACCACGCCGGCTCGACGAGGCCGCGCACGCCGTCGCGCAAATCGCCGCCCAGCACGCGGATGCGGTCGACCGGGACGCGCGCTGCCCCGTCGAGGCGATCGAGGCCATGCGTGCGCGCCGCCTGCTGAGCGCAATGGTCCCGACCCGGCTCGGCGGCGCCGGCGCGTCGCTGGCCGACGTCGCATCGGCATGCTCGATCCTCGGCCAGGCCTGCGCATCGTCGGCGATGGTGTTCGCGATGCACCAGATCCAGGTGGCCTGCATCGTCAATCACGCGGCCGACCAGGGCTGGCACAAGCTGTTCCTGCAACAGCTCGCGCGCCATCAGTGGCTGCTCGCGTCGGCGACGTCGGAGGACGGCGTCGGCGGTAACCTGCGCGCGAGCCAGTGCGCGCTCGAGACCAACGGCGGCGAATTCCGGCTGCACAAATCCGCGCCGACGATCTCGTACGGCGACTACGCGGACGGCATCCTCGCGACCGCGCGGCGCGACGCCGACGCGCCGGCGTCCGAGCAGGTGCTCGTCACGGTGCTGCGCGACGGCTATACGCTCACGCGCCGCGGCGAATGGGACACGCTCGGCATGCGCGGCACGTGCAGCAACGGCTTCGTGCTCGATGCACAGGGCACGACCGTGCAATGCCTGCCCGTGCCGTTCGCGCAGATCGCGGAACAGACGATGGTGCCGGTTTCGCACATCCTGTGGGCGGCGGTGTGGATCGGCGTGGCCGGCGACGCGTTCCATCGCGCGCACCAGTTCTTCCGCACGCAGGCGCGCCAGACCGACGGTGCGCCGTCGCCCGCGTCGCGGCGCATCGCCGAATCGCTTGCGCTGATGCAGGCGATGCAGGCCCGCGTCGACAGCGTGCTGCGCCTCTATGCCAGCGCGTCGCCCCGCTCGTGGTCGGCCGGCATGGCCTGGGCCGCCGAGATCAACACGCTGAAGACCTATGTGTCGTCGACCGCGCTCGAAGTCGCCCAGCAGGCGATGATGATCTGCGGGATGGCCGGCTACAAGCACGGCACGCCGTTCAGCATCGGCCGCCACCTGCGCGACCTGCACGCGGCGCCGCTGATGATCAGCAACGACCGCATTGCCGCCAATACCTCGAGCCTGCTGCTCGCACTGCGTCCCGCGACGCTGGAGAAACATTCGTGAACGATCGCCTCTCCGTGCCTTCCGCCGCCACCCCGTCCGACGCGCCGCTCGACCGCGCGGGCGTCAATCCGCTGCGCGACGAGCTGATCGATGCGGGCCTGCTCGTGTCGACCGGCATCCAGGGCCTGTTCGGCCGCAGCGAGCGGTTCGAGCGCGTCGTCGAAGCGCTCGACGCGTTCGTCACGCGCCTCGGCGCCGACCAGCAGGCCGAAGTGCTGCGCTTCCCGCCGGCGATGAGCCGCACCGAATTCGAGCGCAGCGAATACATGAAGAGCTTCCCGCAACTCGCGGGCAGCGTGCATGCGTTCTGCGGCGACGAACAGCGGCACCAGCGCGTGCTGCAGTGTCTCGACCGCGGCGAGGACTGGACCGAAAGCCAGAAGCCGACCTACGTCGTGATGACGCCGGCCGCCTGCTATCCGGTCTATCCGGTCGTCGCGCGCGCCGGTGCGCTGCCCGGCGACGGCCGCATCGTCGACGTGTTCTCGTATTGCTTCCGCCACGAGCCGTCACTCGACCCGACCCGCATGCAGCTGTTCCGGATGCGCGAATACATACGCATCGGCACGCCCGAGCAGATCGTCGCGTTCCGCGCGACGTGGATGGAGCGCGGCACACGGATGATCGAGGCGCTGCAACTGCCGAACGCGATCGATCTCGCGAACGATCCGTTCTTCGGGCGCGGCGGCAAGATCGTCGCGAACAGCCAGCGCGAGCAGAACCTGAAGTTCGAGCTGCTGATCCCGATCGAGCACGACGACCGCCAGACCGCGTGCCTGAGCTTCAACTACCACATGGATCACTTCGGGCTGCTGTGGGACATCCGCACCGCGACAGGCGACGTCGCGCACACGGGCTGCGTCGGCTTCGGCCTCGAGCGGCTGACGCTCGCGCTGTTCCGTCATCACGGTTTCGACCTCGACGCATGGCCGGCCGACGTTCGCGACGTGCTGTGGGGTACGCGATGAAATTCGTGTCCCGCGACGGCGAGGACGCGTCGTTCGAGGACGTGCGCCACCGCGCACGCCACTATCGGCCGCACCCGCTGCACAGTCAGGAGATGGTCTGGAAACAGACCAACTGCTATGTCGACATGTGGCTCGAGGTGCTCCGCTGGTGGGGCCTCAACCCGTACGCGGCGCTGCCGTTTACGATCGCGCTCGACTTCGAGGGCGACCAGTTCACGTTCTTCAAGTTTCCGCACGACGAACTGGAGCGGCTGTACGGCATCGTCGTGCAGGAACACTCGATCTACGAGCCGCTCGACCAGCACATCGAGACGCAGGTCGCGCGCGGTCACCTGATGATCGTCGAGGTCGACGCGTGGTTCCTGCCGGACACGCGCGGCAGCAGCTACCGCACGCAGCATACGAAGACGACGATCGGCATCGACTCGATCGATCGCACGCGCCGCCAGATCGGCTACTTCCACAACAGCGGCTATTACGTGGCCGAGGACTTCGACTACAACGGGCTCGTCGGCGGCTGTTCGCCGATGCCGCTTCCGCCGTACGTCGAGTGCGCGAAGCGGCGTTTCGCACCGCTCGACGAGCGCGCGCTGTGCGAAGTCTCGCTCGCGTCGCTGCAGCGGCATCTGCGCCGGCTGCCGGTCGTCAATCCGGTCACAGCGTTCCGGCGCCAGTTGCAGCTCGATGCGAAATCGCTCGCCGATTCCCCGCTCGAACGCTTCCACGCGTACTCGTTCAATTCGGTGCGGCAACTCGGCGCGAACTTCGAACTGTTCGGCCATTACGCGCGCTGGCTGCAGGCGAGCGGCTGCGTCGGGCCGTTCGCCGAGATTCGTACCGCCTGCGACCGCATCGCGTCCGAAGCGATGGTGCTGGAGTTCCGGCTGGCGCGGGCGTGCGCGCGCGGCAAGGAAGAGCGCGGCGACGCGACGCTCGAAGCGATCGAAGCGGCTTACGCCGACCTGATCGACTGCGCACGGCAGATCGCCCCGCCGCTGCAGCACGCGGCGCCCGTGCGCGTCGACGCGGCCGCCGTGCCGTTGCTGCGGTGACGCGCGCGCATGCCGCGCTCGCGTGGTCGCTGCTCGCCACGCCCGCGGGTGCCGCGCGCGGGCCGCTCGATCTTCCCGCCGACGGCTGGATCGCCGCCCCCGTCCCCGGCACGGTCGCGCAGGCGCTCGCGCTGGCCGGCCGGGCCGACGATACCGCGTCGCTCGACGAGCGCGACCACTGGTATCGCGTCGAACTGCACGGGCACGGGCCGCGCGTGCTGCGCTTTCACGGCCTCGCGACGCTCGCCGAGGCATGGCTCGACGACACGCCGATCCTGCGTTCGCACAGCATGTTCGTCGCGCACGACGTGCCCGTGTCGCTCGACGGCACGCACCGGCTGACCGTCTGCTTCCGCGCCCTCGCGCCGCACCTGCGCGATGTGCGCGCACCGCGCCGCGCACGCTGGCGCACGCGGCTCGCCGAACCGGCGACGTTGCGCACCGTTCGCACGTCGCTGCTCGGGCATATGCCCGGCTGGTTTCCGCGCTGCGTGCCGACCGGTCCGTGGCGGCCCGTCGACGTGCTGGACCCTGCCGACGGTCCCGTTCTCGTTCATTGCGACCTGCACGCGCGCATCGACGGCGATACCGGCTGGCTCGATGCGGAACTCGCGTTCGCCGGGCCGCTGCCCGATGCGTTTGCAGCCCGGCTGTCGTGCGGCGAGCACCACGCGACGCTCGAACGACGCGGCGCCGACCGGCTCCATGCGACCGTCGCGGTGCCGAACGTGCGCCGCTGGTGGCCGCACACGCATGGCGAACCGGTGCTCTACGAGGTCGCATTGCACATCGGCGCCGAACGGCGGCCGCTCGGCGCGACGGGCTTTCGCACGATCGAACCGGACGCGGGCGACGACGGCAAGGGATTCGGGTTGCGCGTCAACGGCGTGCGCGTATTCGCGCGCGGCGCATGCTGGAGCAGCGCCGCACCGCTCGCGCTGCACGCGGACGACGCGACCTATGGCCGCCTGCTCGGATACGCGCGCGACGCCGGCTTCAACATGATCCGCGTCGGCGGCACGATGACCTACGAGGCCGACGCATTCCATGCGTGGTGCGACCGGCTCGGACTGCTCGTCTGGCAGGACTTCATGTTCGCGAACTTCGACTATGCGCTCGACGATCGCGCCTTCGCGGACGCCGTCGGTCGCGAAGCCGAACAGTTCCTCACGCGCGTGCGCGCGTCGCCGTCGCTCGCGGTGCTGTGTGGCGGCAGCGAGATTGCGCAGCAGGCCGCGATGTCGGGGCTCGGGCCGAAGCAGCGCTTCCTCGAACTGACCGCCGAGCGCCTCGCCGACCACGCGGCGGCACGGCGGCCCGACGCGCTGTACGTCCCCGACTCGCCCGACGGCGGCGTGCTGCCGTTCATGCCGCGCGAGCGCGTGTCGCACTATTACGGTGTCGGCGCGTACCTTCGCCCGCTCGACGACGCGCGTCGCGCCGACGTGCGCTTCGCGAGCGAATGCCTCGCGTTCGCGAACGTGCCGTGCGATGCGATGCTCGCCAGCCTCGGCTGGCCGGGCGTGCACGAGCCGCGGTGGAAAGCGGCCGTGCCGCGCGACCCCGGCACGTCGTGGGATTTCGACGATATTCGCGATCATTATCTGCAGACGTTGTACGACGTGGCGCCCGACCGCCTGCGGCGCGAGGATCCGTCGCGCTACTTCGAGCTGTCGCGCGCGGTGATCGCGGACCTGATGCGGGACACGTTCTCGGAGTGGCGGCGCACCGGCTCACGCTGCGCGGGTGCGCTCGTCTGGCAGTTCCAGGATGTGATGGCGGGCGCCGGATGGGGCTTGCTCGATGCGGCGCATCGGCCGAAATCGGCGTGGTATGCGCTGCGCCAGGTACTTCAGCCCGTGCAGGTCCTGCTCGTCGACGAAGGGCTGAACGGGCTCGACGTGCACGTGATCAACGAGCGGCCGGCGCCGCTGTCGGCGGCCGTCGAGCTGGTCGCGCTGCGCGACGGCCGCACACCGCTCGCGCGTGCCGGCGCTCCGGTCCGGATCGCCGCGCACGACACGGTGCGGCTCGATTCGGCCGAATTGCTCGGCCGCTTCTTCGACTGGACCTACGCGTATCGCTTCGGCCCGTGCGAGCACGATACCGTCGTCGCGACACTGCGCGCCGACGACGGCACGCTGCTGTCGCAGGCGTTCTACTTCCCGTCCCGCACGCACCCGGCCGTGTTCGCCCGCCGCGAGCCCGGCATCGACGCATGCGTGTCGCGCACCGGCGACACGTGGCACGTCGATATCGGCACGCGCCACGTCGCACGTCACGTGCAGATCGATGCACCGGGCTTCGTGCCGCGCGACGACTGGTTCGATCTCGCGCCCGGCACGCCGGCGCGTGTCGCGCTCGTGCCGCTCGCGAACACCGGCGGCCAAGCTGCCGCCGGCGCGCCGCCGACCGTCGAAATCCGCGCGGTCAACGCCGCGCGAACCGTGCGTGCGGCGTTGACCGGCTGACGCGAGCCGGCGCGGGACCCGGATCACGCACGCGCACACGCTCGCACGGCCGCACCGCGCGCGTCAGTCCGACGACCCCGTGCCGCGCGGCCGCTCGATGCCGTACGCTTCCATCCAGCGATAGAGCGTTGCACGCGACACGCCGAGCTCGCGCGCGGATGCGGCGACGCGTCCGCGCGTGCGCAGCAGTGCGGTTTCGATCGCTTCGCGCTCGATCGACTTGCGGATGTCGGCCACCGACGGCGACGCCGCGTCGAGACAGTATTCGAGCTCGAGGTCCTGCGCCGTGATCAGGCGCCCTTCCGTCATCACGACCGCGCGCCGCACGCGGTTGATCAGTTCGCGCACGTTGCCCGGCCAGTCATGCTTGTAGAGCGCCGTGATCGCATCCGTCGAAAAGCCGCGCACGCGATGGCGCGCGTCGCCGCGAAAGCGTTCGAGCATGTGATCCGCGAGCAGCTCGATGTCCTTGCCGCGCGCGCGCAGCGGCGGCTGGTCGATGCGCATCACGCAAAGACGGTGGAACAGGTCCGCGCGGAAACGCCCTTCTTCCATCGCTTCGCGCAGGTCGACGTGCGTCGCGGAGACGATCCGCACGTCGACCGGCACCGGGTCGCTGCCGCCGAGGCGATGAATCGCGCGCTCCTGCAGGAAGCGCAGCAGGCTCGCCTGGCTCTCGTGCGGCAGGTCGCCGATTTCGTCGAGCAGCAGCGTGCCGCCGTTTGCGGCCTCGACGTAGCCGATCTTGCGCGCGTTCGCGCCGGTAAACGCGCCGCGCTCATAGCCGAACAGTTCCGATTGCAGCAGGTGGGGCGGGATCGCACCGCAGTTGACCGCGACGAACGGGCCGTTGCGCCGTTCCGAATGACGATGGATCGCGACGGCCGTCAGTTCCTTGCCGGTTCCCGTCTCGCCGAACACGAACACGGGCGCGTCGGTGCGCGCGAAGCGCCGCACCGTATCGAACAGCCGCAGCATCGCGCTGCAGGTGCCGACGATGCCGTTCTCCTGCGATTCGAGGCGTTCCCGATCGCGCGCGAACAGGCATTCCATTCCGTACGCATGGCCGACCGTATCGGCAATGCGTTGGTGCGACGCGGGCAACGTGATGTAGTCGAAGCAATAGTCGCGCAACAGCGCGCGCACGTTCGGCGAGGCGGTCTGGCCGGTCTCGACGAGTGCGACCCACACGACGTCGCGCATCGACGCGCAGGTCGACGCGATGCTGCCGATCGCGTCGGCGTGACCGCCGCTCAGGTCGAGGATGCCGCAGGTGATTTCGCCGGAGGTATCGCGCAATTCGCTCGCGTGCGCGACGACCGTCACTTTCCAGTCGCGTCGCGCGAGTTCCTTGCGCAGCATGACGGACGGCGTCTGGGTCCAGTAAATCAGAGGACGCTGCCCGGTAATCCTCTCCCCGCCGGCGCTCTTATCGCGCGTTATTGGCATATTCATAGCGAACCATCACTTTCTCCACTCCGCGAACCGTTCGCGTGCGCTGCGGCCGGCGGCGCATGGCCACCTGTCCGCGCCGCGTTTCCGCAGCTTTGGCGAAGATCGAAACTGCACACGGCGAGAGCCCCCGGAGGTCGAGCCGGATGTCATCCGGCCTCGTTGTCATCGAACTCGAAGGGAACGCGCGGCCGCGGGAGCCGCGGCGTTCCGGCTTTCATACGACGCGCCGTCAGGCGGAGCGCGTCGGCAAACGGGATTTCCGTCCGCATTTGCGTCGCGTCGTACACGACAGCCGCGCCCGATGCTGAACCGGATGGCCGCCAACCCGCTTTCGGAATGGTGGCCTCATTTCATCCGTTCCTGAATCTACACCCCGTATCGAGATGGCCTTGTTACCAAAAGATAAAATCGATTCAGCCGATTACGCTGCCGCCCCGGCGCGCGCGGCGCGCGTTTAGCGCCTCAGATTTGATTATCCACGACCATTCCCGTCAATCAGTGCCAAATACCACTTTTCTGCAAGATCGGCGCCTTCCATTGCCCGCGATTCTCGCTTGAATCGCGCAAATAATCCGGGAAGCGTTTTGCATCCGTGGATAATCGCGCGCCCCTGCGACACCGCCATCACGCATCGAACGCGGGCGAACCGCGCGTGTTCGTTACAACATCGTAACGAAGCAGCCGGTCGTGCCGTCCGTCTCCTGACGCGATGCAGCATGGCGTCCATGCGTGTCGCGCCGCCAACGATCGCTGCCGACAGGCCGGCGCGACGGGCACTGTGCTGGTGCAGGGCCGCATGCAGCGCGAAAGCATCGGGCAGCGCACCGTCGCAAGTATGCGCGTGTTGTCCGGCGCGTCGAAACGATCGCGTCCGGATGAAGGATGCGCGCATCGCGAGGACATCGACGATGCGGCAGATGCTGGCCTGCGAGCAACCGGTCGCGATGCGCGGCCGACCCGCCGTGAACGATCGCAATCTCAAGTACAGCCCCCGATTCTTCAATCGCGTTCGATGCAGACTGCCCGCTGCGCGGTTCGCAGCGGACAGTCGCGACGAATCAATTATGGGAAAGCCGGCATGCGGCCACTGTGTGATACCGCACAGTGCCCCGCTCACACCACGGCCCGTTTCGCGCTGCCGGCATCGCCCGCACGAAACGGGCATAACGAGAGTGTGAGTATGCTTTCGAACAGACCGGCGCGCCCCGCATCCGCATCATGGACATCGGCGAGCCGCACCGGACGAACGCGTTCATGCGGCTCGGCGTGCTGAAGGCTTCACACGAGGACCGCATCATGGAATGGCATTGTTGTGAATTCGAACATCTGAGCGCCGTCGATCTCTATGCAATCCTGCGCTCGCGCAACGCAGTGCTGGTGGTCGAGGATGCGCATACGCATCTCGACATCGACGGCAAGGATGCGCATGCGCTGCACGTGTTCGCGTGCATGCACAAGGGTGACACGACGGAAGTCGTCGCCTACGCGCGCGTGCTGCCCGGCGACGACGCCGATCCGGACGTCGTGATCGACAAGGTGCTGACGAGCGAGGCATGTCGCGACGACCGCACCCTCGAGCAACTCATGCAGCGCGCGCTCACGGCCGCGCAGGCCACATGGCCCGCCGTGGCGGTTCGCACGCACGTTCCCGCACAACGCCAGGACTTCTATAAGCGTTTCGGATTCCGAAAGGCATACGGTCCCTATCTCGAACAGGGCGCACCGTTCGTCGGTCTCGTCCGGCCCGCCGACCGCGCCGCCGGCGCGCTGCGTCAGCTGCTGTCCCGGACCGTCGCGGCGCCGCGATCGCGCAACGAGGACGCGCGCGTCGACGGCCGCGCACACAACCGGCTGCCTGCCGATACCGGAGCCAATCGATGAACGCCAACCTTCGCCCGGTTCCCGATCCCGAGCTGCCCTGCGTCCTGCCCGTCATACTCGCCGGTGGTTCCGGCACGCGCCTCTGGCCGCTGTCGCGCGAGCAGTATCCGAAACAGCTGATCGAGCTGACCTCGAACGAATCGCCGCTGTCGGCGACCGCGCGCCGCCTGAACGGCATCGCGAACGCGGCGCTCGGCGACACGCTGCTGCTGGTGTGCGGCGAACAGCATCGCATCATGAGCGCCGCGCAGGTGCTCGGGCGCGCGGCCCCCGCCCGCATCCTGCTCGAACCGGCCGCGCGCAATACGGCGCCTGCGCTGACGCTCGCGGCGCTCGACGCCAGCGTGCTCGCGGACGATCCCATCCTCGCGGTCATGCCGGCCGATCACGTGATCGGCGACGTCGCCGCATTCCAGGAAGCGGTCGGCCGCGCGGCGCGCTACGCGCAGGAAGGCGCGATCGTCACGCTCGGCGTGCTGCCGCGCCGCGCGGAAACCGGCTACGGCTACATCCAGGTCGGCGAACCGCGCGCCGGCCGCCTTGGCGGACAAGGCGGCTATGCGATCGGGCGCTTCGTCGAGAAGCCGAACGCGGCGCTCGCCGAGCGCTACCTGCATTCGGGCGATTACTGGTGGAACAGCGGGATTTTTGTCACGCGCGCATCGACCTGGCTGAAGGCGATCCGTGCGCTCGCACCCGACATCCATGCGGCCTGCGACGCGGCATGGCGCGCGGGCACCGCCGAGCATCCGTTCTTCCGGATCGACGCGGCGGCCTTCGACGCGTGCCCGTCCGACTCGATCGACTACGCGGTCATGGAGCGCCTCGCGGAGCACCCCGAACTCGGCATCGAAGGCATCGTGGTACCGCTGTCCGCAGGTTGGTCGGACGTCGGCACCTGGGATGCGATCTGGGAAATCATGCCGAAGGACGATCAGGGCAACGTCGCGCGCGGCCCGATCGTGTTCGAGGACACGCAGGACAGTCTCGTGCGCTCGGAGGGCCGGCTGATTGCGTGCGTCGGCATGAAGGACGTCGTCGTGATCGAGACGCCCGATGCGGTGCTGGTCGCGAACAAGCACGACGTGCAGCGCGTGAAGAACATCGTCGCGCGCCTGAAGACCGAGCAGCGCCCGCAGGCGAGCGAACACCGCAAGGTGCAGCGGCCGTGGGGCCACTACGATTCGATCGATCTCGGCGAGCGGTTCCAGGTGAAGCGGATCGTCGTCGAACCCGGCAAGCGGCTGTCGCTGCAGATGCACTATCACCGCGCCGAGCACTGGATCGTCGTGCGCGGCACCGCGAAGGTCACGCGCGGCAACGAGACCTTCCTGCTCAGCGAAAACGAATCGACCTATATCGCTGTCGGCGAGGTCCACCGCCTCGAGAATCCCGGCCGGATTCCGCTCGAGATCATCGAGGTGCAGTCGGGTGATTATCTCGGCGAAGACGATATCGTGCGGTTTGATGATCAGTATGGAAGGCCGGTCGTCGAGAGCGTGCGGCAGCGCCCGTCGCTCGCCTCGCGCGAACCAGACGAGGAAACCGCGGAACGCAACGTCATCCGGTAAGCGCATGCGGATCGAGGCGGCGTGCGCGGTGGCGATGCGCGCCGCCGCGCGAACAAGGGGTGGCCGCCTGTTCGCCACCTGTTCACCGCATGGCGTCGCCGACCGGCGGCCCACGCGACGCACGATCAGTCGATGCCGCCTTGCGACCAGCGCGCTTGCCTGACCGATTCGCGCACGCGCGGCAACAACGACGTATCCGCGCCGATCGCGTCACCTGCCGCCGACAACGGCTGACGCGCGGCCGCACACGGCGCGCCCCTCGCCTGCCCTCCCGACGCCCCCGCCGGTCGGCCGGTCGCGCAATCGTGCGCGGGGTCGACCCGGACCGGCATTCCGCCGATCCCCGACAGTTGATTGTCCGCGAGCCGCACGCCCGACACGTTTCCCCACAGGCGAATGCCGTCGAATCGCGCATGCGACACACGGTTGCCGATCACGGTCACGCGCGACACCGAACCCGACCACGTGCTGACCTCGATCGCCGCCTGCTGCGTGACCGGACGAGGATCGGCCCGGCCCGTCGCTGTCTGGATATCCGCGATCGAGTTGCCCTCGATGCGGATGTCGGACGAGCCGGCAGTTCGATTGCTGTCTTCCTGCGCGACGAGAATGCCCGAGCTCACCTGTACGTTGCGCACGATATTGTTCGAGATGGTGACGTTCGCACCGCCGACCACCGTGATGCCCCGGCCCCACGGGTTGCCCTCCAGCGAGTTGCCGGTAATCAGCACGTTGCGCGTCAGCACGCCTTCCGCCTGGTAACTCACCACGGCGATCATGTCGTCGCCGGTCCCGCGCACGACGTTGCCCTGCACGAGCACGTTGTGTGAGCCGTGCGTCATGTGAATGCCGTCGGCCAGCGTCGACAGCACCTCGTTGCCGACGATCGCGACGTCAGCGCCGCCGAACACGAAGATCCCGCCGCCCGCGCCACCGTCGATGACGTTGTCGAGCACCTGCACACCGCGCCCCGTCACCTCGACCTTCGAAGACTCCGGCGTCGTGAGGCGTGTCGTGCCGGTTCCGGTGAGCCGAAAACCGACGAGCGTCGTACCCTCGCCGCGCATCTCGACCGTCTGGTCGCCCGGGATTGTCGCGATCAGCGTCGCGCCGTAGCCCGACAACACCACATTCCGCTGCCGCACGACCAGCGACCGGCCGACCACATACCGCCCCGGCGCGAACACCAGTCGCTGGCCAGGCTGCAACGCGTCCAGCGCATGTTGCAGCATGTCGGCCTGATCGGCCGCGTCCGCAGCGGGACGAACGTACGCATCCGGTACAGCCGAATGAAACGCACCAGGCGCAGGCGTGCCGGATGCTGCCGCGGCACTGCCCGGCCAAGCCAGCCCGCCTGCCACGCACATCGCGGCAAGCGCCACACGCGCAAGAAACGGGCCGTGTGATCTATGCATGTCGAGTCGACTCCCTGGAATGACTTCGCGCGCGTCCGCCGGCGCGCCCGAATCGCTGCATGCCGGCCGAGTTGTCGGCCCGCGATACCGCCGAAACAGGCGGTGTACTACGTTCGATTGGATCATTCGAACCCGCCGCGTTTCAGTGCGTCAACAGACCAATACATCCCGCCTGCGCGGCGGATCCGACATGCCGTTGACGATTCATCGCGCTTCCAATGAAGCGAATCGCGGAACGGTAGGCTCGCGAACCGAGTGCCGGTCTGCGACACGTATCATGGCCACCATGCGACGCGACCGTGCGCCGGGGCACCGCACCCTGCGCGCCGGGCTCCCGGATCGTCCGCACTTCGCTCGTCCAGAATCCGTTCATGACCGACCTGACCATCGCAATCTGCAACTACAACCACGGCGCATACCTGCGCGACGCGATCGATTCGGCGCTCTCGCAGGGCGCGCACGGTGTACGCGTGCTGGTCGTCGACGACGGTTCGACCGACTATTCGCGCGACATCATTCGCTCGTACGGCGAGCGCGTGACGGCGGTGTTCCAGGAGAATCGCGGTCAGGTCGCCGCATACAACCGCGCGCTCGAACATGTCACGACGCGCTACGTGATCCTGCTCGACGCTGACGACCTGCTCTATGCCGACGCCGCGGCCCGCGTGCTCGCCGCATTCGCGTCCGGCGACTTCGTGAAGGTGCATTTCCGGCTCGACGTGATCGCGCGGGACGGTGCGATGACCGGGGCGAGCGTGCCGCAGTCGGCCGTCGACACCGATTGCGGCCGCCTGTTGCGCGCGGGCTGGCTGTACCCGTCGCCGCCCGCATCGGGCAACGCGTATCGGGTCGATGCGCTCAAGCGCATCTTTCCGGTACCCGTCACCCCGGACAACCTGCATGGCGCGGATTTCTATGCGATCTACGGTATCGCGTTGCTCGGTGCCGTACACATGATCGATGCAACGCTCGGCGGCTATCGCGTCCATCAGCAACCGGGGACGCGCCCGTCCGCCGACACGCCGGCCCTCGCCCTCACCAATTCGGAAGACGCCGCGACGGGCGCGCTGAAAGCCGAACGCCGATGGGCGACGCTGCGCATGCTTGCCGGCACACGGCTGCACCAAGCATTGCCGATCGCGCCGCTCGACTTCGCGATCGAGAAGGCCCGCTTCGCAAGCACGCTCTATCACGCCCCACTCGTGCGGCGCTGGCGCTGGTTCCTGTGCGAATCCGGACGCTACTGGCAAACCGTGCTGCGCAACCCGTTCTGGGGGCCCGCCAAGAAAGCGGCCGTGGCCGGGCTGTCGCTCGCATGCTTGCTGCCGTCGGCAACGCTCAGCAACCGTGCGATTCGCTATATCTCCAATCCGCTCGCGCGCGTGCGGAAGTCGTCCGGCCATCACGCCGACGCTCGATAGCGTCGCCGAGTCGCGCCTTCGGTAAGCCATCGCACCCAGCGGGTCGCGCATGCGCTGCACAATGATCCGGACCAGTGGATTCACGCGCACTGACCGGATTTCGTCGTTGTCTCGTCTCCAGTCGTCGTAGTCGAACGCCGGTATCCGATGTTCGGAGGAATCGAGCCGACACGTAGAACGCGGCATTGATTCGTCACGCTGCGTCGTGTTCGGCACGCTCCGGCAACGTCGACCCGATATTCCATCGGCGGAAACCATCCGGCTGCCTCGTCAGCTCGAACAAGCGACTGCGACAGCAGGATCCAATGGCCACGGCAGCCATGCATTTATCAATCAGGAATGCATAGTTTAACGAACTCGACACCGAGACAACACGATTCGCGGGCGGCTCATCGTCACGACGGGCGATGAATGTGCGATCGGATCGCTAGACCGAAAGATGACCCAAGAAAAGATCGTTCATATCGCCGAAGCGTTTGGTGGCGGCGTGCTTTCGATGCTGACCCATCTCGCCAACCATGCCGCGGCGACCGGCGTCGACGTGACGGTTCTGCATTCGATCCGACCGGAAACCCCGACCGATTTTTCAACGCTATTCCTGCCTGACGTGAAGCTCGTGTACGTCGACATGGCGCGCGAGGTGAGCGTCAGACAGGATCTGAGGAGCTTGCGTGCGCTGGTCCGCAACCTGCGCGACTGCAAGCCGACCGCGATTCATCTGCACTCGTCGAAGGCCGGCGTGCTGGGGCGAATCGCCGCACGGATCGCCGCCCCGAATGCGAAGGTCCTCTACTCGCCGCACGGACTCTCGTTCCTGCGCCGCGACGTGTCGCGCATGAAGCAGTACGCCTATCTGAGCTTCGAGCGCATCGCGGCGCACATCGGCGGAACCATCGTCGCGTGCTCCGGCAGCGAACTCGCCGAGATCCGGGGAAAGGTCCGGGCGAAGTCGGCAGTCCTGGTGGAAAACGGCGTCAATGCAGCGGAGATCCCACCGCGTCGAACGCGCGACGATCGCAAAGTCGTCATCGGGATGAGCGGCCGGGCGTCGTTCCAGAAAAATCATGAAGCATTCGTGCGCCTTGCCGACACGCTGCACGGCGCAGACGTCGAGTTTCTCTGGATCGGCGGCGATGCCGCCGAGATTCCGGACCCCGGCCAGCGCCGGGCAGTCGTCTGCAGCGGCTGGGTCACCCGCGCACGCGCGCTCGCGCTGACGTCGGAACTGGATATCTACGTCCAGACCTCCCGATGGGAAGGCATGCCGGTCGCGTTGATCGAAGCGCAGGTCGCCGGCATACCGGCCGTGGTGACGGACGTCGTGGGCAATCGCGACGTGGTGATTCACGGCGTGACCGGCTATGTCGCGTCGAACGCCGACGAGATGGCCACGTATCTGACGACGCTCCGTGATGACCGGCAGCTTCGCGAGCAAATGGGCGCGGCAGCTCGAAAACGGGCGATTCAGCGGTTTTCGATGAGCGCGATTTTCCGGCAGTGGAATGCCCTTTACGGACTCGATACCGAAGAGCCGCGTGTCGACACGCGCGACTTCAAGCCGGTTGCACCGGATCACGTCAAAGCCTGACTCCGATTTCGAAATCTCCTTATTGACATGATCGCTTTCAAGAAACCGAAGCAACTCGTATACAACGGCCGCTTCACCACGCAGAAGACAACCGGCGTGCAGCGCGTCGCGCGCGAGCTGATCGCCGCATTGATCAAGTTTCAGCCGCAGGATCCGGTGACCGTGCTGGTGCCTCCGCAGCCCGGCGTCGAGGTAAGCGGTGCGAGGACGGTCAAGGTCGGTTTTTACAAGGGCGTGGTCTGGGAGCAGCTGGTCCTCCCGTTATTCTCACGCCGCGGCCGCATCGTGAATCTCAGCAATTCGGCATCCATTTTCATCGGCAACCAGATCATCTACATGCACGATGCGGCGGTGTTCGACACGCCCGCGCATTTCTCCCGGCCATTTCGCGTGTGGTACCGGATCATGTTCTGGATTCTGGCGCGAACCTCCGTTTGCGTGCTGACCAACTCCTATTTCTCGCGGGATCGCCTCGCGCATCACTGCGGCGTCTCCGCGGAGAAGATCAGCGTCGTGCCGCTCGGTGCGGATCATCTCGATGCCCTGGAAGCGGACACGAGCGTGCTCGACAAGCATGCGCTGACGCCCGGCCGCTTCGTGCTCGCGGTCAGCAGCATGAATCCGACCAAGAACTTCGGGCGGCTGATCGCGGCATTCCGGCAGATCGACGATCCGTCGGTCGATCTCGTCATCGTCGGCATGCAGAACGCCACCGTGTTCGGCAAGCAGGATCATCTCTCGGCATCCGAGCCGAACATCAAGTACGTGGGCTACATCAGCGACGAGCAATTGAAGGCGCTGTATCAGAACGCAGCGTGCTTCCTTTATCCGTCGATCTACGAAGGGTTCGGCATACCGCCTCTCGAGGCGATGCGCTACGGCTGTCCGGCGGTTGTCGGCAAATCGGCCGCACTGCCGGAAGTCTGTGCCGATGCGGCGCTGTACTGCGATCCGTATTCGCAGGACGACATCGCGCAGAAATTGCGGAGCCTGCTCGATTCCGCCGAGCTCAGGGCCGAGCTCAAACGCAAGGGAAGCCTGCACGCGGAGAAATATCGCTGGAGCCGAAGCGCCGAGATGATGACGGAGATCTTCGAGGGGCTGTAAAAGCGACTCCCGCGCTCCGGCGCCGCAACGACGCCGGTGTGCTCCGCGAACTGCTCCGGTTACCCGACGTTGACCGGGTTGCCGGTCGCGGCCCGATGATTTCCGAACATGCGCTTGCCCAGATACGACCTGATCGGTTCTTCAACAAATTTCGCCAGGATGGCGGCGGACACGATCGAAAGAAACGCGGCGATCATCGCGGTTCGGACAACGTGGATGTCGGCCTGTGGCGCATACGCGAACACCAGCCTTCCGATCGGATAGTGCACGCAATAAAGCGGATACGAGATCCAGCCGAGGAACGCGCTGAGCCTTGCAATCGTCTTGCCGCTGGGCGCGAGCATGGCCCCCCGGTAAACCAGCGCAGGTGCGACGAACAGCAGGATAGCCACTGAATACATCCCCTTGATCGACGACGGAAACGCGACGACCAGCAGGAAAACGACAAACAGCATGTAGTCGTTCTTCACGAGCCCGGCGATGAACCACTGCGGCTTCGCCGGAAGATCCGAGTCGTACATCTTTCCAATCGCGATGCCCAACAAGAACCCGTAGCCCACCCTGAAGAAGCCGCCGATGAAGTTATCCGCCGCCCAGCCCTGGTTCATCATGATCGCCAGCTTGGCGTTATCGAGACTGGCAAGAAACCCATATACGAGGAATGCAACGAGACAGGCGTAGGCCCATCTCGACAGATTCCGCGCGGTCATCTTGATTGCCGCGATCAGGATGACGCTCGCGAACAACTCGAAGAACAGCGACCAGGCAGGCGGATTCAGCGGGAATACGCCAGGATCATTGACGGACGGCAAGCTGTGATTCGCCGCGCCGACGAAACCCGACACCGAAAAGCGACCGAGGTATGGAACGAGAAAAAAATTCTGGCCGGTGGCGGCCGCCAGGTTGCCCAATGAGAACCGGGCGGACGAATTGGCCTGCATGACGATCAGGCTCGCGAAGCCGATCGCGAACCCGATGAAAATCATCGGGTACAGGCGTATTAACCTGCGCTTCAGATACTCGCCACGCCATGCGTCCTGGCGCAATCTTTCACCATAGGAATACGAAAGAATGAAGCCGCTCAGCATGAAAAACATGTCGACGGAAAGATAGGCACCCTGCAGGATCGTGCTCGATAGTTCCTGCAGGAAATGCATGAACATCACGCTTATCGCAGCGATGCCTCGCAAGCCGTCCAGGATTTCGAACTTCTGCTTGTGACTGGCCATGAAAGTGAGTGGCTCCGGGAAATATCGATCTTGCAGGTTCGGCGCGCGTCGGCGCACACTTCACGTTTCCGGCGACCCGGCACCGTACGATCGCCGTGCCGCCGCCGCGAGTCAGAAAGTCTTGTAGACGATGTCCGGCGCGGGCGAATCGGAAATGACCAGCACCAGCACGGTCACGACCGCCAATACCGTGCACCACGAGGTACGGGCGTAACGCGACAGGAACAGTCCGGCCATGCCGCCTTGCGTCACACGCTCGTATACCGCGTTGAGCACGGCAAGCGTCACCGTCGCGCCCACGAATACCAGCAGCCATACGAACGCGACGAGCGCCGGGCCGAGCGTCGTCGCGATGGTCTGGATTTCGCTCCAGGTCGACCAGAACCACAACAGGCTGAATGCGAAAAACGTGAACGTCAGCCCGCGCGCGCAATGGGCGTAGAGCGGCGTGTTGCACAGCGCGACGTACCGCTTCTTGCCAAGCCATTTGGTCATGCGGATCTGATACAGCTTGTTGACGCTGACGCCCCCGCCCTGCAGGACACCGAAGAACAGAAACATCGACGTCTGTCCGTGCCAGGCGCCGACCAGGAAGAACGTCACGAAGAACGCGACGACACCCAGATACGGCTCCAGTGAGCGCGACGGAAAGCGACGCATAAGTGTCATCAGCAGCGGGTTGTATACGTAGGTCTTGAGCCAGCCGGAAAGCGTGATGTGCCAGCGACTCCAGAATCCGATGAAGTTGGTCGACGAGAACGGCCGGTCGAAATTCTCCGGCAGTGAGATCCCGAAGAAGCGCGCGACACCGACGACCGTGTCCGTGTAGCCGGAGAAGTTGAAATACAGATAGACCGGGTAGATCGCGGCGATCGTCAGCCCGGTCAGCATGCGCTCGCCGAGCGGTTGCATCGGCGACAGTTGCGCAAGCGCCTGATGATGGACGTGCGACAGTGCCGCCGACACGATCGCCACCTTGAAGAATCCCACGATGATACGCTCGAGCGCGACGCCGTAGTCGATTGCATCCGGCCCCGGCCGCTCGTTCGTCTGCGTCACGCTGTAATCCTGAAAGCGTTGAATCGGCCCCGACACGAGCGACGTGAAGTTGAGCACGTAATTCAGATACACCACCGGCGTCACGCGAACCGACAGGCCCGGACTGCGAGCGTCGATGATGAGATGGAGCATCCGGAAAAAGATGTAGGACACGCCGATCGTCGCGTAAGGGTGCGACAGCAGCAACGCGGACGGCACGAACGTATAGCGTTTGAGCCAGAAGAACAGCGCGATCACGATCGCAACGATCGGCGCGAACGCTGACAGCCACTGCTTCGTTTGCATGCAGCGGACGCTCAGATAACCGACGATCAGGAATGCGGCGAACGGAATCCACGCGACCGGATCGCGGGAAAACGTCGCCAGGAACAGCAGATTGACGACGAGAAATACCGCGTTTTGCCAGGTCAGCGAGCGAGACAGGTTGAAGATCAGCGCGGCAACGGCTGCAAAGGCGAAGAACTGGAAGGATGGAATATTCATCGGACGGCCTGGAAACGGTTCGAAACGATGGCGGCGGCATGCGCCGCCAGGTTCAATGTGACCCGCATGCCGACAACGCGGGCGCCCCGCCGGCGGTAAGCGCCGTCACCATGCTTCGCGCGACAACGCGCGCGCCGGCGGCGTTCAGATGGTTGTCGACCGGATAGTAGTAATCGGCCGGGTTCGCCGACTGCTTCAGGCTCGAGGCCAGATCGATGTAGCGCATGCCGTGCTTCGCGGCGATTTCGGCCATCGCGTGATCGAGCGCCAATGGATCGATGCCCGTCGGCAGCGATTTCGCGGCCAGGAGCCCGGCCTGCGTCCGTTGCGGAATCAGCATCAGCGCCACCGGCACGCCCGTCGCGCGAAACCTGTCCGCGACCGTTGCGGCCACTTTGTCGAACGTCTCGAGCCGCTCGCGCCAGGCGGTCGAAAATGGCGGCCGAAGGAAATCGGCCTTGTCGCCGTATTTCAGATACATCGGCACCTGAATGTCCGGATTTTCGAACATGTAGTGCTGTGCGACGGCGACGGCACGGCTGCCGCTCAGCCAGCCCTTGGCACGCGCCATCAGGTCGCTGCGCGGTTCCGGCGCGACGGTGGCCGCGGGCGCATCCGCGACGTCCGGCAGATTGATCTTTTCCAGATCGAACGGCGCAACCGTGAGTACCGCTGCATCCGGCTGCAAGGCCAGCGCCGGCCCGATCCGGTTCAGCACCTTGCGGAACGGCAGTTCGTAGACACCGAGATTCTGGACCTCCACCGGTGCGCCACACATCCTGCTCAGGTCATGTTCCGCCAGCGCCGCGAACGATTGGTCGTACGGGAGGCTCGTGCCTTCGGCAAACGACGTGCCGAGCAACGCAACGCGTCGCGTACCGGCCGGCTTCGGTCCGCAACCCTCGGTCGAGCGGAAACCGCAAGCGTTGTAGTGGTAAGTGATCCACGGGGTTTCCGGAGTCTTGACCGTCATCGTGCAATTCGGGACGTTGCGCATGCCCTCCCTGGCATCGGCCACATGGCATTCGCCCCCGCGCGTACCCGCGCTCCAGATCGCCCTCGTCGCGAATTCAGCGGCAACGAAAAGGCAGACCACCGTCGCCACGACGATCAACGGCAGCAATACATAGTCACGGCGCGTCAGCTTGCGAGAAGCCGCAACGTCATCCGTCTCGCGCAACGACGTCAGTGATACGGTGTTTTTCATGATTCAGGCGGCAGCAATCGTATCGAAACCCGCCCGCGTCACGGCGAAATGACCCGGCGCGATCTCGCGGTCGCTGGCCATTTCCCAGACCGTCGTGCCGTCCGGCTCTTCGCTCACGGCTTCGAAACCGAGCTTCGCATAATGATCCTTGACCAGCGCATTGCGGTCGGTCGGGATATAACGCCCGATCACGCGCGTGACATCGCGCTGGCGCGCATGCTGCAGCACTTCGCGCAACACCATCTGCTCGACCTGGCGCCCCAGCACGCGGCAGCTCATCAACCACGAATCGATCTGCCAGGTACTCGGCGCACGTTCGTCGGGCCGGCAAATCACGACCGAGATCATGCCGTTGTCGCCGAACGTATCCGTCAGGCGAACCTGCAGCGTGAAAACCCGCCCGTCGCCTTCGAGCGCGTGGATCTCCGCGTCTGTATAGCGGCGCGTCGTCAAATTGAACTGGTTCGACTTGTTGATCAACTGAACAATGCGTGCCCGTCCGGTATCGTCGAACGGTGCGAAATCGATCTTCATGTCGAGCGAACGCAGGTACGCATCCATGTCGCCGGCCTGACTGCGCAGCGCCACGCGGCGCGCATTGTCCTGGTACATATCGGCGCGCTTCTGATCTTCCGGCAAGAACGCGAGGGACTCGAAATAGCCCGCGGCGGCAAGGGTCCGCGCGTACAGCGAAGGATCATCGGGCAACTCGGGAACGGCGACTTCGGGCAACGTCGTACGGACCAGATTCCGCTCGACCGGATTGTCGTCGAGGAACACCATCGAATCGATACCGAGCGACAGCTCGTCGGCAATCGCGCGAATATTGGTAGCTTTGTCGTTCCAGTTGGCCTGGAACACCGCAAAGTGTTGCTCGCGCAACAGCATTTCAGGGTGCTTTTGAAACGGCAGACGCGCCGTATCGTCGTTGTTCTTCGACGACACCGCGAGCACGATGCCGCGCGCCCTCAGCGAAAGCGCGAGCTGCTGTACAGCGAGATGGGCTTCACCGACCGCATCGCCCTGCGCCACCTTGATGCCTTCGAGCAAGTCGTCGCCGATCACCCCGCCCCAAAGGGTGTTGTCGAGATCGAGTACCAGCACACGCCGGCTCTTGCCGCGCGCCGCGCCCAGCAGCCGGCCCACGTGATCCGCATAGAGCGGCACGTAGTCGCCGGCAAACGGATACTTGGCCAGATTCCATTGGGCGGGCGAATGCCAGTTCGCCAGTCCGACAGTCCCCGCGACATGCGCAACGTCGAACAGGATGTCGTTCGATTCCGCCACACGCTGCGCGAGCGCTCGATTGAAACGTTCGACGAGATTGAGCGGCGTGCCGGCAATCAGCGCATCCCGATTGCCGAACAGCGTGTCGGACGGCGGCGCGAGCGTCTGGACGATCGACGGCGCATTGCCGTGCTGCCTGAAGCCGGCGCGCAGTGCATCGATCTGGTCCAGTGCCGCGGCCACGCTGTGCTGCGCCGCTTCCTCGTCGCCCGGTTGCGCGTTGAGCGGCAGCCCACGGTAGTCCAGGGCCACCAGCACGGCATCGACTTGCGCGCGATTGATCGTCGAATCCGGCGCAAGGGCTTCCTGCATGACCTGCCCGTAGTGCCCCGACACGATCTCCAGCGCGACGCCATGACGCGCGGCGCTCGCGACGAGCGGCAACACGAGATGATCGAGCGTGCCGTTGCCGACCAGCCCGAGCCGGAACGGCGTGAGCGGCGCGAGCGTGCGCCCCGCGCCCTGCAAGGCAATGATCGCGCGCCCCAGCTTGATCAACTGATTTTCGCCGAGCGCGCAGTTGGCCAGTTGGCGTAAGCGGCGGCCCAATCCGGCACCCGGATCATCGTCGATCGATTCGACGAGCGTGCGGCATCGCGCGGAGAAATCGTCAGGCGGGCGCGGCAACCAGGCCAGCGCAGTGTACAAATCATCTTTCATCGAAGGGCGCTCTCGGCAAAGCGGGTTCTGGACGGGACATGCGGGCCGACCTGCATCATGCGGCGTGGCGCTTGCTGATCAGATCTGCAAATTCACCGACGTTCTTCAGGCCGGAAATATCGGCTGCGGCAAGCTTGATTCCGAACGCGCGCTCGACGCTCAGAACCAGGCGGATATGCGACAGGCTGTCCCAGCCGTCGACGTCAGCGGCGGTCAGTTGAGGCGTTGCCACCAGCTCGTCGTCGTCGAATACGTCCCGCAATACATCGGTCAACTTGGCATAGACGGCAGATTGGCTCACGGCGAAGGCATCCTTTGACGTAGGGAAAAATGAACGATGCGATGTGCTCGGTCGAGGTTGTTCGCGTGCAGGTCATCGCATTGCATCGGTCAGCGGTCCGCAGCGGCACGACAACCTCGACCATCGTGCAAATGCTAGCCCGGCGATCGAATCACTAACGTGCGAAAAGCTACTTTTCCGGGAGGTGACCTGGCTGGAACGCAGGTTTCGACTCGCGAACGCGATGTCGAACGGGCACGCGGCTGCTCGCCGTTTCTCGCACGACAGGCACCGCGACGCGAGGCCGAACGTCGACTGGTCATCGGCGGCATTCGTGCTGCGATACGCTGCGGACCAGGCCGTCGATCGACACGTCAGCGCGCCCGTGCGCCTCACGGTGCGGCAGGATGGGTGGCCGGCGCGACCGATGCCGGTCGCTTGACGAAATAGCGGAACACGGCGATCAGCAAGACAATCGGCACGAAATTCCGTCCGCTGAACAAATTCGGAATTCGAAGAATCTCCATGATCGAAACGTAGAGCACGGCATGCGCGCAACACCAGAACCCTGCTCCGCTCCGCCAGCCTGCGTAGCTCCGTCCGAACACCCAGCCGAGGACAACCGCATCGAGCAGCCCGAACCAGCCCCATTCGTAAAAGTGAACGAAGATCCCGGAGGGATTGTTGAATTCCGGGTCGGCGTAGCTGTTCAGGAACACGGTGATGCTGTCGGTCGAGTCGAGCCACGGCTGCAACGGTGCGCCGATGATCGGAAAATGCAGCAGCCAGTCGAAAGTGAACATCGGATGGCCGCGGTCCCACCCGAGCACGCTCAGTATCCCCGCACCGTTGTTCAGCGCCGTCGAGTAATAGAGGCCGAGACGTTCGAGCGCGAAATCGAAAAGGTTGTCGTAGATGGTGACGTAATAGGCCTCCCACGACCGGTTGTACTCGTTCGCGATGAAGAGCCCGAACAGCAACGGAATCGCGGCGTACGGCCCGAGCGTCAGCAGTCGCGAGAACCGGCCGCCGAGCCGGAACCGCACGATCATGAGCGCGCATGGCAGCGCCACCTCGATCAACGCGAGCCGCTCGGCAAAGATGAAGCTGCGCAGCAGCGTCAGCACCGCGAGCACGCCCAGGTAAACCTTGTAGCGGTTCACCCCTTTGACCGGCGTCTTGAACACGTAGAAATACAACGCGACGTACGGCGCGGCTGCCTGCGTGAACGAGCTCAGGCCCGTGAAGTGCCCTTTCTGCTCGAGCATGACATACGCATTCGCTTCGCCGTGCAGGAACGCCAGCAACAACGCCGGACGCGCGAGAATCCCGCCCAGCAGCATGAGATTGCCGAACAGCGCGAGCACGAACACGAAATCGAGTACGCCGGCGGGCAACTCGGCGGGCGCGGCCGGCGGCCCCCGGCGCGACTGCGCCTCGGTCGTCGCCAGCCACGCCGTCACCACGACGACCAGCAGGAACAACGCGCCGACCAATGCGTAATAGCCGTCGAAGTAGAGCCGCGCGATCGATTTCTGATTGACCAGCAGACTCAGCGACAACATCCCGTACAACGGCAGGATGAAGATCAGCACGAGGCGGGCGGGATCTTCCCACCAGTAACCTGTGTAAGCACCTGCCTCGCGACGGACACGCGCCGCCCTGCGCGCCGTCGCCCCGCCCTGTCGCGGACGGAGCCTGCCGTCGCCCGCACGCCGCCGTCTCATGAAGCCCGTTCCATCTGTTGTCGCGATACCGCCATTCCCTTGGCGACCGCCGCGGCCTGATGCGTGTTCGTATCCGCATAGCCGTAGTCGTACCGTCCCGGCGCGCCCTTGTAATCGTTCAGGACCACGCCGCGCACGTCGATATGCGCGTGTTCGAGCCGTCGTGCGCTTTCGTCGAGTTCCGCCAGTGTCGTCACGCCGCTGCGCGCGACGAGGAACACGGTTCCCGCGAGGCGGCCGAGCACCAGCGCATCGGCCACCGGCAGCAACGGCGGGCCGTCGATCACGACCATGTCGTAGCGCGATGCGACCTGCTCGATCAGTTCGGCGAGCGCGGGCTGCAGCAGCAGCTCGCCCGGATCGGGCACGACGCTGCCCATCGCGATGAAATCGAGGCCCGGCACGATGCCGCGCTTGATCGCCTCGTCGAGCCGGTGGGTGCCAGCCACCACGTCCGACAGGCCCGGTGCGCGGCTGTAGCGGAATCGTTCGTGCAGCGACCCCTTGCGCAGGTCGGCATCGATCAGCAGGACTCGCCGCTTCGCCGCGCCGACGAGCGACGCGATATTCGCGGCGACGAACGACTTGCCGACACCCGTCGTCGGCCCGGAAATCAACACGACGGGATTCGACGCGTGCGGCATCGACAGTTGCAGTGCCGCACGGAAATTGCGCAGGCTTTCGAGCGCCGCGTCCTGCACGGCGACGGGCGGCACCGGCGCGCGCGCGCCGCGCCGTCCGGCCTTCGGGCCCAGCTCCGCTTGCGCCACGCCCGGGCTGTGCGGCACGGTCGCGAACACCGGCAGTCCCGTCGTCCATTCGATTTCCTCGGCATCGCCGATCGTGCCGACGATGCGCTGCCGGACGATCACGATTGCCGCGCCTGCCAGCAGGCCCACCATCAGCAGGGCGATCACGGCGACCCCGCGATGCGGGCCGATCGGCTGCTCGGCGACCTTCGCCGTATCGACGATCCGCACGGTGCCGGTCTTGCTGGCCCGCGCGAGGATCATCTGCTGGCGCGTGTTGAGCAGGTTCGTGTACAGCGCCGTGTCGACGGCCACGTCGCGCTGCAACTGCAGCACGCCCTGTTCGACGGTCGGCAGTTGCTGGATCTGCTTGCGTGTCGTGTCGAGCGAACGCTGCACGTCGGAGAGCTGAGCATCGACGGCCACCACGGCCGGATGCTTCGGCATGAAGCGCGTCAGCAATTCCTCGCGCCGCTGCTGCAGCGTCTGCACGCGCGTCTCGATGTCGACCGACTGCTGGCGCAACGCCAACGCCTCGTCGCTCGTATTGACCGTCCCGTGCGAGGCCCGGAACGCGTTGAAGCGGCTTTCCGCCTTTTCGAGCTGCGCCTTGAGCTGCGGCAACTGGGCGTCCATGAAGCGGATCAGCTTGTCGGCCGCCTCGGACTTGCGCTGCGTGTTCTGCGCCAGGTATGCGTCGCCGATCGCGTTCAGCACGCGGCTGTCGTGCACGGGATCGGTTCCGTCAAGCGTCACGCCGACCATGTTCGACTGCTTGCCGCGCTCCGAGATCAGCGCGTTCTTCTGCAGCCAGGCCGTCGCCTCCTCGTCGCTGTAGCGCGTCAGGTCGAAGCGTGCGCCGGGCTTGCCGGCCACGCCGCGCACGAATATGTCGAGCGGCCCCTGCGGCGTCTCGACATGTAGCGGCTGCCCGATGCGGCCCTGCCATGCCGGCCCCTTGCGGCCGAACCAGCCCGTACGCTGCAGCGTGTAGGCGCCGTCGTCGCCGACGGTCAGCGCGAACCGCTTGCCGAGCAGGCGCTTCGGCACGTCGAAGGTCGGCACGTCGATGCGCTCGGTGCCGTACACATAGCCGCCCGGCAGCGGCGACGACAGCCCGTCGGCCGCGTTCACGAACCGCCAGCCGATCAGCGGCAGGTAATGCGGCCTGGCGTCGACGGCCAGATTGGTGCTGTCGATCGCGCGATCGAGCACCGCGCGGGATTTCAACACTTCGATCTCGGTCGACGCATCCGTCTTCAGGTCGAATACCGACGACGGATCACCGGTCGGCGACGTCGATTTCGAGTCAGTCGGGCTTTGCTCGACCTGGAACAGGATGTCGGTCCGGTAGACGGGGGCCGCACACAGCGCATACACGGCGCCAACGAGTGCGCCCGCGAGCGCCGTGCCAAGGATCAGGCGCCGGCCGCCGTACAGCATGCCCCAGTAGCGGCGCACCGGATAGGACGGCCGCAGGGCGGGCCCGCTGTGCGGGTCGGGCAGGGTCGAGGAAGTCATACGGCATCAGTCCCGTAGGCGCGACGCGCGGTCGCGATGACGAAATGGGTCATGAGGGTCACGGCGAAATCGCCTTGGCCGTCAGCGCACCCTGCGCGGACGACGGAATCAGCAGGTTGACGACGCGGCTCCAGCGCACCAGCGACGACGCATCGACGAACACGACGTCGCGACGCTCGAGCGGAAACTGGTCGGCCAGCGCGAACGACGCGGGCGAACTGCCGTCGAGGTGGTACACCCGCGGGCGGTTGTCCGGGCCACGACGCACGACGAACACCTGGCGCGCGTCCGACGTGTACTGGCTCGCGCCGCCCGTGTCGCCGAGTGCTTCGCCGAGGCTCATCCGGCCGTCGGTCAGCGTCAGCGTCGCGGGCCGCGACACCTCGCCGAGCACGAACACCTTCGCGTCGCTCGCCGCGCGCACGCGCACGAGATCGCCGTCGCGCAGCAGGATGTTCGACGGGTTCACGCCCGCGGCGATCAGCGCCGGCAGGCTCACGTTCACGGTCTTGTCGCCGCGCGTCACCGAGACCTGCGAGCGATCGGCCGTCGGGGTAAAGCCGCCCGCGCGGTCGATCGCCTCGGGCAGCGTCATCGGCATGTCGTTGACGATCTGCAGACCCGGCGTGCGCACCTCGCCATCGAGATAGACACGCTTGCTGCGATAGGTCTGGACGCGCAGCGCGATCTGCGGCTTGCGCACGTATTCGCCGAGCCGCTTCGTCAGCAGCGCGCGCGCCTGCGCCTCGGTCAGCCCCGCCACGTGCACGAGGCCGGCATACGCGAACTGCACGTTGCCGTTTGCGTCGACCGTGTAGCCGGTCGCGACCGAACTGGCACCGACACCGTCGCCGCCCGCCGTCGTCTGCGTCGTCGGCAGGTTCAGTTCGGGGTGGTCCCATACGACGATGCCGAGCACGTCGCCGGGGCCGATCGTGTACGGCTTCGGCTTGCCGAACAGCTGGCGGATTTCCGCATCGACATCGGGCGGCCGGCTCGCATGCTGCTGCGCGACGAACGCCGGCGTGATTTCGATCAGCTCCTCGCTCGACACGTTCTGCACACCGTCGAGGCCGCCCGCGCCCGATGCATCGGCGCTCACGCGCGCATTCGCGTCACGGTCGGCAGGCGCCCGGTACGTCATGCCCGGCGACAACGCACATGCGCTCAATGCGCACGCGGCCGCCACGATCGCCATGCGCGACAGCCACGGTGCGCGACGGGTGCCGGCCATGCGTGGCTGCAGCGCTCCGTGCGTCGATTCGGGTTGCGTGGTGATTGACATCGTGCCCTTCCAAAACTGTGCGGTAACCCGCCGAACGCGGCGAATTCCGGCATTACGCTTGCCGGCGCGGCTCGCATCGCGGTGCCGCACCTCCCTCTACACCGCACGTCAAACCGTACGATTCGTCATGAACTGCTCTTCGTCGCTTTCGTTACTCGTCTGCATCGCCTCGGCCGGCATCGTCTGCGCCGTCGATGCGCAGACGTTGCCCGCCGTCCCGGCCGACGCGCCGACGTTCGCATCGGCGGCGGCGCTCCCGCCCGTACCGTTGCAGCGTTCGGCGCAAGTCGCCGCGACAAGCGACAGCGTCGAACCCGCTGCAGCCGCCTCCGGAGTCGCGATGTCCGCTTCCGCGCGTCCCGTCGCCAGCACCGCCGTCCAGCCCGAAACGCGCGCCCGCGGCGCGCTGCGCCGGCCGCTCGTGCCGGGGCGGCCGCATCGCCCGCAAGCGGCCATTGCACCCGCCGACGACGTATGGCGCAGCGACAGGTTGTATGCGTCGCCCTACGCGAAGTCGCCCTATGAGCAACCGGACGATCCGGACTGAAGCATCCCGGCCGGTCATGCCTCGGCATGACCGGCGATGCACCGATACGGAATTGGACACCACGGCGAACGGCACGTCTGTGAGGGACCCCACCGAACGCCGATCTTCATGCGTAGAGGGGATCGCACCCCGATGCGCCGCCGCGTGCGACGCGGCGCGCATCACGACCGGCCAACGGACACGCTCGTGTACGATCGCGCGGCCGCTTCGGGTGCGGCCGGATCGGCGACGCGCGCGACCGGCCGGATCGAGTCGCGACCGAGCGCCTGCATGCACCGGTCGATCACGATGTCCGTGCCCACCGCGCCGTACACCGCATGGTCGACCTGCGGCTCGAGGTACAGACGCACGTGACGCGAGCACCGGAACGCGCGCTCGATTGCACCGAAGTGACGCCGGACATCGTCGATGCCGGGATCGAGCGCGCCGTACACCAGCGTCGTCCATACGTTGCGCTGCGCAAGCTCGTGCATCACGCCGCGCGGCGTGCCGATGCCGGGCTTCCAGCCGGCGCGCGCTGCAAGCGCCTTCGCCGGCACGCTGACCCGCGCGATCGCATTCGCGGCCACCGCCCGCACGATCGGCCGCAGGTCGCGCCGATCCCGCACGAGGCGCTTCCATTTCTGCCAGTCGCGCACCGACAGCCAGTAACCGCGCACCGAGTTGTTCCGCTGCTTCTGCACTGCCTCAAGCGAGAGTCCGGCCGGCCACACGAAGCGGGCGAGATTGATCGCGATCACGCCGCCGAGCGACGGCGTCTTCACGGCCGCATGCAACGCCGCATAGGCGCCGGAACAAATGCCCGCCGCGGCCACCTCCGGGTGACCGAGCGCGCGCAGCCAGTCCGCGGCAGCGGCCACGTCGTCGCTCGACCGCGCCGAATACACGACGCCCGACTGGTCGTCCAGCGCGGCGGGCCCGCTATCGCCGACGCCATGCACGTCGATCCGCAGTGTCGTCACGCCGGTGCGTGCCAGCGCACGCGCGAGGCGCACGCTGAAGCGCCCTTCGCCGCTGCGCGGGTTCGTCGACGTGTTCGCGATCACGAGCGCCGGGCCGACCGGATTCGCCGGCCGCGTGTCGGCGGGACGGCACAGCACGCCGACGAGCCGGTCCGGACCGACCGCGACGACCTGCTCGGTCATGTCGTGCAGGTCCAGCGCGACGGCCGACTCGCCATTCCACGCCGAATCCGTTTGCATCGGGGTTTCGGTGCCAGCCGACATACGCGGCGCGCGTTCGGCGATCCAGTTCGCGAGCGTGTCGATCGCCGCGAGCGGCAAGCGCGAGCGCGTGCCGTCCAGCATCGTCGTCGGCCATTCGCGGAATGCATCGCTCGCCACGTCCACACCGCGCTCGAACAGCGCTTCGCGCAATGCCGGCCCGTCGCCCTGATCGGGCTGGATCAGCAGCATCGCGCCAGGCAACGTCGGCGCATCGCGCACGACGTCGCACAGATCGACCGCCTTCAACGCATCGACGAAGTCGTCGGGAAACCGGTGTCCGAGCACGTTCATGCACGGTTCGTCGCGATGCGCGGCGCGGATCGCGGGCGACGTGATATCGAGCCACTGGCGATGCACGAACGACAGCTCGCGCAGGTAGGCGCGACCACGCACGACCGGCGCCAGCGCCACCAGTGCGTCGACGCGCGGCGCCGGGCGCGGGCCCACGCCCGCGGCGGCCAGCATCGCGAACAACGCGCCCGCGCGGATCCCGACGAGCGTCAGCGTGGTTACGCCAACCTGATCGCGCAACAGGTCGATCGCGTCGTGAATGCTGGCGATGCTCGCGACATACCGACCGGCGTCGCGATCGTCTCCCGCCGAGTCGCCGGTGCACGGGTAGTTGAATCGCAATACCGTGACGCCCTCGCGGGCCAGCCGCTCCGCGATCGCCCGCATGAGCTTGTGCGTCCACGATGCCTCGTGACCCAGCGATTCGCACAGGATCACGCCTTGTGTCGTATGTCCTTCGTGCAGCCACCCCACGCAGCTGCCGAACGTTATCGGCTTCAATCGGTACTCCTCGGCTCGGTATTTGTTATCGGATGCGGACACGCGTCCGGCGGCTCCACCGGAATCGGCCACTCCACGGTCATGTGACTGCTCCACGACGCACGGCCTTCACGCAACGGACCTCCGCCGCGCCCCTGCGCAACCCGTCCGCCTTTCGCGATGCGTTGTCCTGCCCCCCCGCTGCCTGGCGGCGGCAGGTCGCCGGCCCGAGTCGTCGTCAAGCCATTTCCTCCGCACACCCAAACAGTCGTTCGATTAGAGCACTCGGTCCGAGCGCCCTTCGGTGCGCCAGCTTACAAATGCATTCATTACCGTGGCGATACAACGAGGCGCCCGCTGTTCCGATTCGCGCCGCGCGTGTGCGCCGAATCCGCGAAAGGTAGGCTCGCGAACACAGTCGTCCCGCTCGCCCCGTATCATGACCGCCATGCGATGTGGCCGTGTCCGGCATCGCCGGACGAAACCGGCGCCAGCCGGAACGGGCCGCGAACCCACGCAGCCGGGTCAGCGCCGACCGGCCGCGCGAGCGCACGGCGGCCCGCACCTCGCCGCCCTGCGACACCCACGGCGCCGACCAAGCGAATGTCAAACCTCAAGAAGAATTTCCTGCTGCTGCTGACGCTGCAGATTTCGATGTATGCGGTGCCGCTGCTGATCGCACCGTTGCTCACGCACGCGCTGGGCCCGGAAGGCTACGGGCAGCTCGCGTTCTCGCTCGCGGTCATCGCGTACCTCACCAACTGCACGAGCTACAGCTTCGACCTGACTGCCACGCCGCGCATCGCGCTCGCGCGCGACAACCGCGCCGAACGCTCCCGCATCTTCTGGGCGACGCTGTATGCGCAGATCGGCATCGCGGTGATCTGTTTCATCGTGCTGGTCGGGCTGATCGTGCTGGTCGGCCGCTTCGGCGAAGACCGCGACCTGCTGCTGATCGGCTTCGGGATGGTGGCCGGCGTGGCGTTCACGCCGGGCTGGTATTTCCAGGGCATGGAGAAGTTGCGCGCGCTGAGCGTGATCCTGTTCGTCGGCCGCATCCTGAGCCTGCCCGCGATGTTCGCGCTCGTGCACAGCCCGGCGGACATCGACCGCGCGATGATCGTCAACGCGGCCGTCCCGACGCTGTCAGCGCTCGTACTGGCCGTCTATCTGTATGCCCAGCGCGAAATCGACTTCGTTCGCGTAGGTTTCGCCGACATCGCCGAATCGCTGAAAGGCGGCTGGCAGGTGTTCCTCGCATCGACGTCGATCGCGTTCTATGCGTCGACCAACACCGTGCTGCTCGGCTTCGTGTCGGGCAACGTCGCGGCCGGCTACTTCGCCGCCGGCGACAAGCTGATCCGCGCGGCGCTCAGCATGCTCCAGCCGCTGAAGGCCGCCACCTATCCTCGCATCAGCTATCTGATGCGGCATGCGCGAAACGACGCGTTCTCGTTCCTGCGCAAGCTGTTCGTCGTGCAGGTCGCGATGGTGCTCGGCATCTCGCTCGCGATCTTCTTCGGCGCGCCGCTCGCCGTGCGCATCCTGTACGGCCCTTCGTACGAACCGACGGTCCAGGTGCTGCGCTGGATGGCCTTCATTCCATTCATGGCCGGGATGACCGACCTCTTCGGTGTGCAGACGATGCTGCCGCTCGGAATGAAGTCCGAATTCACGCGTGTCCTGATGTCATCTGGCATTCTGAATATCGTGCTCGTGCCGGTGCTCGCGAAGTACTTCGCCGAACTGGGCGCCGCCGCCGCCGTGCTGACGGCCGAGGCTGCGGTCGCAGCGGCGCTCGCGACCGTCGTCTATCGCGCCGGGATTCCGCTGCCGGGCAGTCCCGTCGCTCGGCGCGGTTAGCTGGCGCAGCGTCCGTGCTGCCGGTTTTCCCCGAGGCGACCGGAATTCGACGGGGTTCCATTCGATGCACACGCAACGACTCCCCCACACGCCCCGTCGCCAGCACCGATCCGCCTCCCCTCGAAACGACCGCCCCCGGGTACTTCTTACCCTGCTGCACACGCACAATCAGGAACGCTTACCGGCTTTTCCCCACATCGCACACCCGCATCGAAAAAAGATCATACGTATCAGTAGAAACACCGATGCTGTAGTCAAACTACATTCGTACGATTGGGCATCTGCAGAGAATCGCTACATCCGATTCGGCAGTGTCGGACGGTCCGCGTCGCCGTCCGCGTTGTCCGATCGGGCCCAACCGGCCGTAACGATTCCCCGCCTGGCCTGGCATGCCGACGCGCAACTACCCTGCATCGCCAGCCGAATGCGTCCGGTGCGAATCCACCGGACGTGCGCAGCTCCAGACATCATCCGAACAACAACCGGCAATACGATCATGGAGAGCAACATGCGGGACAAACACTGGCCGGCCGTCGTGCTGGCAGCGACCCTCTGCACCACCGCCTACGCAGGCAACGCCGATTTCAATTCGCAGGGCGACGCCGCCGACACATTCGCGTCGTCCGCCGCGCAGCGGCGCGCCGACCTCCTCGTGCGCAAGATGACGCTCGACGAGAAACTGCAGTTCATCCATTCGCAATACGAAATGTCGAAGGTGCAGAACGGCGGTGCCGGCTACATCCAGGGCGTGCCGCGGCTCGGCATTCCCGATCTCAACATGGTCGACTCCGCGACCGGCTCCGGCAGCACGTCGCTCGCGAGCACGACCTTCCCCGCCACGATCGCCGTCGCCGCGAGCTGGGATCGCCGCCTGTCGTACGACTACGGCAAGCAGGTCGCGATCCAGTTGCGAGCGCAAGGGTTCGGCATGGGTCTCGGCGGCGGCACCAACCTCGCGCGCGAGCCGCGCGGCGGCCGGCTGTTCGAGTATCTCGGCGAGGATCCGCTGCTCGCAGCCGACCTGCTCGCGGAGCGCACGCTCGCCACGCAGCGGCAGAAGGTCATCGCGACCATCAAGCACTATGCCGGCAACGAACAGGAGCATGGCCGGATGGGCGGCAACACGCAGATCGACGAACGCACGCTGCGCGAGCTCTACCTGCTGCCGTTCGAGATCGCCGCAAAGCGCGGGCAGCCAGGCAGCGTGATGTGCAGCTACAACCGCCTGAACGGCGCGTACGCGTGCGAGAACACGCATCTGCTGAACGACGTGCTGAAGAACGAATGGGGCTTCCAGGGCCAGGTGCAATCCGACTGGGGCGCGACGCACAGCACGGCCGCCGCGATCAACGCCGGGCTCGACGAGGAAGAAGACGTCGGCCCGTCGGTCTACCTGACGCCGGCGGCCGTCAAGCAGGCGATCGCGAACGGCTCGGTATCGACCGCGCGCCTCGACGACATGGTGCGCCGCAAGCTCGCCGTGATGATCCGCGTCGGCGTGATGGACGATCCGGCCAAGGGCGGCGGCACGATCGATTTCGCGGCCGCGAACCGGTTCGCGCAGAGCGTCGCCGAGCAGTCGATCGTACTGCTGAAGAACGACGGCAACCAGTTGCCGTTGGCGGCCGCGGCCTTGTCGCGCATCGCGGTGATCGGCGGCCACGCCGATGCGGCCGTGCTGTCCGGCGGCGGCTCGGGCAACACGCGCGATCCGGTCACCGGTTCGTTCGCGGGCTGCGGCGGCCTGACGTTCGGGGTGTCGACCGGCTGCAGCTGGTGGCGCAATCCGTGGCTCAAGGTCGACGTGCCGATCGTCGCGGCGATCCGCGCGCTCGCGCCGGCGGCACAAGTCACGTTCGCGGGCAACAGCGACCAGCAGTCGCCGTTCCGCGCGTACACGCAGCAGGAAATCGACCAGGCCGCGGCGCTCGCGGGCCGCTCGGACGTCGCGATCGTCGTGGTCGCGCAGCCGGCCGGCGAGGATTTCGGCGATCTGCAAAGCCTGAGTCTCGCGAATCCGTCGAATCAGGATGCGCTCGTCGAAGCGGTCGCGCGGGCGAACCCGCACACGATCGTCGTCGTCCAGAGCGGCAATCCGGTGCTGATGCCGTGGAAGGACAACGTGTCGGCAATCGTCGAGGCGTGGTATCCGGGCGAAGGCGGCGGCAAGGCTATCGCGAACGTGCTGTTCGGCGCGGTCAACCCGTCCGGCAAGCTGCCCGTCACGTTCCCGGCGCGCGACCAGGATTCGCCGGCTTGGGGGCAAAGCGGCGCGTTCGAGAACGACCCCGTCTACGCGGAGAAGCTGAACATGGGCTACCGCTGGTACGACGCGCGCAACATCAAGCCGATGTTCGAATTCGGCCACGGGCTGTCGTACACGCACTTCGCGTATTCCGGGTTGTCGGTGTCGCGGCAACGGGACGGCTCGCTGAGTGTCGCGTTTACCGTGCGCAACGACGGCCGCGTCGCCGGCGCGGAAACGCCGCAGGTCTATCTCGGCGTGCCGTACAAGGACGAGCCGCCGAAGCGGCTGGTCGGCTGGGAAAAGATCCGGCTGAACCCGGGCGAGGCACGGCATGTCCGCGTGACCGTGTCGCCGCGGATGCAGAGCGTGTGGGATACGTCGCGCAATGGCTGGAAGGTCGTGCCGGGCGGGACGGTGTATGTCGGCGCGTCGTCGCGCGATATCCGGCTGCAGGGCAGCTAGGCAGCCGGCCTGACGATGCCGGTGTCGGGTGGAACGCCGCCCGGCACCCACGCACAACGCGTCGATTCGTACGATTAAAGAGGCGCCACCGGCCGGCAAACAATGCGCAATCGCGGTGTTTCGTTCGCATTGTCGACCAGGTGTCGGCAATGCGTGCGCGATGCGCACATGAATGAAAACCGGGAATGCCATCGATGCCCGGATTGACTTGCTCGTGCGATCCGTTCGGGTAGGATGTGAACGTGCGATTTACCGGACTTCGTACCGGCCGCCCACCGCACGAATGTGATAGCGTAGTGAAGCCGCAGCACGGTCTCGTCGCCGATGGTCGGGGTAGAACATGTCGGCAGGTCCGCGAGCGCGCTTCGTCGTCAGTCGTCATTGCAAAGGAGTTCTCCCATGTGGACCAAACCTGCCTACACTGATCTGCGACTCGGTTTCGAAGTCACGATGTACGTGTCGAATCGCTGATTCGGGCACGCCATCCGGTAAGGAAAGCCTCGGCCTGCCGAGGCTTTTTCTTTGCTTCGCACCCCGGCCCCTCGTCGCACCGTCATGCTCATACACATCCTCGGATCCGCCGCGGGCGGCGGCTTTCCGCAATGGAACTGCAACTGTGCGAACTGCGCGGGTTTTCGCGCGGGCACGATCGACGCGCAGGCCCGCACCCAGTCGTCGATCGCGCTGTCCGACGACGGCGCGAACTGGGTGTTGTGCAACGCGTCCCCCGACATTCGCGCGCAGCTGCAAGCCTTCCCGCCGTTGCAGCCGGGCCGTGCGCTGCGCGACACCGGCATCGCCGCCGTCATGCTGATGGACAGCCAGATCGACCATACCGCCGGCCTGCTCAGCCTGCGCGAAGGCTGTCCGCTGCAGCTGTGGTGTACCGACATGGTCCACCATGACCTCATCAGCGGCTTTCCGCTGTTCAACATGCTCGCGCACTGGAACGGCGGGCTGGTCTGGAACCGCATCGTGCTCGGCGACAGCTTCACCGTGCCGGCCTGCCCGAGCCTGCGCTTCACGCCGCTGCCGCTGAGCAGTGCGGCGCCACCCTATTCGCCGCATCGCTTCGATCCGCATCCCGGCGACAACATCGGCCTGCTCGTCGAGGATCGCCGCACCGGCGGCACGCTGTTCCATGCACCCGGGCTCGGCACGGTGGACGACGCGCTGCTGCAACGGATGAACGACGCGGACTGCGTGCTCGTGGACGGCACGCTGTGGGACGACGACGAGATGCTGCGACGCGGCGTCGGTGTACGCACCGGCCGCGAAATGGGTCATCTCGCACTGAACGGTCCGGACGGCATGCTCGACGTGCTGGCCCGGGTGCCGGGCCCGCGCAAGGTATTGATTCACGTCAACAACACCAATCCGATCCTCGACGAAGGTTCTCCCGAACGCGCGGAATTGCGGCAGCGCGGGATCGAGGTCGCCTTTGACGGGATGGACATCGTGCTATAAAAAACGCATGGTCCCGCTGCCGCGACGCGCATCGTGATGCATACGACGTCGATTGCGGTACGACGCACGCCCTTCCACTGTCCCCAACGTCATGGAACCGTCGATGAGCCAACCCGCTCTCACTCCCGCCCAGTTCGAGCAGGCGCTGCGTGCCAAGGGCGCCTTCTATCACATCCACCACCCGTACCACGTCGCGATGTTCGAAGGCCGCGCGACCCGGGAGCAGATCCAGGGCTGGGTCGCGAACCGCTTCTACTATCAGGTCAGCATTCCGCTGAAGGACGCGGCGATCCTCGCGAATTGCCCCGACCGCGAGGTTCGCCGCCAGTGGGTCCAGCGCCTGATCGATCACGACGGAACCGCCGGCGACGAAGGCGGTATCGAGGCGTGGCTGAGGCTCGGTGAAGCGGTCGGGCTGGACCGCGCGCAGTTGCGCTCGCAGGAACGCGTGCTGCCCGGCGTGCGTTTCGCCGTGGACGCCTACGTGAATTTCGCGCGCCGCGCGAACTGGCAGGAAGCTGCGAGCAGCTCGCTCACGGAGCTGTTTGCGCCGCAGATTCACCAGTCGCGCCTCGACACCTGGCCGCGCCACTACCCGTGGATCGATCCGGACGGCTACGCATATTTCCGCACGCGCCTCGGTCAGGCGCGCCGCGACGTCGAGCACGGGCTCGACATCACGCTGCGGCATTACACGACCTACGAGAGCCAGCAGCGGATGCTGGACATCCTGCAGTTCAAGCTCGACGTGCTGTGGACGATGCTCGACGCGATGTCGATGGCCTACGAACTGCATCGGCCGCCTTATCACACCGTCACCGACCAGCCGGTCTGGCACAAGGGAATCGCACCATGAATTTCGACAGGAATCGCGTGCCGCGCTGGCGGCCGGGTTTTCGCTTCCAGTTCGAGCCGGCCCAGCATGCGCACGTGCTGCTGTACCCCGAAGGCATGGTCAGATTCAACGAAAGCGCGAGTGCGATCGGCGGGCTGATCGATGGCACGCGCACCGTCGCGGACATCGTTGCGCATCTCGAACGGCAATTCCCCGACGTGCCCGAACTCGGTACCGACGTCGAGGATTTCATGGAGACCGCCCGTGCCCAACACTGGATCGAACTCGCGTGAACCGGTGACGCCCGACGCCGCGCGGCCGGCAACCGGATTGCCGCTGTGGCTGCTGGCCGAACTGACGTACCGGTGCCCGCTGCAGTGCCCATACTGCTCGAATCCGCTCGATTTCTCGCGCCAGGGCGCGGAGCTCGACACGGCACAATGGTTCAGGGTCATGGCCGAAGCGCGCGAGATGGGCGCCGTGCAGATCGGCTTCTCGGGCGGCGAACCGCTCGTCCGTCCGGATCTTGCCGCACTGATCGGCGAGGCGCGCCGCCTCGGTTACTACACGAACCTGATCACGTCGGGTATCGGCCTGACCGAGCAGAAGATCGAGGCGTTTCGCCGCGCCGGCCTCGATCACATCCAGATCAGCTTCCAGGCGAGCGACGCGACGGTCAACGACATGCTGGCCGGATCGGAAAAGGCATTCGCCCACAAGCTCGCGATGGCCCGCGCGGTCAAGGCGCACGGCTATCCGATGGTGCTGAACTTCGTCACGCACCGGCACAACATCGACGACATCGACCGCATCATCGAGCTGTGCATCGCGCTCGACGCGGACTACGTCGAGCTCGCGACGTGCCAGTATTACGGATGGGCCTACCTGAACCGTCAGGCGCTGCTCCCCACCCGCGCGCAGCTCGAGCGCGCGGAGCGCATCACGAACGCGTATCGGGCGAAGCTCGCCGCTGCGAACAACCCATGCAAGCTGATCTTCGTCACGCCCGACTACTACGAGGAGCGGCCGAAGCCCTGCATGAGCGGCTGGGGCAGCCTGTTCCTGATCGTCACGCCGGACGGCACCGCACTGCCGTGCCACGGCGCGCGGCAACTGCCGATCGCCTTTCCGAACGTGCGCGATCACGACCTGCGACACATCTGGTACGAATCGTTCGGCTTCAACCGCTTCCGCGGCGACGACTGGATGCCCGAACCCTGCAGGTCGTGCGACGAGAAGAAGAAGGACTTCGGCGGGTGCCGATGCCAGGCGTATCTGATGACGGGCGATGCAAGCCTCACCGATCCCGTCTGCGGCAAGTCGCCTCATCACGGCCTGATCGAGAAAGCACGCGAGGCCGCGCTCGCGCCGCTGCAACCCATGACGCAACTCGTGTTTCGCAACGTACGCAATTCGCGTGAATTGACGAAGACCTGAACGGCGCCGCGCGCTCGCCGCCGATCGCCGGTGTTTCCTGATTTGGAACGCAATGTTCGCGCATCGCGCCGGGCCGGCTCACTATAATTCGTTCGATCGGATCCGATCGTCAGACCCATTACCGGAGCAGACCATGAACGACCTTCATATCGTCGCCGTGCTGTACGCCAAGGCGGGGCAGGAGGCGCAATTGCGCGAAGACCTGATCGCCCTTGCCGGTCCGTCGCAGAATGAAGAAGGCAATCTGCGCTACGAGGTGCACGTCGATAGCGAAGATCCGCGCCGGTTCGTTTTTGTCGAGCATTGGGCAGATCCCGCCCTGCGCGAAAAGCATCACACGCAAGGCGCACACATCCTGAATTTCCACGCCAACGGCGTGAAGAATGTCGAGCGCTCGGAAGTCTTCAAACTGTCTCGCCTCGCCTGACCCTCCCTTCCCGCGCTGACCACCGTTTCATGCGCGTGCGCGCGACGCCGGACATCTCGCCGCGCGCCGCGTCGTCGCCCCGGATTCAGCGGGGAGCGACGCGGTGTCCGGCAACCCATCGAATCCGTTTTTGCAACGTTCCGCACCGACGGCCCGTCACGCGCCGGCTACCGCCCATGGCGCGGCAGCGAGGCGCTCCGCCAGATAGTCCAGGAACGCGGTCACGCGCAACGGCCGCAAGCTGCTCGGCGGCGTCACGAGATTCACGCCCACCGGATCGATCCGCCACTCGGGCAATACGTCCACCAGTTCGCCTCGCATCAACGCGTCCCTGACGACGAACTCGGGTTGCAACGCGACGCCCCGGCCAGCCAGCAGCGCGGGAACGATCACGTCGGCGCTGTTGCTGCGAATGATGCCGCGCACCGTGACCGCGAACGCGTCTCCGCACGCATGACGGAATTGCCATAACTCGGGCGTCGCCAACCCCGTGTAGACGAGACACGCATGCCGGGCCAGGTCGCGAGGATGCGTCGGTCGCCCCCAACGTTTCAGATAGGCCGGCGAAGCCACCAGTGGATGATTCACCGCGCAGAGCCGGCGCGCCCGCAGCGACGAGTCGGCGAGTTCCGCGATGAGCACCGCCACGTCGAACCCGCCGCCGACCACATCGACGATGCGGTCGGTGACGCAAAGGTCGATCTCCACCTGCGGATAGCGTTCGAGAAAGGCGGGGATCAGCGGCGCGACGTGGCGGCTCGCGAACGACATCGGCACGGCAACGCGCACCAGACCGCGCAGTTCCGTCGCGTGCGACGACGCCTCGTTCTCCGCCGCCGCGGCTTCGCTGAGAATGCGAATCGCTCGCGATTTGGCGATTTCGCCGGCGGCCGTCAGCGAAACCTGACGCGAGTTTCGATAAAAGAGCGCCGTGCCGAGCCGGCGCTCGAGTCGGGAAATGGCTTTCGACACGGTCGGCTGCGAGAGGTCGAGCGCCTCCGCGGCCCTGACGAAAGAGCCCGTTTCGAGCACGTGCGCGAAAATCGCCCACGCCTCGAGGTCAGGAAGTATCTGCATCAGACAGCAAGCCTCCGGTTGGCCGATCCGGCCCGTTCCTGCCGATACCGGTGCCGCGCCCTGCAGCGTTCGCGCTGCATGAGCACCGCCGCCGATACCGGCTGCGCGATGTGCACACCGCTAGAAAAGCGTATGAAGGCCGATGCGGGCAATGGCCTGGTTCGCGCCGGACGACGCGCCATCCGGATCCATCACACCGTTGATTTGCGCCCGGGCACCGCTGCTTGCCCGCTGCCACACACCGGTCGCGTACACCATCGTTCGCTTCGACAGCGTGTACTGCACCGTCGCCGTGACCTGGTGAGCGTGGTCGTTGTCGAGCGCCGCATTGCCCTTCATGTACAGGTAATCCGCGCCGATCCTGACCGGACCGGAGAGTTGCCAGGTACCGCCCGACTCGGCCATCCACACCGAGCCACCGGACGCAGCGTTGTGAACGGTCGTCACCAGCGCGCTCAGGTTCGCCGGTCCGATCCGGTAGTGCGCCCCTGCGCCCCAGTTACGCACACTCGTCGCGACGGAACCCGGCTGTGCGCCATATTTCTCGTTGGTGTACGCGGCGGCGGCGCCGAACGGTCCGGCCTCGTAGTCGAGACTGGCGCTCACCGTATTGCCCGCGCCGATCGAGCCCGGCACGCCGCCGAACGCATAAAGCGCGCCCGCCTTCAGCCCATGGATGACAGGGCTCACGAACTTGACGGCGTTCGCCACACGCTGACTGCCCGCCATCCGGTCCCAGTCGAACGCGCCGGTCGGATTGCCGGGCAGCGCGAGCTTGCGAAAGGGTCCGTGGCGCAGGTTGTACAGTCCGGCGACATCGGCCGCCGCGTCGGTGCCGCTGAAGAACAGCGTATCGGCCATGAATTCATACTGGTTGCCGAAGGTCAGCGTGCCCAGCCGGTCGTTCTGCACACCGACGTACGCGGTACGCGCGAACAGGCCATTGCCGATCAGCGCGCCGGTACCCGGTGAAATCTGGCTGACCAGCTGGAAAATGACCTTTGAGCCGCCGCCGACATCTTCGCTTCCGCGCAAGCCGAGCAGGCTCGGCGTAAAAATCCCGTCGTCGAATTTCGCATTGCCGTGGCCACCTTCGTTACTGACGTAACTCAGTCCCACGTCGAGCGCGCCGAACAACGTGACGCTGCTCTGCGCGCATGCGATCGGCACATGCGCAACCATCAACAGGGCCGGGACATAGAAACGCTTTCCGAACATGAACCGCCTTCTTCATTGCTTCGCAATCCGAATCACAACGACCGGACCTTCCAATCATCCCGCGCAATGCAGGTACGCACACGCACGCCGCCGTCATGCCCGATCGCGCGACAGGCGGCACGCATCGACGGCACGAGTCTAGCGCACGGAATGACGCTTCGACGTTCGGCCGGCGAGAACACAATGTTCTGCATCTCCCGGCTACGCAACGCATCGCGGTTCACATACACTCGTTCGGTGCATCGGCAGATGCGCCGCGATTCGAGCGACGATCCGAGCCGCGATCCGTCGCCGACGAGAATCGAATGCGCATGCGATCGCGCCCCCCCTCCGCCGCGCACGATGCTTCGCGCTCACGTCGAGCCAACCGGCGCACGCGAGGTCCCCACTTGCCAGGCACGGAACCCCTTCTTCCGGATTTTCCGCTTTCGTCCTCCGGAAAGTCCCGACCGCGCTTCACGTCCGATGTTTGAACCCGGGCGAAGCGCTCCGCTGATCGATCGTCACCCGGCGGTCGCGTTCGTCGCACCCGTTTTCACGCTCCTGAGCGGCCGGCGCGGCGACCGCGCCGAATCACTCGACACGCGCCACGGTAAAATTCCGTCGTGACCCGTTGCTCATCCCGTTCAGGCGCCCTGCCGGGCCTGACTGCGGCATGCATCGCCTGCCATCGGAAGCGCGCCGCACAGGAGCCCCTATCTCCTTGATTCTTATACATTCACCGTTTCCCGGAACATGACTTACTCGCTTGCCACCCTCTACACCCGGGAACTCGAGATCCGCAAGAGCCGCTTCATCGCGTTCGCGATCCCCGTCGAGGACCGCGATGCCGCGATGCAGGCGCTGCAGCGCCTGCGCGACGAACACCCGGCGGCCACCCACGTGTGCTGGGCCCTGCTCGCCGGCGGCCAGTCCGGCATGTCCGACGACGGCGAACCGTCGGGCACTGCCGGCCGACCGATCCTCGAAGTGCTGCGTCATCACGATCTCGACGGCGTGCTCGGCGCGGTGGTCCGCTACTACGGCGGCGTGAAGCTCGGCGCGGGCGGCCTGGTGCGCGCCTATACGGACGCGATCGCGTCGGCGCTGCTCGATGCCGAGCGCGTCGAACGCATTCGCCACACGCGGTTCGCGATCGAAATCGGCTACCCGGACGAGGCGCGCGTGCGCCGCTGGATCGAGCAGGCGGGTTACGCGCTGGTGGACAGCGCGTACGGGATGACGGTGAAGCTCGTGATCAAGCTGCCGGAAACGGCCGAGGCGGCGGCGAAGACCGAACTGTTCGACCTGACGCAGGGGCGCTCGGGCTTCCCCGACCTGTGAGGATCGGGCAACCCGCCCGGCCTCGCCGCCACGGGTTTCACACAGATTCCCGTGAAAATTCAGATGCGTCCGATAGAAAACCCGCGCGCCGAAACTTAATCTCCCCCGTGTTCCTCGCGACGCGTCCTGCAAACGCCTGGCCGGGCGTGCAGACATGCGGCACACCGCGCGTCGCCAACGATCGCCAACAATCAGAATTCAGCTACGGGGATATCGGACGCATGCAACTGCAAAAACTGCAAGCCCAGCTCGCGGAACTCGATCGACGCATCCGGGCGGCGCGCCGCCATGAACGCCAAGCGGCACTGGTGCAGGTACGCCAGCTCGTGACGGACCATGCGCTGACCGCGCGGGAAATCTTCGGGCAGGGTTACAGCGATCGCGCAAAGCTGTTCACGATGGGCACGAAATATCGCGATCCGGCGACGGGCGCGACCTGGAGCGGCCGCGGTCGTGCGCCCGCCTGGATCGCCGGGCGCGACCGCGCCGCGTTCCTGATCCGGGAGTAACGCGCGCCGCATTGCACGGCGCGCCTCCGTGGTCGATGCAGTCGACCCGAACCGCTCAATAAACGTCCGGGACGATCATGCTGTCCGGCGTCGGACGGCGAATGTAGTCCTCGTGATGCTCGCGCTGCGGCAGATCGATCGTCGGCCGCGGCACCTCGTGATACGGCACCTGGGTCAGCAGGTGATGGATGCAGTTCAGGCGCGCGCGCTTCTTGTCGACCGCCTGCACGACCCACCACGGCGCCTCGGGAATGTGCGTGCGCAGCATCATCTCTTCCTTCGCGGCCGTATACGCTTCCCAGCGGCGGCGGCTCTCGAGATCCATCGGGCTCAGCTTCCACTGCTTCAACGGATCCTCGATCCGGCTCTGGAAGCGCAGCTCCTGCTCATGGTCGGTGATCGAGAACCAGTACTTGACGATCTGGATCCCGCTGCGCACGAGCATTTTCTCGAACTCGGGTACCGAGCGGAAAAACTCCTCGTATTCGTCGTCGGTGCAGAAATTCATCACGCGCTCGACGCCTGCGCGGTTGTACCAGCTGCGATCGAACAGCACGATCTCGCCGCCGGCCGGCAGATGCGCGACATAGCGCTGGAAATACCATTGCGTGCGTTCGCGATTGTTCGGTGCCGGCAGCGCCGCCACGCGGCACACGCGCGGGTTCAGGCGCTGCGTGATGCGCTTGATCGCACCGCCCTTGCCTGCCGCGTCGCGCCCCTCGAAAATCACGACGAGCCGGTGCCCCGTGCTCACGACCCAGTCCTGCAGCTTCACGAGTTCGCCCTGCAGCCGGAACAGCTCGCGGAAATACTGCTTGCGCGCTTCGCGGCGCTCCGGCGAGAACAGCAGATCCTCGTCGTTGTCGAAGCGTCGGTCGTCGAGCTCCATTTCGAGTTCTTCGTCGTACGCGTCGACGAGGTCTTCCTCAAAACGGCGCTGGCGCGATTCGAGCGATGCCGTATCGGTGAAGTCGTCGGTCTCGGTGCGGGTATCGTTATCGCCCATGGGGCCTCCTTCCTTCAATTGACGCAGCCAAACACCGCCATTATCCCAGCGTCTCGCGTCAAATTGATGAAAAAGGGGGTCGATCCGCCCCTCAGAAGCGGAATCCGGGCCGCGCGCTCGCCGAGATCGTACTTGAACGCGATCGAACCGCCGCTCCCGAGCGGATCGGGCACGCACATGCGCCGCTGGCGCGGTGACGCCCGCCCGCTGGCGGTGCGTCAACCGGGCGGCGGCAGCACGACCGTGTCCTCGGGCCCGAGCACGCGGCCGTCCTGCGCGCGAAGCTCGAGTTTCCTGACGGGCAAGCCGGTCTTGCGGTCGACGAGAAGCACGTGCGCCTCGTCCGGTTCGAAGAAGAAATCCTCGCCCCACTGCCGCAGCGCGACGAGCAGCGGAAACAGGCCTCGCCCCTTTTCGGTCAGTACGTATTCGTGATGCGCGCCGCCGTCCGCGGCCGGCACCATGTCCATGATTCCGTGCGCGACGAGGTTGCGCAAACGCGCGGCGAGGATGTTCTTCGCCAGGCCGAGATTTTTCTGGAATTCGCCGAAACGGCGCAGCCCGTCGAATGCATCGCGGACGATCAGCAGCGACCACCAGTCGCCAATCGCATCCAGCGGGCGGGCAACGCCGCAAAGGGAATCTTCGTGGGTGGTTCGTCTGGTCATCGATGGAAGTCGAACGGCGGATGGTGCCATGGGCAATGAAGGTTTCAATATAAAACCAACAATACTGAGAATCAATCGCCGTGCGTCCATTGTTCGAGGAGCACGAACGAAACCGGGTTCCTCATCGGAATTGGTTAGTCGGGGTTAGTCGGCTCATTCATTTCGATGCCAAAAAATTGCCGAATTTCCGATTTTTCCTACCTGAAGTCATCCCGTCGTCGAGGCGTTCGATCGTGTCCTGATCATTCATTCGGTTGCAACTTGAAACCTCATGTCATACGCTCCAAATGGTTTCAACATGAAACCACTATCCACGACCATACGAAGGAGCGCTCGATGATTTCATCCGATGCCACGTTCGACGGCACCTTTCCATTCGCTCCGCACTTCAGCGACGCGCCCGGTTTCCGGATGCACTACGTGGATGAAGGCCCGCACGACGGCGAAACGGTTCTGTGCCTGCATGGCGAACCCACCTGGGGTTACTTGTTCCGCCACCTGATCGCGGCACTGAGCCCGACACACCGCATCGTCGTGCCCGACCACATGGGATTCGGCAAAAGCGCGACGCCGCAGGATCGCAACTACGGGTTGCAGGACCATATCGACAACCTGGAGCGCTTCGTTCTCGCGCTCGACCTCGAGCGCGTGACGCTCGTGATGCACGACTTCGGCGGCCCGGTCGGCATGGGGCTCGCCGCGCGGCACCCTGACCGGATCCGGCGCATCGTGTCGGCGAACGGGCCGACGCCGTTCGGCCAGCCCGATCTGGTCGAGCGCGTGACCGCGAACGGTCGCGACGCACCGTGGTTCCAGTGGATCGTGCGCGCGGCAACGGACGGCTCGCTCGAAACCGTGCTCGGCCAGCTCGGCTTCAATATCCTGAGCACGCTGAAGCTGAACGGCTTCGAGAATCACGCGATCGTCACCGAGACATGGATTGCCGCGTACGGCGCGCCGTTCGCGCGGCCGGCCGATTGCCTGGGCGCAATCGGATGGGCGCGCGGATTTGCCGACGGCACGCACCGGTTCGAGGAGCCCGATGCGGCAGCGGTACGCGCGATACGCGACAAGCCCGCGCTCGCGATCTGGGGAGACGCCGATCGCACTCTCGGCGCCGAGCACTTCCTGCCGCTGTTCACTGCGCTGTTTCCGTCGGCGCCCGTCGAGCGGCTGGCCGGCGTCGGGCACTATTGCTTCGAGGATGCGCCCGACGCGGTGACCGACCGGATCGCCGGATTCATCCGCGCCACCGCCTGAGCGCGTTGCACCGCGCGTCCGAGCCCTCCGACGCGGCTGCCCGGCCGGCACCGGAATGCATGCCGGCCGCGGAACCGCGTGCGCGACCGCTTTCGCGCACGCGTCACTCACCCGCTACTCGCCGTCACCGAATGATCCGCGTGACCCCGCGCCCACGCGGATCGGCCATCGCCTCCGGCGTCCTGCCGTCGATCTTGATCACCTGGATGTCGCCGCTGAAGTCCTGCCCCGTCAGCGTGTAGCCGCGGGCCTCGATCTGTTTCGCGAGTTCGCCTTCGATCGGGTGGTACGGCTCCCAGAAAATCGTGTTCGGCGGCAGCAGCTGATGGTGGAAACGCATCGCGCCGACAGCCTCCTTCAACGGCATCCTGAAGTCGTAGATGTTGTTGATCACCTGGAAGATCGACGTGAAGATCCGCGAACCGCCCGGTGTGCCGATCACGAGCGACACCTTGCCGTCCTTCGTCATGATCGTCGGCGACATCGACGACAGCGGACGCTTCTTCGGCTCGATCGCGTTCGCGTCGCTGCCGACCACGCCGAACATGTTCGCGACACCCGGCTTCGCGGAGAAGTCGTCCATCTCGTCGTTCAGCACGATCCCGGTGCCGTCGGCGATCACGCCCGACCCGAAATAGCCGTTGATCGTGTACGTGTTCGACACCGCGTTGCCCCACTTGTCGACGACCGAGAAGTGCGTCGTCTCCGCCTTCTCCGGCATCGACGTGCCGAGGCCCGGCTGCACGCTCTTGGTGTCCGACGGTTCCTTCGGATTGACTTCCGCCGCGCGCTTCGCGATGTACGCGTCGTCGGTCAGCTGCGCGATCGGCACCTTGTAGAAGTCGGGGTCACCGAGGTATTGCGCACGATCCGCGAACACGCGCTTCTCGATTTCCGCGACGAGGTGGATGTATTGCGGCGAGTTGAGCTTCACGCCCTCGAAGTCCTGCTTGAGGTCCGCCTTCATCTTCAGCAGCTGCACGAGGCCGATGCCGCCCGAGCTCGGCGGCGGCGCGGTGATCACGTCATAGCCGTTCCACTTCGCCTGCACCGGCTGGCGCCACACCGCGCGGTATTGCGCGAGATCCTCGGTGGTGATCAGCCCGTTGCCGTCGCCGGTCTTCATCGACGCGGCGATCAGCTCGGCCGTCTTGCCCTTGTAGAACCCTTCCGCGCCGCCATCCGCAATGCGCGTGAGGACCGCCGCGAGATCGGGTTGCTTGAAGTTCGTGCCGGCCTTCATCGACGCGAAGTACTTGTCGAAGTTGGTCTTGCCGCCGAATTCCTTCGACGCGTCGACGCCGCGCTGCGCCAGCTGCTCGTCGACGACGAAGCCGTCGCGCGCATAGTGGATCGCCGGCGCGAGCACCTGCTTCCACTTCAGCTTGCCGAAACGCTTCTGCGCTTCCCACATGCCGGCGACCGTACCCGGCACGCCGGCCGCGCGCGGGCCGTACAGGCTCATGCCCTTGACGACGTTGCCGTCCTTGTCGAGATACATGTCCTTCGTCGCGGCGAGCGGCGCGCGCTCGCGGTAATCGATGAAGTACGGCTTGCCGTCCTTGTAGATCGTCATGAAGCCGCCGCCGCCGATGTTGCCGGCTTCAGGGTACGTGACGGCGAGCGTGAACGCGATCGCGACGGCCGCGTCGATCGCGTTGCCGCCTTCCTTGAAGATCCGCTCGGCGGCGTCCGCGCTGAACTTGTCGGCCACCGCGACCGCCGAGCTCGTCAGGACCGCCGGCTGCGGCCCTTTCGCGTAGGCCGGCGTGTTCGGCAGGAAGCCGATGCCGGCCATCGTCGCGAGCACGACGGCGGATGATTTGAAGCGATTCAGCGTAGTCATTGCATGTCCCCCATGTAGGTCTCCGGCGGGCTGGAAATAGCCCCTGATCCGCTTATAGCCGCTGGCGCACGGTCAGCCCTATGCCGGTTTCGTAGTGAATCGGGGAATGCGGCCGGAAAACTCGCCGCACACTACGAATTGCCGTGGATCGTGTGCGGTCGGTCACACGGCGGAGCAAAAAATGAGCCGGCGGATCAGTCGAAATGGCATGCGGCGGATTCGCAGCGCACCCGCGCGATCGGAAATCACGGCACGCGCCGCTTGCGCGGCTCCGGCACATGTAAAAAAATGCGATCGAACCGCCCGCTGCGCAGGCCGATCTGAGAAGATAGCGCCCCGCTTTCGCGCCCGATCGTTCCCGCTCGTCCGCGGCCGCTTCACGCTTCTTCGTCTCGTTTCCTATGGCATCACACAATGCGCATCACGCGTCCGGCTTCGCGGCCGGCGTCGCCGCCGCCGTCCTCGTCGCGCAAACCGGCGCGACCGGCCCCTGGCACGCGGGCCTGCTCGCCGCGTTCGCGGCCGGCGTCGCGGGCGGCACCGCGCCCGACTGGCTCGAAGTCGCGTGGTGGACCCGCAAGCGCCGCTTGTGGATCACGCACCGCACCATCACGCACTGGGGCATCGGCTGGATCGCGCTGCTTGCGCTGGGCTGGCACGGGCTCACGCATCATCCGCATCCGCTGTGGGCCGCGCCGCTGTTCGGCTTCGCGTGCGGCGGCGTGATGCACCTGCTCGCCGACTGGCCGAATCCGCTCGGCGTGCCGTGGATCTGGCGGCGCCATTCGCTGAACCTGTGGAACAGCGGACATTGCGACCTGATCGTCGTGGCCGCCGCCTGGGGCGGCACGCTGTGGCTCGCGCAATCGCTGTGGACGCGCGCGCCGTTCCTCGAACACTGGCTCGGCTGGCTGCATCGCGTGTAGTGACACGTCGTAGCGCATAGTCGCGCGCCGATACATGTCGTCACGCCTCGTGCTCCGCACCCGCCCGGCGCGCGTCGAACCCGACGTCCTTCTCTCCCCCATCCGGCACCCGTGAACGAGCAGGTGCCGCTGCGCGCGCACGCCCGTTGAAATGCCGGCGCCGCGCCTCATCTGAATCTCCGGCGCGCGCGTTCCCCCCCGCGCGCGGTGCCCGGCACGCGCACGCGACGTCTGGCACACTGACGATTCGCGCGCGGCCGCCCGCGCGCTCGCACCCCATTTCAACGCTCCGATGGACGTCACAGCCACCCGCCCCGCCCACGCGCTCGACGTGTTCCACCCGGCCGTCGCCGCGTGGTTCCGCCGCACGTTTGCCGCGCCGACCGGCGCGCAGGCACTCGCATGGCCGCACATCAAGGCCGGCCGGTCGACGCTCGTCGCCGCACCGACCGGCTCCGGCAAAACGCTCACCGCGTTCCTGTGCGCGCTCGACGACCTCGTGCGCGATGCGCTCGCGCACGACGGCGCGCTGCCCGACGCGACGCTCGTCGTCTATGTGTCGCCGCTGAAGGCGCTGTCGAACGACATCCACGTGAACCTCGACGCGCCGCTCGCCGGCATCGCCGACTCGCTCGCGCAGCTCGGCCTGCCGGTGCCGGCGATCCGCACCGCCGTGCGCACCGGCGACACCACGCAGGCCGAACGCGCGGCGCTGCGCAAGCGCGCGCCGCACATCCTCGTGACGACGCCCGAGTCGCTGTACGTGCTGCTGTCGTCCACGTCGGGGCGGCAGATGCTGTCGAACGTGCGTTCGGTGATCGTCGACGAGATCCACGCGCTTGCGTCGTCCAAGCGCGGCAGCCATCTCACGTTGTCGCTCGAACGCCTCGACGCGTTGACGGGCCGCGCGTTGCCGCGCATCGGGTTGTCGGCCACGCAGAAACCGATCGACGCGGTCGCGCGCTTCCTGGTCGGCGGCCCGGCCGATGCGCCGCGCGAATGCACGATCGTCGACACCGGTCACACGCGCGAACGCGACCTCGCGCTCGAACTGCCGAACGTGCCGCTCGAGCCGGTGATGGCGACCGACGTGTGGGGACAGGTGTACGACCGGATCGCCGCGCTTGCCGCCGCGCATCGCACGACGCTCGTGTTCGTGAACACGCGGCGCACCGCGGAACGCATGGCGCGCCATCTCGCCGACCGTCTCGGCAAGGACGCGATCGCCGCCCACCACGGCAGTCTCGCGAAGGAGCATCGCTTCGACGCCGAACAGCGGCTCAAGCGCGGCGAGCTGAAGCTGCTCGTCGCGACCGCGTCGCTCGAACTCGGCATCGACATCGGCGACGTCGATCTCGTGTGCCAGGTCGGTTCGCCGCGCGGGATCGCACCGTTCCTGCAGCGCGTCGGACGCTCGGGGCACCATGTCGGCGGCGTGCCGAAGGGCCGCCTGTTCCCGCTGTCGCGCGACGAGCTGGTCGAATGCGCGGCGCTGCTCGATTGCGTGCAACGCGGCGAGCTCGACGCGTTGCGGATTCCCGAGGCACCGCTCGACGTGCTCGCGCAGCAGATCGTCGCCGAAGTCGCCTGCGCGGAATGGCAGGAGGACGCGCTGTACGCGAGCTTCACGCGCGCGGCGCCCTACGCGCGCCTGTCGCGCGAACGCTTCGACGACGTGATGAAGATGCTCGCCGAAGGCTTCACGAGCCGCCGCGGCGTGCGCGGTGCGTACCTGCATCGCGACGTGGTCGGCGGCACGGTGCGCGGGCGCCGCAACGCGATGATGACCGCGACGACGTCGGGCGGCACGATTCCCGACATGGCCGACTACGCGGTGCTGCTCGAACCGCAGGGTATCCAGGTCGGCACCGTCAACGAGGATTTCGCGGTCGAGAGCCTCGCGGGCGACGTGTTCCAGCTCGGCAATCAGTCGTACCGGATCATTCGCGTGGAAACCGGCCGTGTGCGCGTCGAGGACGCGCAAGGTCAAGCGCCGGGCATTCCGTTCTGGCTCGGCGAGGGGCTCGGGCGCAGCGACGAGCTGTCGGCGGCGGTCGGCCGGCTGCGGGCGCGGCTCGACGGGCTGTTCGCCGAAGGCGATCGGCACACGGCGGCGGCCGAACCGAAGCGCGCAGGCGGCGACACGGCTGGCAAGTCGGGCACGCGCGGCAAAACCAGGAAGGCGGCCGAAGCCGACACCGCGACCGATTCGCGAAGCGATCCCGCCGGCACCGCGATCGCCCCGCCCGCAAGCCGCCTTGCGCCGGCGCTGCGCTGGCTCGTCGACGATCTCCGCCTGTCGCCCGATGCGGCCCGCCAGATCGCCGACTACCTCGCGCGCACGCGCGCGGCGCTCGGCGCCCTGCCGACGCAGGACACGCTCGTGATGGAGCGCTTCTTCGACGAATCGGGCGGCACGCAGCTGGTGATCCATTCGCCGTTCGGCAGCCGTATCAACCGCGCGTGGGGGCTCGCGCTGCGCAAGCGCTTCTGCCGCACGTTCAACTTCGAGCTGCAGGCCGCCGCGACCGACGACGCGATCATTCTTTCGCTGTCGCTCGCGCACAGCTTCGCGCTCGACGAAGTGTGGCGCTACCTGCGCTCGGCGAGCGCCGAGCACGTGCTGGTGCAGGCGCTGCTCGACGCGCCGATGTTCGGCGTGCGCTGGCGCTGGAACGCGACGACCTCGCTCGCGCTGCCGCGCTTCACCGGCGGCCGGCGCACCGCGCCGCAACTGCAGCGGATGAAGAGCGACGACCTGCTCGCGACCGTGTTCCCCGACCAGGTCGCGTGCGTCGAGAACGTCGTCGGCGAACGCGAGATTCCGCACCATCCGCTCGTCGACCAGACGCTCGACGATTGCCTGCACGACGCGATGGATACCGACGGCTGGCTCGCGCTGCTGCGCCGGATCGAAAGCGGCGCGATCGAACTGATCGCGCGCGACCTGCCCGCGCCGTCGCCGCTCGCGGCCGAGATCCTGAACGCGAAGCCCTATGCATTCCTCGACGATGCGCCGCTCGAGGAGCGCCGCACGCAGGCCGTGCAGTCGCGCCGCTGGAGCGATCCCGAATCGGCCGACGATCTCGGCGCGCTCGACGCCGATGCCATCGATGCGGTGCGCGACGAAGCGTGGCCGCTCGTACGCGATGCCGACGAAATGCACGACGCCCTGCTCACGCTCGCGTGCGTCGCCGACGGCGAAGCGCACGCGCACGAAGGCTGGCCCGAACGGCTCGCGGAACTGGCCGAGCGCCGTCGTGCGACGCAACTCGTCACGCCGGACGGCGCCGTGCTGTGGGTGCCGGTCGAACGGCTGGTCTGCATGCGCGCGCTGCATCCCGACGCACGCGTCGCGCCCGCGCTGAAGGTGCCGGCCGCGTGCGCGCAACCCTGGGAAGCCGATGCCGCGCTCGTCGACGTGATCCGCGCGCGGCTCACCGGCTTCGGGCCATCGACGCTCGACGCCATCGCGCGGCCGCTCGGCCTGCCGTCCGCGGCGATCGCGACCGCGCTCGCCGCACTGGAGCGCGAAGGCTACGTGATGCATGGCCGCTTCACGCCGGGCGCCACGACCGACGAATGGTGCGAACGCCACCTGCTCGCGCGCATTCATCGCTACACGGTCAAGCGGCTGCGCCGCGAGATCGAACCGGTCGAGCGCGCCGATTTCATGCGCTTCCTGTTCCACTGGCAGCACCTGACGCCCGATACGCGCGGCACGGGCCGCGACGCGCTCGCGGCCGTCGTCGAGCAGCTCGAAGGCTACGAAGCCGCGGCAAGCGCATGGGAAGACGCGCTGCTGCCCGCGCGCCTGACCGACTACACGGCCGGCGGCCTCGACGAGCTGTGCCGCTCGGGCAAACTCGTGTGGACCCGCATCGGCACGCCGGCGCGCGCGGCCGGCACGCCCGTGAAAACGACGCCGGTCGTGCTGCTGCCGCGCCGCCACCTCGGCGCATGGCAGGCGCTGCGCGACCCGGACGCGCAGCCGGCGCTGTCGGCGCGTGCGACGCAGGTGCGCGATGCACTTGCCGCACACGGCGCGATGTTCTTCGACGCGCTGCTCGACGAACTGCACATGCTGCCGGTCGAACTCGAGCAGGCGCTCGGCGAACTCGTGTCGGCCGGCCTCGTGAACGCAGACAGCTTCGCCGGGTTGCGCGCGCTGTTGAAGCCCGCGGTCAAGCGCAGCGCGACCTATGCGCCGCGCACGCGGCGCGGTGGCGCGCTGATCGGCGGGATGGACGACGCCGGCCGCTGGGCGCTCGTGCAACGCATGTCGGCGCCTGACGATGCGCCAACCCCGGCACCGAAGCGCGGTGCGCCCGCGACCGATCCCGATGCGCTCGAACACATCGCGTGGACGCTGCTGCGCCGCTATGGCGTGGTGTTCTGGCGGCTGCTCGAACGCGAAGCCGACTGGCTGCCGAGCTGGCGCGAACTCGTGCGGGTGCTGCAACGTCTCGAAGCGCGCGGCGAGATTCGCGGCGGCCGCTTCGTCGCGGGGCTCGCGGGCGAGCAGTTCGCGCTGCCGGAAGCGATCCCGGTCCTGCGCGAGCTGCGTCGCCAACCGGGCGACGGCCAGTACGTGTGCGTGACTGGGGCCGATCCGCTGAACCTTGCCGGCACGCTGTTGCCCGGCGACAAGGTGCCCGCGCTGGCCGGCAATCGCGTGCTGTTCCGCGACGGCGTGCCGGTCGCGTCGCTCGTGGCGGGCACGTTCCATTACGCGCCCGAGCTGCCGCCTGCCGCGCGCGAGGATGCGCGCCTGCGGCTCGCACGCCGCCACTGACTCCTGACATCGGCTGACACACGGCACATCGCGGACTACTGAACGCCGCGCGGCAGCACCGCGTACGTTCGGGTAGCATCGAACGATTCATTGCGCGCCCGAGCGTGCCCATAACGAGCCTTCAGGAGACTGCCTTTCATGCCCTCGCATGCCGATTCGCCCGCCGTTCATCACGCGGGCTCGCTGACGATTTTCCAGGGCGCCGCGCTGTATATCGGCGCGGTGCTCGGCACCGGCGTCATTGCGTTGCCCGCGCTCGCGGCCGAGGTTGCAGGCCCTGCATCGCTGCTGGCGTGGGCCGCGCTCGTCGTGCTGTCGGGGCCGCTTGCCGCCACCTTCGCCGCACTCGGCGCGCGCTATCCGGACGCGGGCGGCGTATCGACCTACGCACGACGCGCATTCGGGCCGAAGGCCGCGGCAATCGTCGGCTGGTGTTTCTATTTCGCGGTGCCGGCCGGTGCGCCGGCCGCCGCGATGTTCGGCGGCGCGTACGTCGCCGCCGTCACGGGCGGCGGACACGTCACGGTGATCGTCACGGCTGCCGCGCTGATCGCCACGGTGTCGGCCGCGAATGCGTTCGGCGTCACGGTGTCGGGCCGCATGCAGCTCGTGCTGTCGGCGCTGCTCGTCACGCTGCTGCTGGCCGCCGTGCTCGCGTCCGCGCCGCATGCGAGCACGGTGAACCTGCATCCGTTCGCGCCGCATGGCTGGCTCGCGGTCGGCCAGGCTGCCGCACTGCTCGTGTGGAGCTTCGCGGGCTGGGAAGCGATCACGCACCTCGCGGCAGAGTTCCGCCGGCCCGCGCACGACATGCCGCGCTCGGCCGGTATCGCGGTCGTGGTCGTCGGCTTTCTGTACCTGTCGGTCGCGGCCGCGAGCGTCACGGTGCTCGGGCCTTCGGCCGGCGCGTCGGGTGCGCCGCTCGCGGAACTCATCGCGGGCGGCATCGGCGGTCACGCGCAGGTGCTGGCGGCAGCGGCCGCGCTGCTGCTCACGCTCGGCACGATGAATGCGTATTTCGCGGGCGCGGCGAAGCTCGGCGCAGCGCTCGGGCGCGACGGCGCACTGCCTGCGTGGCTCGCACAAGGCAGCCAGGTCGGCGGCGTGCCGCGCCGAAGTCTTGGCGTGATCGCGGTGCTGGCCGTCGTCGCGCTGGCCGCGACGACGCTCTCGGACGTCGGGCCGAAGCCGCTCGTGCTCGTCACGTCCGGATGCTTCGTGATGGTGTACGGACTCGGCGCGGCGGCCGCGCTGAAACTGCTGCCGCGCGGCGGCATCGCATATCGCTGCGCGTGGATTTCGCTGGTCGCCGTCGCCGGGCTGTTCCTGACGACGGGGTGGTTCATCTTGTGCCCGCTGCTGCTTGCGGGCGGTGCGCTGCTTTATCTGCGGATGGCCGGGCGACGCACGTGAACGCGTGCCGGCGCCCGTGTGCGGACGAGCAAACGTGCGCTCGCCGCGCTGCGCCGGCACGCCGCGAACCGGCCGCGCACCGCTGCGCCGCGGGCGTCAGGCCGGCACCAGTTTGAAGCTGAGCCGCTTGCCGAGTGCGGTGGCCGCGCTCGCGAGCGTCGCGAGCGTGAGGCTCGTGTCGGTTTCGTCGAGCAGCCGGTTGAGCGCGGCGCGGCTGGTCTTCATCCGCGCGGCCATCGCGGTCTTCGTAATGTGCTGCGCCTTCATTTCCTGGCCGATCTGCCACGCAATCACGCGCTTGATCGCGGTGGCGGTGGCCTCTTCGAGATGGCCTTCGTCCTCGAGGAAGCTGTCGAAATCGCTGCCGATATGCGGGTTGTTCGTGGTCGTCATGGGTACTCCAGTGCATGGCGTGGCCGGCCGGCACATCGCCGATCGCATGTGCCGGCGCAGCCGGAGGAATTCAGATGGCGCGCGTCAACGCTTTCAGCCGCGCGACGGTCACGTCGAGATCGTCGGACGGCGTGGCCTGCGACTGCTTGAAGAACGCGTGCAGCAGCACCATCGTGTCGCCGACGACCGTGAACAGCACGCGCGCGCTTCGCTGCGGCAACATCACGCGGATTTCCCACAGATCCTGCGACATCTTCCGGACCAGCAGCATGCCGAGCGGCCAGCCGAGTTGAACGGTCTTGATCTCTTCGCCGATCACCCTGCGCTCGACCTGCCCGAGCGCCTTGAGCCATTCGCGCACCGGCTCGTTGCCACGCGCGGTGCGGAAGAACCGCACGTCGAGCGTGATCTGAATCTGCTGTCTCGCCATCGTCGTGTCATCGAGTGTATCAAAAACGGTACGATACGCCAAGCACGACGACACCCGCTACTGACCGAATGGCTAACGAATGACGGTGAAAGAGCGGCAGCCGGACGTCATCCGTCCACGCCCTGCCCGGCGTCTCGACGCTGGCGGCGAGCCGGCTTGCGCGCGCCACGGGGGGCGCGATGGGCGTGCGCATCGCCGAACCGCGCCTGCGCGATGTCGCGCACGGCGTCGATCAGCGTCCGGGCGACGGGAGACGGTTGCGCATCGGTGCGCAGCACGAGCCCGACCGGCTCGTCGGTGCCCGCGGACGGCAGCGGCAGCCGCGCGAGCGCGCCGGCCGACAAGTCGTATTCGGCCGCATAGAGCGGCACGAACCAGACTGCGTCGTTCTCGAGCGTGAGCGCACGCGCGACCGACACCGACAGCACCTCGATGAACGAATCCAGCGGCGGCGCGCCGCACGCGCCGAGCAGCTGCTCGGCCGACTGGCGGATCAGCGTGCCGAACGGCGGCAGCACGACCGGATAGCGCGCGAGCTCGGCGGCCGGCGCGGCACTCGCCAGCAGCGGATGGCCGGCGCGCACGACCGCGACGAGCGGTTCGTTGTACAGCTGCTCGAACGCGAGCCCGATCATCCGTTCCGGCTCCGACAGGCGCCCGATCGCGCATTCGATCGCCCCTGCCTTCAGACGCTCCAGCAGCTCGGTATTCGCAGCCGTCGCGATCCGCACCACGATGCGCGGCCAGCGTGCGGTCAGCGCCTTCATCAGCGCGGGCGCGAGCGATGCCGCGACCGTCGGCAGCATGCCGATTTCGAGCGTCGCCGCGGCCGCGCCGCCTTCGCGCGCGAGCAGCCCGACACCCTGCCGCAGCGCCAGCACGCACGCGTTCGCGTGCGGGATGAACAGTTGGGCTTCGCGGGTCGGCTGCGCGCCGTGCCGCCCGCGTTCGAACAATTTCACGCCGAGGATCGACTCCAGTTCGGCGATCGTCTTCGACACGGCCGGCTGCGTGATCGACAGGCTTTCGGCCGCCTTCTGCACGCCGCCCAACTGCGCGACCGCGAGAAAACACTGCAGGTGCCGGAATTTGACGCGGCCGTCGGCGATACGGTTATTCATAACGGGCGGTTATGCGAATGGTGATATCACGCCATTTTGCATAACTTTCCGGAAAGGCCCAAGCATTCGGCGCGACGTCACGCATGACGCCGCAGCGCATGGAATCCGGTCGCCGGGCAGCAGCGCGATCACGCCGCCTGTCCGGCGGATTTTCATGGGTACCGCCAAACATAACGAACAGTTATGCGATTCGCGAAAAAAGGTCATTTTGCATAACTTTCCGGATTGGCTAAAGTCTTGCCATCCACTTCGCGAAATACCTAACAGGAGACGCCCGATGGATTCCCCCACGATCCTCACGCCGCGCGACTGGCCGTCGCATCCCGCGTATATCCACCCCGAGTACCGTTCGTCGGTCAAGCGCGGCCCGACCCGCCCGCTGATCCCGCTGAAGGAAAAGCTGCGCGACCAGTACGTGCCCGTCTACGGCACCGACGATCTCGGCGCGCTCGACCACGACCTGACGAAGAACGCCGTGAAGAACGGCGAACCGCTCGGCGAGCGCATCGTCGTCACCGGCCGCGTGCTCGACGAAGGCGGCAAGCCCGTGCGCAACACGCTCGTCGAGGTATGGCAGGCGAACGCGGCCGGCCGCTACGTGCACAAGGTCGACCAGCACGACGCGCCGCTCGACCCGAACTTCCTCGGCGCAGGCCGCTGCATGACCGACGCCGAAGGCCGCTACCGCTTCCTGACGATCAAGCCCGGCGCGTATCCGTGGGGCAACCATCCGAACGCATGGCGCCCGAATCACATCCACTTCTCGCTGTTCGGCGACTACTTCGGCTCGCGCCTCGTCACGCAGATGTACTTCCCCGGCGATCCGCTGCTCGCGTACGACCCGATCTTCCAGGGCACGCCGGAAGCGGCGCGTGACCGCCTGATCTCGCGCTTCTCGATGGACATCACCGAAGAAGGCTATGCGCTCGGCTACGAATTCGACATCGTGCTGCGCGGCCGCGACGCCACCCCGATGGAGCGCTGAACCATGACGACGCTGAAGCAAACCCCTTCGCAGACGGTCGGCCCGTACTTCGCGTACGGCCTGTGCCCGCAGCAATACGACTACGACCTGAAGAGCCTGTTCACGCCGGCGATCGCCACGCCCGACGCCGAAGGCGAGCACGTGCTGCTGGTCGGACAGGTGTTCGACGGCGACGGCAACGTCGTCAGCGACGCGGTGCTCGAATTCACGCAGGTGGACGGCGCGGGCCGCTATCCCGCGTCGCGCGACGACATCGCGAAGTCCGGCTTCACGGGCTTCGCACGCGTCGGCACGGGCACCGATGCGCAGCACCGCTTCGTCGTCCAGACGGTCAAGCCGGGCCGCGCCGCCGCCGACGAAGCGCCGCACATCAACGTGACCGTGATGATGCGCGGGATCCTGACCCACGCGTTCACCCGCGTGTATTTCGACGACGAAGCCGCGGCGAACGCGGCCGATCCGGTGCTGAACCTCGTGCCGGCCGAACGCCGCGCAACGCTCGTCGCGAAGCGCGACGCGCAACCGGGCCGGCCCGTCGTGTACCGCTTCGATATCCGCATGCAGGGGCCGGACGAGACCGTGTTCTTCGACGTGTGACGCGCGAGCCGGCGCACGCCGGCTGCCCGCACCGAACCGCCGTGTGGCGCGATACCGACAGGCATCGCGTCGTGCGGCGGTTTTCGCTTTGGGGCCGCCACATTCGATGCCGTGCCGCAGCACGCCCGATCGGGTCGGCCGACGCCCCTTGGTTGACTGCTCCCGCCTCCGGCATCAAACGCGCGATTGAAACGCATGCTGCGACAGCACATGAATCGTCGGGCCCGCACGATATCGTTTGCGCGTTACACGGCGTATGCTTTGCTATCTGCCCGACATCGACGGGATTGAATCGGAACAGGCAACAATTTCACCCGCAATGCGCGAACACTGCCCCGCTGCCTGAGCGCGCATTTTTCTGACCGAGTGCCTTCAAGCGCGTCTGACCGAAACCTGGCAGACGCGTTTTTTTCGTCCGCGACCGGAGCACGCCGCCGCACTCGCTGCCGCCTCCGTTCCGGCTAGCGGCGAACCTCCAGATACCGGCTCGGCGTTTCGCCGAGGATGCGGCGAAACGCCGACGTAAAGGCGCTCGCGCTCGCATAGCCCAGATCGAACGCGACCCGCGTCACCGGCTGCCCGTCGCTCAGGCGGGTAATCGCCGCCAGCATGCAGACCTGCTGACGCCAGGCGGCGAAACTCACGCCGGTCTGCGCGCGGAACAGCCGCGTAAACGTGCGCCGGCTCACGCCCGCGTCGGTCGCCACCTGGTCGAGATCGGCGGCGATCGACGGCGACGCGAACAGATGCCGGCAGATCTTCGCGAGGCGCGCGTCGGCCGGCAGCGGCGCGTGCAGCGACAGCCGCGGCATCGTCGCGATTTCCGCGACCAGCAGCGCCATCAGCTTGCCCGCTCGGCCGTCGACGTCGTACATCGCCGGCAGGTCGATCGCATCGTCGATCAGTTGCCGCAGGAGCGGCGACACGCCGTACACGCCGCACTGGTCCGGCAGCCCCGCGGCCTCGGCCGTGTCGTCCGACACGAACGTGTTGAGCATTGTGACCGGCCCGGTCATCGTCATTTCGTGCCGCACGCCGGCCGGCACCCAGCACGCGCGCTGCGGCGGCACCAGCCAGCGGCCGTGCGGCGTCGACACGCTGATCGTGCCGCGCGACGCGAACGCGAACTGCCCGCGCCGGTGCGCGTGCTCCGGAAACGTCGTGCCCGCCGCGTAGTCGTTGGCGGTCACCACGACGCTACGGGGAATGTCTTCGTAGGGATCCAGCAGCGTATTTCTCAAGGCCCGAATTCCATCATGAATGACCCGATATCGAAGGCGGGTCACCTTCGATCGGTCTACGATCCGCTCCACGCTTGCGCGGCCGGATGGCCGCAAGACCCGACGGCCGCATCGGCCGGATAGCGACTTCTTCGGAGCGGAGATGCCCAATACGTTTCATCGCATGGGGGACGGCCCCCACCCTGTTCTCGTGCTGCACGGCTGGTTCGGCGACGCGCGTGCGTTCGAGCCCGTCGAGACGTGGCTGTCGCACGAACGCTTCACCTATGTGTTCATGGACTACCGCGGCTACGGCGGCATGCGCGGCGCGCACGGCGCGTACTCGATCGCCGAAATCGCCGCCGACACGCTCGCCCTCGCCGACGCGCTCGGCTGGCGTACGTTCAGCCTCGTCGGCCACTCGATGGGCGGCATGGCGATCGAGAAGGTCGCCGCCATGGCGCCCGACCGGGTGCGCGCGCTGGTGCCGATCGCGCCGGTGCCGTGCGGCGGCTTGCCGTTCGACGCCGCGCGACGCGCGCTATTCGAACGCGCCGCCGACCACCTCGCCGATCGCCGCACCATCATCGATCGCAGCACCGGCGGCCGGTTGCCCGCCGCCTGGGTCGAGTGGAAAGCCGCGTATTCGGCATCCTGTTCGTCGCCGCACGCGTTCGGCGCGTATTTCCGCGCGTGGGCCGACACGGATTTCAGCGACGACATCACGGGCCACCATCCGGTGAAGGTGCTGATCGGCGAGCACGACCCGGCGTTCGACGCGGCGCTGATGGCGCGCACCTATCTGCGGCGCTATCCGCGCGCAACCGTCGACGTGCTGCGCAATGCCGGTCATTACCCGATGAACGAAACCCCGCTCGCGCTGGTCGCCGCGATGGAAGCATTCCTGCTCGACACGGCGGCAGACCGCGCGCCCGGTGTATGACGCGCCGCGCACCGACGGCATCCGGTCGGCACGCATCACCGCAGCATGAACGACATGGCCGACAGGCTGTTCAGCGTGCGCACCACGTGCTCGACCGACGGCCCGTCGAAGCGCAGCGTCACCGCATCGACCCGCTCGAGCGACGGCAGCACGCAGAACAGATCGGCGAGCGCGGCCGTCTGCACGCGCAGCGTGCAAGCGGCCGGCGCGGGCCGGTGCGCGCCCGCACGCCAGCCGGACGAGAGCGCATGCGCGACCGTTTCGCGTGCGGCGGTCGCGATGCGCGCGCAGGACGCGGCCGGCGTGAGCGTGTCGCCGCTCGATGCGCCGCCGGCCGTCTTGACCGTCTCGAAACGCGCGTCCGGAAACAGCGGCCGGGTTTCCTCGGCGAATACGTCGTCGCCCGACGCCAGCGCGACGTGCGCGCCGTATTCGCGCGCCAGCGCGCCGTACAGCCCGGCTTCGCCGAGTTCGACGCCGTCCAGCCAAACCTGCGTGAACGCGAAGCTGTTGATGGTGTGTGCAAGCACGCCGCGCGTCTGCGACTTCGCATGGAAGCCGATCATGAACACGAGGTCGGGCTGCTGCTCGAGGCCCGCCATCATCCCCAGCATGCGCGGCTTGCCGAGCACGACGCGGGCGCGGGCATCGAGCCCGTCGGGCAACAGATTGCGGAAGCCGCCGTGCGAATCGTTGACCCAGACGGCCTTCGCGCCGCCGGCGAACGCGCCTTCGATCGCCGCGTTCGCCTCGGCGGTCATCCAGCGGCGCGCGCGTTCGTATTCCGGATTGCCGGCACGCGTCTGCTCGAGGGCGAACACGCCGGCGACACCCTCGATGTCGGTCGAGATCAGAATCTTCATGAATGGCTCGGACGTCCTTCGTTGCCTGCGTTGAATAACCGTTCGAGATCGGGCACCGCATCGCGCAGCGATTGCCGTACGTGGCCGTCGCGGCCGGTCACGGTCACGGCCTGCAGCAGCGCGTCGGCGATCGCGTGCTCGACGCTTTCGGCCGCGGCCATGAACAGCGGGTCGAGCGCCGCATCGGCCACGAGGGCCGGCAGCGCGACGGTCGACGCATCGTGCGCGATCGTGTACGCGGTGGAAAAGGCGAGCGCGATGTCGCCGCTGCCATGTCCGTAGACCGAGCCGGTGCGGGCGAGCCCCGCGCCCGCGCGGCGCGCGAGCCGCGACAGTTGCCGCGCGTCGAGCGGCGCATCGGTCGCGAGCAGCAGGATGATCGAGCCTTGCTCGGGCGGCGCCGCGTGCGTCGGCTGAGCGTCCGCTGCGGCACGCCGCTGCGCGACGATCCGACCGACCGGCACGCCGCCGAGCGTCAGCATCGGCAGCCGGCCGAAATTCGCGAGCACCAGCGCGCCGACCGTATACGGCCTGCCGGCCGCGACGGCCACGCGCGACGCGGAGCCGATCCCGCCCTTCAGGTCGAAACACGACATCCCGCGCCCGGCGCCTGCCGCGCCACGTGCGAAATCTCGCGCCGCGGTATTGCAGGCTTCGTCGTAATGCGCGGCCGTCACCGCGAACGCCTGGATGTCGTTCAGATAGCCGTCGTTGCACTCGAACACGAGCGGGTTGACGGTCGGCCAGTCGCGGCCGATTTGCGGGTTCTCCGCGACCGCCGCGCGGATCTGCGCCTGCGCCACCGCGCCGACGCCGAACGTGTTGGTCAGCGCGATCGGCGTTTCGAGCGTGCCCAGTTCGTCGACCTGCACGAGCCCGACGCTCTTGCCGAAGCCGTTGATCACGGCCGCGCCGGCCGGCACCTTGCTGCGGTACAGGTCGCCCGGGTGCGGCTTCACGACGGTGACGCCCGTCTGCACGTCGCCCGCATCGAGCGTCGCATGGCCGACCGTCACGCCCGGCACGTCGGCGATCGTGCCGCGCGGCCCGGCCGGCAGCGTCGCGGCCCACATGGGCACGGCTTTCATCAGCGCCGCTCCAGCTTCGGGTCGAGCGCGTCGCGCAGCCCGTCGCCGAGCAGGTTGAACGCGAGCACGGTCAGGAAGATCGCGAGGCTCGGGAAGATCGCGACGTGCGGCGCGGTCACCATGTCCGCGCGCGCCTCGTTGAGCATCGCGCCCCACTCCGGCGTCGGCGGCTGCGCGCCGAGCCCGAGGAACGACAGGCTCGCGGCCGTGATGATCGACGTGCCGATCCGCATCGTGAAGTAGACGACGACCGACGACACGGTGCCCGGCAGGATGTGCCGCATGATGATCGTCCAGTCGGACGCGCCGATGCTGCGCGCGGCTTCCACGTAGGTCATGTGCTTGAGCATCAGCGTGTTGCCGCGCACGAGCCGCGCGAACGCCGGAATGCTGAAGATCGCGACCGCGCAGATCACGTTGACCATCCCGTTGCCGAGGATCGCGACCACGCCGATCGCGAGCAGGATCCCCGGGAACGCGAACAGCACGTCGGCCACGCGCATCGTGATGCGGTCCCACCAGCCTTCGTAGTAGCCGGCGAGCAGCCCGAAGAACGTGCCGATGAGCGCGCCGAGCGCGACCGAGAAGAAGCCGGCCGCGAGCGAGATGCGCGTGCCGGTCACGATCCGGCTGAAGATGTCGCGGCCGAGCGAGTCGACGCCGAACCAGTGCACGGCCGACGGCCCCGCGTTCAGCGCGTCGTAGTCGAAGTAGTTCTCCGGATCGAACGGCACGATGTGCGGGCCGACGAAGGCCAGCACGACGAGCGCGAGCACGAAGCCGCCGGCGACCAGCGCGACGGTCTGCTTGCGGAACTTGCGCCAGAATTCACGCCACGGCGTGCGGATCGTGTTCGATGCGGCCGGCGCCGCGGGCTGGACAGTCGCGTTCATGCTGGCCTCACGCTCACTTGAACCGGATGGTCGGGTTGATGACCGCGTACAGCACGTCGACGGTCAGGTTGATCAGGATGAATTCGAGCGAGAACAGCAGCACGATCGCCTGGATCACCGGGTAGTCGCGCATCGTGACCGCATCGACCAGCAGGCGCCCGAGCCCCGGCCAGTTGAACACGGCCTCGACGACGATCGAGCCGCCGAGCAGGAAGCCGAACTGCAGCCCCATCATCGTGACGACCGGGATCATCGCATTGCGCAGGCAGTGCTTGAGCACCACCAGCGGCTCGTGCACGCCCTTCGCGCGCGCGGTGCGCACGTAGTCCTCGTTGAGCACCTCGACGAACGACGCGCGCGTGAAACGCGCCATCACGGCCGCGACCGCGGCGCCGAGCGTCAGCGACGGCAGCACATAGCTCTTCCACGTGCCGTCCGGCACGACCGGCAGCCAGCCGAGCTTCACCGAGAAGATCTCCATCAGCAGCATGCCGAGCGCGAACGCCGGAAACGAGATGCCCGACACCGCGATCGTCATCCCGAGGCGGTCGGGCCAGCGGTTGCGCCATACCGCCGACGCGATCCCGATCGCCATCCCGAACGCCGTCGCCCACACCATGCTGACGAGCGTGAGCAGCAGCGTCGGCATGAAGCGCTCGCCGATCTCGGTCGACACCGGCCGCTTGCTGCGCGTCGACGTGCCGAAATCGCCGTGCGCGATCTTCACGAAGAAGTTCGCGAACTGCGCGGGCAGCGGCCGGTCGAGCCCGAGATCGGCACGCACCAGCGCGACCGTCGCGTCGTCGGCTTCGGGGCCGGCCGCGAGCCGCGCCGGGTCGCCCGGCAGCAGGTGCACGAACAGGAACACCAGCACCGCGACGATCGCGAGCGTGGGCAGCAGGCCGAACAGGCGTTTGACGAGAAAATTCAGCATGGGACACCGATCGAATCAGCGCGCCGGCAGCTTGCGCCGCCGGCGCCGGACAGCGGGCGAGCTGCCGTCATTTCACCGAGATTTCGTCGAAGTTGAACGAACCGTCCGGCATCACGTACATGCCGTGCAGGCGCTTGCTGCGCGCGTAGACGATCTTCTCCTGCACCAGGAAGATCCACGGCGCGTCGGCCCACACCAGCTTCTGCGCGTCGGCGTACAGCGCGGCCTTCTTCGCGTTGTCGGTCGTCTCGAGCGCCTTCGCGAGATCGTCGTCGACGGCACCGTTCTTGTAGTACGCGGTGTTGTAGAGCTTCGGCGGCGCCGACGTGGACGCGAGCAGCGGCGACAGCGCCCAGTTCGCCTCGCCCGTCGAGGCCGACCAGCCGCTGTAGTACATCCGCACCGGCGCCGCCGCCGCATCCTGCGCGCTCTCGACCTTCGCGACCCGCTCGCCGGCCTCGAGTGCCTGCACCTGCACCTTCACGCCGACCTGCGCGAGCTGCTGCTGGACGAACTGGATCAGCTTCTGCGCCGTCGAATGGTTGTACGCGGACCAGAGCGTCGACTCGAAGCCGTTCGGATAACCGGCCTCCTTCAGCAGCGCGCGCGCCTTCGCCGGATCGTACGGCCAGGGCCCGAGCTTGGTCGCGTATTCGACGCCGACCGGGGCGACGCCCGTCTGCGGCGTCGCGTAGCCGGCGAACACGACCTTTGCGAGCGCCTCCTTGTTGACCGCGTAGTTCAGCGCTTCACGCACCTTCGGATTGTCGAACGGCTTCTTCTGCGTGTTCAGCGAGATGTAGCGCTGGATGATCGACGGCCGCTCGATCAGCTCGACCTTCGGATTGCTCTTCAGGTCGGCCGCCTGCTCGAACGGAATCGTGAACGCGAAATCCGCCTCGCCGGTCTTGAGCAGCGCGGCGCGCGTGTTGTTGTCGACCACCGGCTTCCAGTCGATCGAATCGACCTTCGGATAGCCCTTCTTCCAGTAGCCGGCAAACTTCTTCACCTTCATGTCGTCGGTCTGCTTCCATTCGACGAACTCGAACGGGCCCGTGCCGACCGGATGCAGCGACACGTCGCGCCCCCACTTCTTCAGCGCGGCCGGCGAGATCATCACCGCCGACGGGTGCGCGAGCGTGTTGATGAACGCGGAGAACGGCTCGCGCAGCGTGAAGCGCACCGTCATCGGATCGACCACCTCGGTCTTCTCGATCACGCGGAACAGCCCGTAGCGCTTCAGCTTGTTCGCCGGATCGGTCACGCGGTCGAAGTTCGCCTTCACCGCGTCGGCGTTGAAGTCGGTGCCGTCGTGGAACTTCACGCCCGGGCGCAGCTTGACCGTGTAGACCTTCGCATCGGGCGACGCCTGGTAGCTCGTCGCGAGCACGTTCACGAGCTTCATGTCCTTGTCGAAGCCGAACAGCCCTTCGTAGAACGACTTCACGACGGCCTGCGACACCGTGTCGTTCGCGTCGTACGGATCCATCGTCGTGAACGTCGAGTACACGGCGACCACGACGTTCTGCTGCGCGAACGCGGGCGCGGCGACCGACAGCGCGAGCGCGCCTGCCCCCGCGGCGAACAGCGCGCGCGGGCGGAACATCGGGAACGAATGCGGCTTGTTCATTTTGTCTGGCTCCTGTGGATGATTCGGTAACGCGTGGTGGAAATCGCGGCGCGACTGCATCCGCTCCGGGAAGTGACGCCGTTGCCTGGCGCGTGCGCAGCTACGGTCCATATGCGCCTCGCCGCTCGATCAATACGCGCCGCCGACGCGATGCGTCGCGACGTAGTGATCGGGGCCGACCGCGACGAGCGGTGCGACGATCGGCTCGTCGCCGACCGCGCGGATCGGGCTCGGAATCTCGTCCGCCGCGAGCTGGCGCGGCGCATGCCGGCGTGCCGGGTCGGCCACCGGCACCGCGCTCATCAGCTTCCTCGTGTACGGATGCTGCGGCGCCTCGAACACCGCACGGCGCGGGCCGATCTCGACGATCTGGCCGAGATACATCACCGCGACCCGATGGCTGACGCGCTCGACGACGGCCATGTCGTGCGAGATGAACAGATACGCGACGCCGAGCTCGCGCTGCAGGTCGAGCATCAGGTTCACGATCTGCGCCTGCACCGACACGTCGAGCGCGGACACCGATTCGTCGGCGATCACGACCTTCGGATTCAGCGCGAGCGCGCGCGCGATGGCGATCCGCTGGCGCTGGCCGCCCGAGAATTCGTGCGGATAGCGGCGCGCGGCCTCCGGCGGCAGGCCGACCTTGTCGAGCAGCCAGTCGACGCGCGCCTGCGCTTCGCGGCCGCTCGCGACACCGTGCACGAGCAGCGGCTCCATGATCGAGAAACCGACCGTCAGGCGCGGGTTCAGCGACGCGAACGGATCCTGGAAGATGAACTGGATGTTCCGGCGCAGCGCCTGCAGGTCCTGGCCCTTCAGCGCGCTGATGTCGCGGCCGTCGAATTCGATCGAGCCGCTCTGCGATTCGACGAGGCGCAGCAGCGAGCGGCCGGTGGTCGACTTGCCGCAGCCCGATTCGCCGACGAGCGCCAGCGTCTCGCCCGCACGCAGCTCGAAGCTCACGCGCTCGACCGCATGCACGTACTGCGACACGCGGCCGAACACGCCGCTCTTCACCGGGAATCGCGTAACGAGATCGCGCACGCGCAGGATCGGCGGCGCGGCCGGATCGACGCGCGGCTGCCCGGCGGCGGGGACCGCGGCGGCATCGTTCGCATCGTTCGCATCGGCCGCATCATTCGCGTCGTTCACGGCAGGCGCCGGCGCGGCCGCGCTCGCGCCGTCCACCTTCAGCAGCGGAAACTTCTCGGGGATATCGGTGCCGTGCATCGAGCCGAGCCGCGGCACGGCCGCGAGCAGCGCACGCGTGTAGCGATGCGCGGGCGTCGCGAAAATGCGCTCGGACTCGCCCTCCTCGACCTTCTCGCCGCGATACATCACGAGCACGCGATCGGCCACTTCGGCCACCACGCCCATGTCGTGCGTGATGAAGATCACGCCCATGTTCATTTCGTCCTGCAGGCCGCGGATCAGTTGCAGGATCTGCGCCTGGATCGTCACGTCGAGTGCGGTCGTCGGTTCGTCGGCGATCAGCAGCGCGGGCCGGCACGACAGCGCCATCGCGATCATCACGCGCTGCCGCATCCCGCCGGACAACTGGTGCGGATAGCGCGCGAACACGCGGCGCGCCTCCGGAATGCGCACGAGATCGAGCAGCCGCAACGCTTCCGCGCGCGCTTCGGTCGCGCTCTTCGACTGGTGCAGCGCGATCGCCTCGCTGATCTGGTCGCCGACCGTAAACACCGGGTTCAGCGACGTCATCGGCTCCTGGAAGATCATCGCGATGTCCGCGCCGCGGATCCCGCGCATCGTCGCCGCACTCGCCTGCGCGAGGTCGACGAGCGCGCCGCCGCGGCGCCGCAACGCGATCCGGCCGCTCGTGATCTCGCCGCCGCCGTGCTCGACGAGCCGCATCAGCGCGAGCGACGTGACCGACTTGCCGGAGCCCGATTCGCCGACGATCGCGAGCGTCTCGCCGCGATCGACGTGAAACGACACGTTGCGCACCGCGTCGAACGTCGCGTTCTCTCGTCGGAACATCACCGACAGGTCGTCGACGGCGACCACGCGCTGTTCCGGCAGCACCAGCGCGGACGGGGTTCGGCTCGAAGTCATGCGAAGGTCTCCTCGTACGATCCGGAATCAGGCCGCATCGTCGCGATAGATGCCGACCACGGGCGTCTCGCCGACGCGCGCGTAGCCGCGATACATCCCTTCCGTGTTGAACGGCATCGCGACGTTGCCGTGCGCGTCGACCGCGACGATCCCGCCGCGCCCGGCCAGGCGCGGCAGCTTGTTCATCACGACGTCGTGCGCGGCGTCGGCAAGCGACGCGCCGCGATACGCCATCTGCGCGGCCACGTCGTGCGCGGTCGCGAGCCGGATGAACATCTCGCCGGTGCCCGTCGCGGAGACCGCGCAGGTCGCGTCGTCCGCGTAGCAGCCGGCACCGATGATCGGCGAATCGCCGACGCGTCCGGGCTGCTTGTTGGTGATGCCGCCGGTCGACGTCGCCGCCGCGATATGGCCGCGCAGGTCGCACGCGACCGCGCCGACCGTGCCGTGCTTGCGGTCGGGATCGAGCGGCTCGGCCGGCTGCCCGGCGCCGAACGCGAAGGTCGCCGCGTCGTGGTCGAGCATCATGCCGGCCGCCTCGCGCGCCTTGAGCCACTGCGCACGACGCGCTTCCGTGTCGAAGTAGCCGGGCTCGGCGAGTTCGAGGCCCTGTGCGGCCGCGAACGCATCGGCGCCCGCGCCCGCGAACAGCACGTGCTCGCTCGCCTCCATCACGCGCCGCGCGGCGAGGACCGGATTGCGCACGCGGGTCGCGCAGCAGATCGCGCCGGCCGCGAGCGTCGTGCCGTCCATTACCGCCGCGTCGAGCTCGTGCTTGCCTTCGGCCGTATAGACGGCGCCGCGCCCGGCGTTGAACAACGGACAGTCCTCGAGCATCCGCACCGCGACGGTGACGGCATCGAGCGCGCTGCCGCCGTCGGCGAGCACCTTCTGCGCGGCCTGCAGGATCGCGGTGAGTTCGGCGCGGTAACGGCGTTCGGTGTCGGTGTCCATCGCCTCGCGCAGGATCGTGCCTGCACCGCCATGAATCGCGACGATCGCGGATGAAGTCATGATTTTTTCGGACCGGAAGAAGAAGGGTTGGCGGCCGGCAGCGCCGCTTGCGGCTGGACCAGCCACGGCAACAGGAATTCGGTCATTTCGGCGGCGGACTTCGCGGAGCGGTGCGTGCGCAGCGCGACCGCGTCGATCAGCGCCTCGATCATCGTCAGCACGGCCGCTTCCGACGTGGCCGCGAAACGCCGCTCGGCCTTCACGTACAGGTTCAGCGACGCGATCGGTGCCAGCGGCGAACCGGGCCCGTCGGAAATGCCGAGCACGCGCGCGCCGCGCGCCGCCGCGCGGCGGGCCAGCTCGATCGTGTCCTTCACGTAGCGCGGAAACGCGAGCGCGATCACGAGATCGCGCGAGTCGGCCGTGTACAGGCGCCGCGCCGCATGCGACGGGCCGCCGAGCAGCGCGAGCGACTGCACGTTGTCGTGACACACCGACAGGCCGTGTTCCATCAACCCGGTCAGAAACGCGCTCGAACCGGCGCCGAGGATCAGCACGCGCCGCGCGCCGACGATCGCCTCGACGGCCGCTTCGACGTCGGCCGCATCCAGCTGCGCACGCGTGTTCTCGATGTTCGTGACGGCCTGGTCGAACACCGCGTCGATCCACGCGGCGCCGCGCACGCCCTGCTCCTGCTCTTGTTCCTGCGCGGAACGCAGCCGTTCGACCGGGCCGAGCGTCGCCTCGAAGCCGCGCACGAGCGCCGCGCGCATCGCCGGATAGCCGTCGAAGCCGAGCGCCTTCGCGAAGCGGTTCGCGGTCGCGATCGATGCATTCACCGCCTGCGCCAGCTCGTCGATCCGCATCGTCGCCGCGCGGAACGGATTCGCGAGCACGAACTCGCCCATCCGGCGGTGGATCGGCGTCATCCGCGGCATGGCCGAGGCGATGCGCTCCGCGATCGCGGATTCCTCGTGACTGACATCGTGCGGTACGAGCGGCGTCATGCGAATGGTTTTGCAAGGTGGATGAAAATCAATTTACACAATCCGCCGGCAGGAAAAAAATAAATTTTCATCAGGGTTGTCACGCCCATTGCCGGGCCCGGCTGATGCAGTCGGCCCGTCGACGGCCGCTCGGCCCCGGCAAGCGGGCGTTCGGCGCTCGGTCGTCACGCAACGCGCCGGATACCCCATCTGCACGCCTATCGGGAATACCCCAAGCATGTTCGTTCGAATGCAGATTCACGTTGACCTGATTCGAATTCGAACATAGGATGCTCGAAAATGATCAGTCGTCTGATAACATCGACTTTCGACAGCATCGAAATGTTCGATTGAATGTGGTCATTTCGAGGAAAGCCGGGCGAATCGGCGCTCATTAAGATCGGACATCGTACGAATAAGACTGGACGAGACGCCCTGGCCGGGCGACTTGCATGGATCAGGAGACAGCAGTGAAAACAGTCAAGGCGTTGCGCTGGTGGATCATCGTGCTGGTATGCCTCGGCACGATCCTCAACTACCTCGCTCGAAACTCCCTCGCGGTGCTCGCACCGGAACTGAAGCAGGTGTTCGCGATCTCGACGCAGCAGTACTCGTATATCGTCGGCGCGTTCCAGATCGGCTACACGATCATGCAGCCGGTGTGCGGGTTCATCGTCGACCTGATCGGGCTGCGGCTCGGGTTCGCGCTGTTCGCGATGCTGTGGTCGGTGGTCGGCGTCGCGCACGGCTTCGCGTCGGGCTGGCTGTCGCTCGGCATCCTGCGCGGCTTGCTCGGGCTGTTCGAGGCCGCCGCGATTCCGTCGGGGATGAAGGCCGTCGCCGAATGGTTTCCCGATCGCGAGAAATCCGTCGCGGTCGGCTACTTCAATGCCGGCACGTCGCTCGGCGCCGCGATCGCGCCGCCGCTCGTCGTGTTCCTGTCGATGCGGTTCGGCTGGCAATCCGCGTTCATGGTCACCGGCGCCCTCGGCTTCCTGTGGGCCGCGCTCTGGTACACGCAGTACCGCTCGCCGGCCTATCATCCGCGCCTCACGTCGCAGGAGCGCACGCTGATCCGCGACGGCCAGGCCACGATGCCGGCCGTGTCGAAGCGCCGGATTCGCGACGTCGTCACCGCGCGCCGCTTCTGGGCGATCGCGCTGCCGCGCTTCTTCGCGGAACCCGCATGGCAGACCTTCAGCTTCTGGATTCCGCTGTACCTCGCCACCGAGCGCCACATGGCGCTCACGCAGATCGCCGTGTTCGCGTGGATGCCGTTTCTCGCGGCCGACCTCGGCGGCATCGCGGGCGGCTACCTGTCGCCCTGCCTCGCGAACCGGTTCAAACTGCCGCTCGTGTGGTCCCGCGTCGCCGGCGTCGCGCTCGGTTCGGTGCTGATGCTCGGGCCGGCGATGATCGGGCTCGTGTCGTCGCCGTACACGGCCATTGCCCTGTTCTGCGTCGGCGGCTTCGCGCACCAGATGATCTCCGCGCTCGTCAACACGCTGTCGGCCGACGTGTTCGATCCCGAGGAAGTCGGCACCGCCAGCGGCTTCGCGGGCATGGCCGCGTGGATCGGCGGACTCGGCTTCTCGCTGCTGGTCGGCGCGCTCGCCGACAAGATCGGCTATGCCCCGCTGTTCGCGTGCCTCGGCCTGTTCGACCTCATCGGCGTCACGCTGCTCGCGGTGCTGATCCGCGGGCAGTCGAAGCAGGAACGCCTGCTCGCGCAACACGCCTGACCTCCGTTTTCACCAGGAATCGCCTTCATGACTTCGCTTCTTCATCCGCCCGTGTTCCGCGTCGCCGCCCGGCAGGCGAACCGTGTGCTGCTCGCGTCCGACGCGGGCGCGACCCTCGAGATCTTCGTGCTCGAGGACGACATCGTGCGCGTGCGCGTGCTGCCCGACGCGACGCCGCGCAACCCGCGCACCTGGACGATCGCACCGGGCCTCGACGACGTGCCGCTCGAGGGCCGCGACCGTCTCGACCTCGGCGGGTTCGCGCTGCCCGTCTACGACTTCGGCGAAGACGACGGCGGCGTGCGCATCGAGACCGCGCAGATCCGTCTTACGGTAAGCCGGCAAGGCGGCCATTGCACGTGGTCGATGCGTGGTGCCGACGGCACGTGGCGCGTCGTGCTCGCCGACCGCGCGACGCAGGCGTACAACTTCGGCTGGTGGGACGACCGCGCCTATCACTACGTCGCCCGCGAGCGCGGCGACAAGGTGTACGGCCTCGGCGAACGCGCGGGCGACCTCGACCGTACCGGCGCGCGCTTCGAGATGCGCAACATCGACGCGATGGGCTACAGCGCGAAGCACACGGACCCGCTCTACAAGCACATCCCGTTCTACGTGACCTGGTCGCCCGACGCGTGCCAGGGCTTCGGGCTGTTCTACGACACGCTGTCGGATTGCACGTTCGACATGGGCCGCGAGCTCGACAACTACCATGGGCTGTACCGCTACTTCGTCGCCGAGCACGGCGATCTCGACTACTACTTCATCGCATCGCCCGACACGCCGCTCACGGCCGCACGGCGCTTCACGTGGCTCACCGGGCGCCCGGCGCGCACGCCGAAATGGGGGCTCGGCTATTCGGGATCGACGATGAGCTACACCGACGCGCCGGACGCGCAGCGCCAGATGAACCGGTTCGTCGAGCAGTGTGAATCGCACGACATCCTGTGCGATTCGTTCCACCTGTCGTCGGGCTATACGTCGATCGGCGCGAAGCGCTACGTGTTCAACTGGAACCGCGAGAAGTTTCCCGACGCGAAGGGTTTCGTGAAGCACTACCGAGACCACGGCATCCGCCTGTGCGCGAACATCAAGCCGTGCCTGCTGCGCGACCATCCCGCATTCGAAGACGCTGCAGCGCGCGGGCTGCTGATCCGCTCGGCGTCCGGCGAACCCGCGTGGGTGCAGTTCTGGGACGAGGTCGGCGCATATATCGACTTCACGCAACCGGACGCTTGCCGCTGGTGGCGCGAGCAGGTCACGTCGGCGCTGCTCGACTACGGGATCGAGTCGACCTGGAACGACAACAACGAATACGAGATCTGGTCGCCCGACGCGATCGCGCACGGCTTCGGCCAGCCATTTCCCGCGCGCGAGGCGAAAGTGCTGCAGACGATGCTGATGATGCGTGCGTCGCGCGACGCGCAGCGCGCGCATGCGCCGGCGCAGCGGCCGTTCCTCGTGTCACGCTCCGGCGGCGCCGGCATGCAGCGTTATGTGCAGACCTGGTCCGGCGACAACTACACGTCATGGGAAACGCTGCGCTACAACCTGAAGATGGGCCTCGGGCTCGCGCTGTCGGGCGTGTCGAACATCGGTCACGACATCGGCGGCTTCTCCGGTCCCGCACCGTCGCCCGAGCTGCTGCTGCGCTGGGTCCAGTTCGGCATCTTCATGCCGCGCTTCAGCATCCATTCGTGGAATGACGACGGCACCGTCAACGAACCGTGGATGTATCCGGAGATCACCGCGCGGATCGCGTCGCTGATCAAGCAGCGCTACCGGCTGCTGCCTTATCTCTATCACCTGCTGTGGCTGTCGACCACGCGCTACGAGCCCGTGCTGCGGCCGACCTTCGGCGACTTCCCCCGCGACCCGCGCTGCTACGACGAATGCGACGACATGATGCTCGGCGACGCGCTGCTCGTCGCGCCGGTGGTCGACCCGGGCCGCACGGAGCGCACGGTCTACCTGCCGTCGGGCGCGCGCTGGCTGTGCTGCGCGAGCGCGCGATCGTTCGACGGCGGCGCGAGCGTGACGCTGCCCGCGCCGCTCGACACGCCGGTGATGCTGTTGCGCGAAGGCCGCGTGCTGCCGCTGAACGTCGCCGAGCAACGCTTCGGCGCGCGCGCGGACACGCGCGGCTTCCTCGTCGCGCCGCGCATCGAGGACGGTGTCGCATACGGCGAATGCGTCGAGGACGACGGCGAAACGGAAGCGTGGCGCGACGGCGAATACGGGCTGTGGCGCATCGAGACCGGCCGCCAGGCGTCGGGCGAACTCGGCGTGTCGGTCCGCTGGGACGGCCGCATGCATCGCCCCGCCGAGCGCCTCGAGATCCTGCTGCCGGCGTCGCTGCAAGGCGCGCTTGCGGTGCGCGGCGCGCGCGTCGAGCACGATGCGCGGGACGGCGCGTGGCGTCGCCTCGTCGTGGCGCTCGACGACTGACCGCGCACGCTCGGGCAAGCGCCGAGCCATGTTCGGGCGGACCGCGCACGCGGCCCGCCCCGCCATCCAAGAGGAGGCCGTCCAGCCTCCCGCCCCCTGAAGAGACCTGGAGATCGACAATGAAGGCACCGCATCATCATTATGTAATCCTGATTTTATCCGCCGCGTCGCTCGGCGCTTCCGCCGCCCATGCGCAGAGCAGCGTGACGCTGTACGGCGTGGTCGACGATTCGCTCGCGTACGTGAACAACCAGCAAGGCCACTCGAACGTGTACATGCGCGACGGCAACCTGTATGCGTCGAAGTTCGGGCTGCGCGGCGACGAGGATCTCGGCGGCGGCACGCACGCGATCTTCGACCTGCAATCCGGCTTCAACCTGAACACCGGCGCGCAAGCCGCCGCCGGCACGATCTTCAACCGCCAGGCCTTCGTCGGGCTGCGCAACGACCATTACGGCACGGTGACGGCCGGCCGCCAGTACACGCCGTACTTCCTGCTGGTCGGCCCCTACGCGTCGAGCAGCTGGCTGACCGGTGCGACCGGCGCGCATCCGGGCGACATCGACGGCCTCGACACGACCATCCGCGTGAACAACTCGGTCACCTATACGTCTCCGATCTTGTCCGGGCTGACCGCGAGCGCGATGTACGCGTTCGGCGGCATCGCCGGCGCGACCGGCAAGGGCAATACGTTCAGCGCCGCGCTGCGCTATGCGAACGGGCCGGTCGGAATCGCGGCCGGCTACCTGCGCATCAACAGTTCGGGTTCGTCGGCGGGGTTCCTGAATCCGGCGACCGCGGCGTCGGGCAGCTTCGCCGTGTCGGTGCTGAACCAGGGCTACCTGACCGCGAAGGCCGTCGAGCAGGTCGCGACGGCCGGCAACTACACGCTCGGCAACCTGACGATTGGCCTCAACTACTCGAACGTGAAGTACCTGCCCGGCAACGGCTCCGCGTTCGCGAATACGGCCGTGTTCAACACCTACGGCGCGCTCGCCGCGTACCGCTTCACGCCGACCTTCTCGGTGGCCGGCGCGTTCGCGTACACGCTCGCGTCGAAGGCGAACGGCGTGTCGAACGCGGCCCGCTACCAGCAGTATTCGCTGAAGGAGTCGTACAGCCTGTCGAAGCGCACGACGCTCTATGCGCTGCAGGCGTATACGCATTCGAGCGGGCGCACGCTCGGCGCGCAAGGTGCCGGCCATATCGTCGACGCGGCGCCGATCGTCGGCGACTCGCAGCAGCTCACGCCGTCGACGACGCACGGCCAGTTCGTCGGCATGGCCGGGATCGCCGTGACGTTCTGAAATCGCGGCAGCGCATCGCCTGCCGGCGCCCCGGACGGTCCGCATCATCCGGGGCGCCGGATTCCGCGCCTCGTCTGCGCTCGGTCTGCGCTCCGTCGCACGCGCCGCGCAGTGCGAGGGTTTTCGCGATCGGCCCGATACCCTACAATTCATCAGGTTAATCCCTGCTGCTTGCCCCTTCTTGCAGTCCCGACACCGCGCTACACTCGACGCACGCCGTATCAGGGTCCGACGTGCGACGCGCGCGCCGGGCGGCGTCGCGCCTCGTTGCGCCCACAACTGGATGCCAGCCATGCCAGGTTCCCGTCCCTCCACCCCCACGGCGTTCGAGCCGCAGGCCGTCGCCCCCAGCACGCCCGCCACCGCGCGCGAGGCCATGCTGATGCCCTTCTTCCACTGGGGCTTCCATGCATGGGCGATCTACGGGCTGACGGGGCTCGTGCTCGCGTACTTCGGTTTCCGCTACAACCTGCCGCTGACGCTGCGGTCCGGGCTGTATCCGATGCTGCGGGAGCGCGTGAACGGCCGGATCGGCCACGCGGTCGACGCGTTCATCGCATCGTGCGGACGCGTGGCCTCCGACGGAGTCGCACGATGAGCGGCCTGCTGCACGATCGCACCGGCGACTTCATCGCGCTCGCGACGCTCGCGGTGCTTTACCTCGGTGGCGTCGGCCTCGCGCTGTGGCGAATCCGCACCGCCGCGCCGCGCGGCAAGGTCTACTGGATCGTCTGCATCGCGTTGCTGGCCGGCGGTGCGATCGCGATCACCGCCAACCTGTCGCCCGTGCCGAACAGCGGCGAGATGCCGCCCGGTTTCGCGCTCGGCGTCGAGGCGGTGCTGCTCGGGCTCGCGCTCGTCGCGGCGGGCTGCGCGTGGCTGATGTTGCGTGCGAGGCGCGGCTGATATCTGTCGTTTGCGCGGCGGCGCGGCCTTGCCTCGTCATGCGCAAACGGCAGCGTGCATGCCGAACGTCGGTCGTCCTCGTAGCCTGACGCGTCATGCAGACGGCGCCCGCGCCGTGACGAGCCAGCACGCCGCGTCGAACCGCACGTCAGCGCCCTGCACGTAAGGCTCGAACGCAGCGCGCACTGTTTCGACCACACGCCGCCGCGTCGCGTCGTCCGCGTCCTGAAGCGCGAGCCCGACCGGGCCCAGCCGCGCGATGTAGTCGTTCAATGCCGCCTCGGGCAACGCGCACGCCTGGTCGATCGGCTCGATCGCGATGTCGGCCCAGCCGCTGTCCGACAGCACCGACGCGACCCGCTGCCGGTCGCCGAACGCGAATTGCCCCGGCGCCCCCGGCTGCCGCGCCGGCAGGTCCGGCAGCAACGTTGCCGCGACACGTTCGGCCGTCGTCATGAACGGATTGTCGGCGGCGCCGCGCCATGCAACGAATCGCAGTTGCGCGTTCGCGCGCGCCGCTTGCCGCAGGTTCGCGAAGGCGCGCACCGGATCGTCGAAGAACATCACGCCGAAGCGCGACACGATCAGGTCGAACCGAGCCGGCGCGAATGCATGCGTCTGCGCATCGGCATGCGCGAAGCCGGCGCCCAGGCCGGCGCGTTCGGCACGCGCCCGTGCGGCGGCAATCATCCGCGCCGAAATATCGACGCCGGTACAGTGCGCGTGCCTGCCAAGCCGCCGTGCGATCGCGAGCGTCACCGCGCCGGTGCCGCAGCCGACGTCGAGCACGCTGCGCGCGGATGCCGCGGCCGCCGCGTCCGCGAGCAGCGTCTCGAACGGCTCGAACATCCGGTCGAGCGAGCGCTGCGCGTCGACCCATGCCAGCCCCGACGGACCATTCCACAGCGCAGACTGCGCTTCGTTTGCCCGGCTGTCTTTCATCGTCGATTCTCCTTTTTCGTCCGTATCGTTGACCGTGATCCGGACTATGCTGCTTCAAGCCGGCTTGAGGTCAAGGCCGCGACCGCGGCACGACTCGCGCGCCGGCCGGCCGTCGGACTCCGCCCTTCACATTTCTTACACTCGCGCTGCGTATCGTTGACGACTTTCCTACGGTGCCTCTCATGCGACGACTCCTCCCGCGCGCACTGCTCGCGCGCTGCGCTCCGCTTGTTGCCCTCGCGGCGCTGTCCGCGTGTTCGAATCACATCGATACGCCCGCCGATCCGGCCAGCGCCGCGATCAACCTCCAGGCCGCGTGGGTCGAGATCGGCGACGCGAACCAGGCGATCGCACGCGTGATCACGAGCTACAGCCCCGCATCCGCGAGCGATCCGCTGTGCCCGCAACTGTCCGTCGACGGCAAGCTGTCACGCATGACGCTGCGCGCCGGCGCCGCGACCGTCGCGCAGCGTCCGACGGCGAGCGCCGCGGCCGACTCGAAACCGTCGAGCTTCCCGGTGTCGGTCTGCGAAGGGGCGCTGCCGGCCGATGCGCAAACGGCGAGCGTCGCGGGCCGCGCACTGCCGCTGCCGAAAGCGCAGCCGCAGCGCATCGCGATCATCGCCGACACCGGTTGCCGGATGAAGAAGGCCGACAACGCATGGCAGGCGTGCAACGACGCGACGGTCTGGCCGTTCGACACGATTGCGGCGAGCGTCGCGAAGCTGTCGCCGGACCTCGTGCTGCACGTCGGCGACTATCACTACCGCGAAAACGCGTGCCCGCCCGACATCGCCGGCTGCAAGGACAGCCCGTGGGGCTATGGCTGGGATGCGTGGCAGGCCGACCTGTTCCGCCCGGCCGCGCCGCTGTTCGCGAAAGCGCCGTGGGTCGTCGTGCGCGGCAACCACGAGGAATGCGCACGGGCCGGCCAGGGCTGGTACCGCTTCCTCGATCCGCGCCCGTATTCGGCGGCCCGTTCGTGCGACGATCCGGCCAACGACGACGACGCGAACTACTCGGATCCCTATGCGGTGTCGCTCGGCGGCGGTACGCAGGTGATCGTGTTCGACACCGCGAAGGTCGGCCGCAATCCGCTGAAGACGACCGACGCGCAATTCCGCATCTACCAGAAGCAGTTCCAGACGGTCGCGTCGCTCGCGTCGAAGGCCGGCATGTCGACGACGATCTTCACGAACCATCATCCGATCCTCGCGTTCGCGCCGATCGCCGGCAGCACGCCCGCGCCGGGCAACCTCGCGCTGCAGTCGGTGATGGCGAGCCTGAACGCGCAGGCGTACTACCCGCCCGGCATCCACGTCGCGCTGCACGGGCACGTGCACGACTTCCAGGCGATCAACTTCTCGTCCGGGCATCCGGCGACGATCGTGTCCGGCAACGGCGGCGACAACCTCGACGTCGCGCTGCCCGACCCGTTCCCCGCCGGCCTGACGCCGGCGCCGGGCGCCGTGATCGAACGGCTGTCGCACAACAACAGCTTCGGTTTCCTGATCATGGAGCGACGCGCGGCGCCGGCGACGGGCTGGGTGTTCCATGCGTATTCGGCGGCGGGCAAGCTGCTCGCGTCGTGCGACCAGTCGGGCAACACGCTCGCATGCGACAAGACGGGGTTCATCGCGCCGTGAGTGATGAAGTTCGATTGCATGGCGGTTTGATGGATTCGGCGTGTTCGGTGGATTCGGTGGATTCGGCGTATGCGGCGTATGCGGCGTGTTCGGCGTGTTCGGCGGATGCGGCCGGCTGCCGGGGACGAACTGCTGGATCGCGAAGGCAGCCGATTCCTTCGGTCGCCCTCGCCGGGCGTTCGGCGTCCGCCGCGGTTCCGGCCGCCGGCGGACGGGCGGTACGCGCCCTTGCCGCCGCCGTGCTCGCCGGAGCGGCGCTCGCGGCCCACGGCGCACCTGCCGAAACGACCCTGCTCCCCGGCGCGCCGCCTGCGCGCGTCGTCGGCACGATCGGCAACGGCACGCCGCAGGTGACCGACAAGGTCGACGCGGCCACCGCCCGTTTCGCGCCCGACCCGACGCTGGTTGCGCTGGGCCGCCGGATCTTCTTCGATCCGCGGCTGTCCGAGCCGCGCGGCATGTCGTGCGCGGGCTGCCACGATCCGGGGCGCGCGTTCGCGCCGACCTTGTCGGCCGCTTCGCTCGCGGGGCCGGGCGTGCCGGAAGGCAGCCGCCACGGGCGCTTCAGCCAGCGCAACGCGCCATCGCTGCTCTACGTGCGCTACGTGCCGCGCCGCCACTTCTACCAGGACGACGACGCGCCCGCGCCGTCGCCGTTCGGCGGCCTGTTCAGCGACGGCCGCGCGGACACGCTCGCCGAACAGATCCGCGGGCCGTTGTTCGACCCGAACGAGATGAACAACCGGTCGCCGGCCGCGCTGCTGCGCAAGGTCGACGGCACCAAACTGGCGGGCGATCTCGCCGCGCGCTTCGGCACGTCGGTGCGGCGCGATCCCGAGCAACTGGTGCGGGCGCTCGGCTCGGCCGTCGAGGCCTATCTGCAGAGCGACGAGATGGCGCCGTTCACGTCGCGCTTCGACGCGTTCCTGCGCACGCGCAAGCCGCTCGCGCCGGCCGAGATGCGCGGCCTGGCGCTGTTCCGCAATCCCGACAAGGGCAATTGCATGAGCTGCCATACGCTGTCGGAAACGTCGAGCCGGCCGGAGCGCTCGCTCTTCACCGATTTCGGCTACGACGCGATCGCGGTGCCGCGCAACCACGCGCTGCCCGCGAACCGCGATCCGCGCCATTTCGACAACGGTCTGTGCGATACGGCTGCGCGGCTGCGCTGGCCCGAGCCGACGCAATGGTGCGGCTACCTGCGCACGCCGGGACTGCGCAACGTCGCGGTCAAGCAGACGTTCATGCACAACGGCGTGTTCACGACGCTGCGCGACGCGGTCGCGTTCTACAACACGCGCTCGACCGACCCTGGCCGCTGGTATCACGGCGCCCGGACGTTCGACGACGTGCCGGCCGCCTATCGCGGCAACATCAACGTCAATTCGACGCCGATGAACCGCCGGCCCGGCACGCCGCCCGCGCTGACCGACGCGGAAATCGACGACATCGTCGCGTTCCTCGGCACGCTGACCGACGCACGCTACGCGAATCCCGTCCCGGCCGCCGCCCGCATCGCCCGCGCCGCCGCGCCGGCGCGTTGACCCTGGCCGAACGGCCAGGCGCGTGCGCATCCGCTTGCGGTCGCCGCAAACACTGGTTATATTTACAGTACTGTATTTATGAACAGTGAGGTGCGCGATGGAACATCTGGTCCGTATCGTCAACGACACCGATCGCCAAGTGCTGGCATGGCTGCGTGCGCAGGTGGGCGACGCCCGCGTCGAGCGTGCGGCGCGCCAGCTCGGGCATACGCGAAAGCCCTTTCCGTCGGCGGTATGCCGGTATCTGGGCATGAGCGCGCCGGCCACGCTGCGCCCGGCGGAGCGGCCGCGTGCCGCACGCGACTTCTCGGTCGGAGATCGCTATCTGTCGCTGATCCGTCAGCACCTCGCCGCGCATGCGGTCAGCCGATGAAATCGCCGAAATCGTATCGTCGGCGCGTCGCCGCGCGGCGGCCGGCCGCGGAGAATGCGGCGAGCCGGATCGGCCGGCCCGTGCTCTCGTCACGACCGCCGAGCCCGGTAGCCAACGCGCCGGCCCGATCGACACCCGCCCTGCTCACGCAGCGGCCGACGCGTCGCGTATCAACTGGCCGAGCGTTTCGATTGCCGCTTCATGTGCCGTGTCGAACACCCGCGTGCAGGCAAGCCGGATATACGCGTCAAAGCGGTCGGAATTCGAGAAGATCGCGCCTGGCGCGATCCTTACCCCGCGTGCGAGCGCGGCATCGAACAAGGCTTCGGAACGCACGCCGTCGGGCAGCGCGATCCACAGCAGCATGCCGCCGGGCGGCCGGTTCATCCGCGTGCCGGCGGGAAAATGGCGCGCGATCGCATCGATCGTCACATCGCGCTGCACGCGAAGCTGTTCGCGAAACCGGTGCAGGTGGCGGTCGAACGCACCCGAGCCGACGAATTCGGCCGCGACGGCCTGCAGCAACGCGGCGTTGTGCCGGCTTTGCGCGAACTTGAGCATCTTCACGCGCGCGTGCCAGCGGCCCGCGCTCATCCAGCCGAGCCGCATTCCGGGCGCCAGCACCTTGTTGAGCGACGGGCAATAGATCACCGTGCCGTCGCGATCCCATGCCTTCACGGGTTTCACCGCGTGCGGCGCTTCCACGAGTTCGCGATACGGCTCGTCCTCGATCACGGCCACGCCGTGACGCGAGCACAGCGCGACCAGCGCGGCCTTGCGTTCGTCGGGCATCACGCTGCCGAGCGGGTTCTGCAGATTCGGCACGACGACCACGGCCCGAATATCCGGGTACGCGGACAGCGCCACGTCGAGCGCTTCGATCGACAACCCGGTCGTCGGGCTGGCCGGAATCTCGAGCGCGCGCAGGCCGAGGCTTTCGAGCAGCTGGATCAAGCCGAAAAAGGCCGGCGATTCGATCGCGATCGTGTCGCCGGGGCGTCCCACCGCGCGCAACGCGAGATTCACGGCATCGACGCCGCCGCTCGTCGACATCACGTCGTCCGGCGACACGGTCACGCCGTACGACAACGCGCGTTTGGCCATCGTTTGCCGGAATTCGGCCGAACCGCCAACCGGCCCCGCGTCGGTCAGCAGCGTCGGCTTGCGCCGTAGCAGCCGGATCGCCAGCGCCTGCAAGCGCTCGGCCGGGTACAGCGTCGCCAGCGCGGATGCGCCACCGAGATTCAGCGCGTCGGGCGTCGCATTCGCGCGATCGATCACGCGCGACACGCGTTCGTGCAGCCCCGCGAACGGCGGCTCGACGCTCAGCGGCTGCCCGTCGCTTTCCGGCAGCGTGTCGAGCGCGGCCGCCGCGCGCCGGCGCACGAAGTAGCCCGAGCGCGGCCTGGCTTCGCACCAGCCCGTGTCCTCGAGCCGCCGGAAGGCCTGGGTCGCGGTAGACAGGCTCACGCCGTGCTGCGCCATGAACGCACGCACGGACGGCATCCGGTCGCCGGGCGACAGCGTGCCGGCCGCGATGATGCGGCGGTAATGCTCGGCGAGCCGTTCGTAAAGCGGCTCGCCGGCCATCGGCAAAGTCATGCGGGATGGATCGGTGATGGGCGTCATGCGGGCCATCCTGCCCGCGCGCCCGGGCGCACGCCAGATACAGATTCCGGGGAAACTCACCGATACAGCAACATGAAATCGCCGTCTGCACCGTAACAGATACCCGTCCCCTGAATCTGTCCTGCCCGCACGCGTTTCCTTAACCTGATTGCACGCCGTCGCCCTGCCATCGCCGGGCCGCGCAACCGGGAAAAGGACACGCCATGCGGACGCACGACATCCGGCTCGACGCCGGGCAAAGCCACTTTGCGTGGTTCGACAAGGGCAGCCGCGTCATCGTGCTCGACGGCGCGCTCGCGGTCACGTTACGTCACGGCGGGCTCGACTGGCTGCCCGATGCGCCGCAATACGTTCGCCGCGTGCTCGACGAAGGCGAATGCCTGACAATCGAGACGGCCGGTCACGTGGCATTGTCCGCCGGCGGCGCCGGGCCGGTTGCCGCGACCGTCGCGGCGCCCGTGGCTAGGCCCGGCGTGTTCGCGGTGTGGCGTGCGTGGCTGCAGCGGGCGTCCGCGCGGCTGCTCGGCGAGCGGCATGTGCGCGAGCAGTCCTGACGCGACGGCTACACACCGTCGCCGGTGTCGCCACGCGATCACCGCGTCGCTCCACCCGGCGACGAATTCGAGCCCGGCCGCGCGACGGCTACACACCGTCGCCGTTGTCGCCGCACGATCACCGTGTCGCCACCCGGCGACGAATTCGAGCCCGACCGCGCGACGCCTACACGCCGTCGCCGTTGTCGCCGCACGATCACCGTGTCGCTCCCCGGCGACGAATTCCAGCCCTGCCGGCGCCCTCGCCGGGCCGATTCGGCCACGCCGACAACCTCGGCCGCAGCAGCCGCGCGTTGCTACCGCACCTTCCGCGCGCGCTCGATCCATTCGAACAATGCCATCCCGGCCAGCATCGCGCCGACGAACGCGATGCCCTTCACCGACCCGAGCCCGATCGACACGATCGCCGGCCCCGGGCAGAACCCGGCAAGCCCCCAGCCGATGCCGAACACGGCGCTGCCGGCGACGAGGCGCACGGTAATCGTCCGCACGGCCGGCCACTGGATCGGCAGGCCGAGCAACGACCGCGACCGGTGCTTCGCCCATGCGAACGCGAACACGGCGACGCCGATCGCGCCGGCCATCACGAATGCGAGCGACGGATCCCAGCGGCCGGCCAGGTCGAGAAAGCCGAGTACCTTCTGCGGGTTGGCCATCCCCGACACGATGAGGCCGACGCCGAACACCAGCCCCGCGAGAAACGCGAATCCTGCCTGCATGTCAGCCCCCGAGCACGTGCCGTTGCACGAATACGGTCGCGAAGCCCGCGACCATGAAGACCGCCGTCGCGACGATCGAGCGCGTCGCGCCGCGCGACAGCCCGCAGACGCCGTGACCGCTCGTGCATCCGCCCGCATAGCGCGTGCCGATCCCGACCAGCAGGCCGGCCGCCAGCAACTCGCCCCAACCTGCATCGACCTGCGGCGTCACGGCGGCACCGGCGACACGCATCAGCAGCGGCGCGGCGATCAGCCCGGCGACGAACGCGGCACGCCAGCCGCGCTCCGCCGCACCGACCGTAAACAGGCTGCCGACGATACCGCTGATTCCGGCGATCCGCCCGTTGAACGCCATGAGCCACGCGGCCGCAAGCCCGATCAGCACGCCGCCGGCAAGCGACAGCCACGGCGTGAAATGAAGCGCATCAAGCTGCATCGCGCGTCCCCTTCGCGGCCGGGCCGCAGAACTGTTCGTACAGCACGCCCATCACCGCAATCGCAGCCGGGCTGTCGAGCGAGTAGTGGATGTTCTTGCCTTCGCGGCGCGTGCGGACGAGCGCGTTGTCCCGCAACACGCCGAGCTGCTGCGACAGTGTCGGCTGGCGAATATCCAGCCGCGCCTCGAGATCGCTCACGCAGCGTTCCCCCTGCGACAGTTCGCACAGCAGCAGCAAGCGATCGGGATTGGACAGTACCTTGAGCAGCGCGCACGCCGATTCGGCGGCGGCGCGCATCTGATCGGGCTCGGGCAGCCCGGTGGAAGGGTCGGCGTTCATGAGGGCGATCGCATTCGATTAACGAATCGATATTATATATATTTATATATCGTTGACTCGTACTTTCGGTCGGCGCCATCAGAAATCAGAAAAAAGGAAAGCGCCGTCTGCGACGCCCACCCCCGCCTCCGCTACGCCTGCTCGCCGGCAAGCGCATCGGCTGCCGCCGCGCGCTTCTCGCCGGCCCGTACCGCGCCCAGCACCAGCACCGCGATCCCGGCGATCACGCACGGCACCGCGACGAATGCGAAGGCGATCGGCAACGGCAGCCCCGTCGCGAGCATCGCCCCGCCCGCCATCGAACCGACGACCGACCCGCCGCGGCCGATCCCGTTCGCCCAGCTCACGCCCGTGGTCCGGCACTCGGTCGGGTAGTACGCGGCCGACAGCGCGTTCGCGCCGACCTGCGAGCCCGACACGCAAAAGCCCGCGGCGAACACGACCAGCGCGGCGCCCGCCGGCGACGCGGCCAGCACGCCGATCGCCGCGACGAACACGCCGGCCGCCGCATAGCTGCATGCCAACACGCGATGCGGATCGAAGCGGTCCATCAGCCCGCCGAGCACGATCGCGCCGAGCGTGCCGCCGACCTGGAACATCGCGGTCACGCGCGCGGCCGTCTGCAACGTCGCGCCGGTCGTGCGCAACAGCGTCGGCAGCCAGCTCGACAACAGGTAGATGACGAGCAGGCTCATGAAGAACGTGAGCCACAGCAGCAGCGTGCCGCGCAGCAGGTCGGCGCCGAACAGGCGGCCGAGCGGCGAAGCGGCCGGCTTGCCGCGCGGTGCGATGAACGACGCGTGCGCGAGATGCGGGTCCGGTGCGATGCGTGCGAGCATCGCCGCGACCCGTTCGCGCGCCGCGCCGGTGTTGACGAGGTAGCGCACCGATTCGGGCAAGCGCCATGCGAGCACCGGCAGAAGCAGCAGCGGCGCGGCACCGCCGACGACGAGCACCGCGCGCCAGCCGTCGCGTTCGATCAGCGACGCGGCCGCGAGTCCGCCGAGCGCGGAGCCGATCGTGAAGCCGCAGAACATCGTCGTCACGAGCAGCGAGCGCCGCCGCGCGGGGCAATACTCGGACGTCAGCGTGATCGCGTTCGGCATCGCGCCGCCGAGCCCGAGGCCCGTCACGAAGCGCCACGCGATCAGTTCGGTCAGACCGCCCGCGCTCGCCGACGCCGCACTCGCGATGCCGAAACACGCGACACAGGCGAGCAGCAGGCGCTTGCGGCCGAACCGGTCGCCGAACGGCCCGAACACGAGCGCACCGGCCATCAGCCCGGCGAGCCCCGCGCCGAACACCGGCGCGAGCTGCGCGGGCGACAGGCCCCATTCCGCGCGAATGACGGGGGCGATGAACCCGATCGATGCCGTGTCGAAACCGTCGATCGCGACGATCAGGAAGCACAGCACGACGATCGCGGCCTGAAACGGCGCAACGCGATGCCGGTCGATCCATTCGCTGACGTCGATGGACAGCGTATCGGCCATGATGATGTCTCCTCCATGAAGGCGGTCGCGCGCGATGTCGTTGAAATGCGCGCCGCCGGATGCAAACCGAAATGGGTCAGGCAACGGATGTCAGGCAATCCTCCGCGCGCCAGCCGTGCAGCCAGTCGAGCGAATCGTAGAACTGCGCCTGCGTGCGTCCGACCCACAGCGCGTTGCGCACCTGCCGCTCGACGCCCTTCGCGTGATAGATCCGCCCCATCTCGCGCGCCGAATACAGCACGCGCGCGGTGCGCGGAATCCGCACGCGCTCGTACAGCGCAAACGCGGCCTCGAAGTCGCCGTCGGTCTGCGCGACGGCCGCGCCGAGCGTCACCGCATCCTCGAGCGCCTGGCACGCGCCCTGCGCGAGGTATTGCGTCATCGGATGGGCAGCGTCGCCGAGCACCGTCGCGCGGCCCGCACTCCAGCGCTCGACCGGGTCGCGGTCGGCGGTCGCCCAGCGCTTCCACGACGTCGGCCGGTCGAGCATCTGCTTCGGCAGCGGATGGATGCCGTCGAAGTACGACAGCACTTCCTCCTTGCTGCCGTCGCGCACGCCCCAGGTTTCCTGCTCGCGGCTGTGGAACGTGACGACGAGGTTGTACTGCCGGCCGCCGCGCAGCGGATAGTGGACGAGATGGCAATGCGGGCCGGCCCAGACGACCGGCGCATTGATCTGTAGATCCTTCGGCATGTTGTCGACGTCGACGACCGCGCGATACACGACGTGCCCCGTCACGCGATGCGCGTCGCCGATCAGCGCGTGACGGATCGCGGACTTCACGCCGTCGCATCCGATCACCGCATCGGCGCGATAACGCTCGCCGTGCTGGTCGATCACGGTCACGCCGTGGTCATCCTGCTCGAACCCGCACACCTGCGTGCTGGTCCGGAACTCGATCAGCGGATGATCCTTGACCGCCTCGTAGATCGACAGGTGGATGTCCGCGCGATGGATCACCGCATACGGGTTGCCGAAGCGTTCGCGATACGCGGCGCCCGTATCGATGCACGCGACTTCCCGCGCATCGACCGCATCCATCAGTTGCAGCCAGTCGGTAAACACCGCCCGGCCGCGCGCGGCCTCGCCGACGCCCAGCGCGTCGAGCGCGTTGAACGCGTTTGCGGCGAGCTGGATGCCCGCGCCGATCTCGCCGATTTGCGCGGCCTGCTCGAGCAGCTTCACGCGAATGCCCTGGCGCGCGAGCGCCAGCGCCGCCGCGAGCCCGCCGATGCCGCCGCCGATCACGAGTACGCGTCGGCCTGTGTTGTGTGTCTCGCCCATGTCTGTCTCCTGCTTCGTGTTACGCGATGTAGTCCGGTTGCCGCTGCGGCTGCGCTGCGTCGAATGCCGGCTCGCGCCGCGCGTGTTCATGAATCGCGAGGCTGCGCGGATACGCGCTCAGGTCGCAATCCATCCGCAGCGCGTTCGCGACCTGCGGCACGAGGCATACGTCGGCGAGCGTCGGCGCCTCGCCGAAACACCACGGGCCCGTGTCCGCGCGCACGAGCAGACGCTCGACGCCGGCCATCCCTTCCGCGACCCAGTGCCGGTACCACGCGCTCTTCTGCTGCGGCGTGACCTGCAGTTCGCTGTCGAGGTAGCGCAGCACCCGCAGGTTGTTGACCGGGTGGATGTCGCATGCGATCAGCGTCGCGAGTTCCAGCACGCGTGCGCGCTGCCGCGGTTCGAGCGGAATCAGCCGCGGCGCCGGATGAATCCGGTCGAGGTAGTCGATGATCGCGAGCGACTGGCCGAGACGGAAATCGCCGTCGACGAGCGCCGGCACCGACGCCGACGGATTCACCTGCGCGACGTAGCCGGCCTCGCGGTGCTCGCCCGTGCGGATGTTCACGGGCAGCGTGTCGTACGGCAGTCCTTTCAGCGCGAGCGCGATGCGCACCCGATAGGACGTCGAACTGTTGAAGAAGCTATGCAGTTGCACGATGTGACCTTTCGAGGAAAGCAAGGCGCGCGCGTCAGACCACGCGCACGGCCAGTTCGCCGAGCCGCTCGACGCCGACCTGCATCACGTCGCCCTTGACCACCGCGCCGACGCCTTCCGGCGTGCCGGTGAAGATCACGTCGCCCGGCTCGAGGCGGAAGAACTTCGACAGGTCGGCGACCGTTTCCGCGACCGACCAGATCAGGTGCGACACGTCGCTCTTCTGCTTCGTCGCGCCGTTGACGGTCAGCCACAGGCCGGCCTGCTCGACATGACCGACTTCGCTCGCCGGATGCACGGGGCCGATCGGCGCGGAACGGTCGAACGCCTTGCCGATTTCCCACGGCCGGCCCATCTCGCGCATCTTCATCTGCAGGTCGCGGCGCGTCATGTCGAGGCCGACCGCATAACCCCACACGTGCTCGAGCGCACGCTCGAGCGGAATGTCGGCGCCGCCCTTGCCGATCACCGCGACGAGTTCGGCTTCGTAGTGATAGTTCTGCGTCTGCGACGGATACGCGAGATCGAGCGTTTCGCCGTAGGCGACCGGCACGATCGAATCGGCCGGCTTGCAGAAGAAGAACGGCGGTTCGCGATCGGGATCGAAACCCATTTCGCGCGCATGGGCCGCGTAGTTGCGGCCGACGCAGTACACGCGGCGCACCGCGAAGCGGGCGTCGCTGCCGGCGACGGGAAGCGCCACCGGCGCTTCGGGCGGGAAAACATAAGTCATGAACGGCTCCAGCGTAGGCATGAAGGAAGGAACGCGCGCCGCGTCGGCGGCGCACGCAACGAAGCGTGGAAAACCGGCGTCAGTCGCGCGCTTCGCGCAGCAGGTTCAGCGCGGACAGCACCGGCCGGTCGGAATAGCTGAACAGCACGCTGTCGGACGACGCCGACAGCCGCACCGGCGCCCACGACGGCGCGACGAAGATGTCGTGCGGCTCGAACGCGAACGCGTCGGCGCCGATGTGCGCGGTGCCGCTGCCTTCGACGACGCAGTAGATCGTCGCGTCGGTGCTGCGATACGTGCGGCCGTCGAAGCCGGCCGGCAGGAACTGCATGAAGGTCGCGATCGTCGGCATCGGCCAGCCGCCCGTGGCGGGGTTCACGTAGCGCAGCTTCACGCCGTCCCACGCGTCGAGTTCGCCGTTGCGGTACAGCGCGTCGAGCGCGTCGCGGGTGCGCGCATACGGATAGCTGAACACCGGCGACGTCGGATCGCTCGCGCGATGCCGCACCGGCGCCATGTTGTGGCCGAAGCGCGCGAAGCTGTCGCCTTCCGCGCGGCTCACCGGCTGCTCGGCCGTCGGATGGTTTTCGGCGAAACCCGCGTCGAGGTTCGCGACGAGCGGAATGTCGAGCCCGTCGAGCCACACGACCGGCTCGCCGCCGTCTTCCACCGCCGGGTTGCCGTGGTCGTGCCACGCCCAAGACGGCGTGATGATGAAGTCGCCCGGATGCATCGTCGTGCGCTCGCCGTTCACCGCGGTCCATGCGCCCTTGCCTTCGACGATGAACCGCAGCGCCGACTGCGTATGGCGGTGGCTCGGCGCGATCTCGCCGGGCTGGATCAGCTGCAGGCCTGCGTACAGGGTCGGCGTCATGCTCGACTTGCCGGGCAGGCCCGGGTTCTCCAGCACCAGCACGCGGCGCACGGCTTCTTCCGCGCTGATCACGCTGCCGGCCTGCATCACCAGGTCGCGCACCCGCGCGTACTTCCAGATCGCGGCCTGCGCGGCCGGCTGCGGCGTCTTCGGCACGAGGTTGTGCAGCGATTCCCACAACGGCGCGAGGCGCTGCTCGGCGATCCGGGCGTAGTAATCGGCGCGCGACGTATCCGGGTGTCGGCTGGTCATGATGTCTCCTTGGGGCGGCCGATCGCGGTCGGCGCTGTGTCGGGTCGGGGACCGCGTGCCGCAGTCCGTTAGCGCATTTATATTCGACGCAGACATACCCGGTAAAATGACGAAATCATCTAATCCATATTGATTCGGATATACCTTCCGATACGGAGCGTGCGATGGACTGGACCCACCGGCTGCGATTGCGGCACCTGCAGGTCCTGCTGAGCCTGGCCAGCACGGGCAACCTGAGCCAGTCGGCGGCTGCGCTCGCGACCACCCAGCCGGCGCTGTCGAAATGGCTGAAGGAACTCGAGGAGGATGTCGGCCTGCCGCTGTTCGAGCGGCATGCGCGCGGCTTGCGGCCGACGGCCTATGGCGACGCGCTGATCGAGCATGCGCGCCGCGTGGAGGCGCAGCTCGACGTCGCGCGCGACGACATGGCCGCGCTGCGCGAAGGCGGCAGCGGCCTGGTCACGATCGGCACGTCGGGCGTCGCGGCCGCCGATACGGTACCGCTCGCGGTATCGCAGTTGCTGAAGCGGATGCCGCGCGCGCAGGTGCGGCTCGCGGAGAGCACGATGAACCAGCTGATGCCGCAGCTCGCGCGCGGTGAGCTGGACATCGTCGTCGGCCGTTCAGGGTCCGCGTCCGTCGATCCGCACCTGCACGCCGAAGCGCTGTATGTCGATCCGGTGGTGTTCGTCGCGCGGCCCGATCACCCGCTCGTCGGCGCGGCATCCGTCGGCTGGGACGAGGTGCTGGCCTGCTCGTGGATCGTCTGGCCGCCCGGCACCCCCGTGCACAACGCGCTACAGGTCGCGCTGACGGCCGCCGGGCGCGTGCAGCCGCCGCATTGCGTCGAATCGAATTCGTCGATCCTGAACCTCACGCTGCTGAACAACACCGACCTGCTCGGCGTCGCATCGCATCGTGCCGCGCGGCGCTTCGAGCAATTGAACGCGATCCGCATCCTGCCGATGCGGCTCGAGGGCCAGGGCGCGGTGTCGATCTACTGGCATCCGGACAGCGCGAAGCGCGCGGCCGTGGCCGCCGCGATCGAGTGCCTGCGTGCCTGTGCGGCGCCGCAGGTGGGCGGATGGGAGAAAGTGAAGGCGGAGTGAGCGACGCAGCGACCCGGCGCGAACCGGGCGCTGCGCCGTGGCGCATCAGGCGCCGTCGCAGGACGCGATGTCGTCCAGCATCAGCGTGCCGACTCGCGCGGGCACGAGCGGCGTGCGCGGCACCGGCGGCGTCCAGCCGAACAGCGCCTGCGCGGCCGCGCCGCACACGCGGCCCTGGCATGCGCCCATCCCGCAGCGCGTCTGCAGCTTCGCGGCCGTCCAGCCCTGCGCCGGCGCGGCCGCGTCTGCGACCGCGTCGAAGCGCACGTCCTCGCAACGGCACAGCAGCGTGTCGGGGCGCGCGAGCTTGCGGATCGGCTCGCGTATCGCGAAGCGCTCGCGCACCGCATCCGCGAACGCCTGCCAGTGCGCGCGTTGCGCAATCCGCTCGGCCAGCGGCGCCGTCTGCCCGGTGGCCGCGTAGCCGGCGATTTCGCCTTCGACCATCGCCAGTTCGCTGCCGCCGACACCCGTGCACTCGCCCGCCGCGAAACAGCCGTCGCGGCTCGTGCGCTGATGCGCGTCGACCACCACCGCGCCGTTTTCTATCCGGCAGCCGAGGTGGCTCGGCAGCACGGTGTTCGGCACGAGGCCGAAGCCGCACGCGAGCCGGTCGCAGTCGACCTCGAACTCGCGCTCGCCCTGCCGGATCCGCACGCGTTCGAGCCGCTTGTCGCCGAACGCCTCGACGACGTGGGCATTGGGCCGGTAGGCTGCCGTGACGAGCTTCGCCGCCTGCATGAGTTTCGACGGCCAGCGCCAAAGCCCCGCGCCGAAACCGGCCACGTCGCTCCACGCCACCTGTTCGAGCACGTGCGACACCTGCGCGCCGGCCTGACGGGCCGTCGCCGCGCTCGCGAGCAGCAGCGGGCCGCTGCCGGCGATCACCGTGCGCTGCCCGCGCACGTCGAGGCCGTACTTGATCAGGGCCTGCAGGCCACCCGCGCCGGTCACGCCCGGCAGCGTCCAGCCCGGGAACGGCAGCAGCAGCTCGCGCGCGCCGCAACACACGATCAGCGTGTGGAATTCGAGCAGGAAGCCGCGCTCGTCGTCCTCGAGCAGCAGCGTGCCCGGCTGCGTTTCGGCCACGATGCGCGTGGCCGCGAGATGCGTGACGTTCGGCTGACGCAGCACGGCCAGGCGTTCCGCCGCGGCCGGCACCGGCGTCGCGGCCGCCGCCTGGCGCCAGATCTGCCCGCCCGCGCGCGGATTGTCGTCGACGATCGCGACCGTCGCGCCGCTTCGTGCGGCGGCCCGCGCCGCCGACAGCCCGGCCGGGCCCGCGCCGACAATCGCGACGTCGACGCTCAGTCGTTCCTGTTTCGCCGTGCTCATCGCGTGCGCTCCACCCGCATCCCGTCGCGGCACAGCGTCTGGCAAGCCAGGCGGCGGCGGCCGTCGATCGTCATCCTGCACTCCTGGCAGATGCCCATACCGCAAAACGGCGCGCGCGCCGCACCCGTGCACGACACGCGCGTCGTGTCGTCGCCGCTCGCCGCGACGGCGGCCGCGACGGTCGCACCGTCGGCCACCGTCAGCGCGCGGCCGTCCAGATGAATGATCATGTGAGCCTCCGGCGGGCCGCCCCCGCGGGGGGCGCCTTGCATGGGACCGGGGTAAGCGCTGAAGCGCCAACTCCGGTCGACGGCGAACGAAGTGTGCGTGGGGGTCGTTTCATGTCAGCGCTCCAGCTACGGGGGACGTCGTCAGGAAACGTCCCGGCAAATACGGTTCGATGTCGATGGGCGGCCGCTCGCCGGTCATCAATGCGGCGACGAGCCGCGCACTGCCCGGCGCGGTCGTCACGCCCAGCCCTTCGTGCCCGACCGCGAGCCATACGCCCGGCCGCGCCGGATGTTCGCCGAGCAGCGGCAGACCGTCGGGGCTCGCGGAACGGAAACCCGTCCATGCGCGAATCCCGTTCAGGTCGGCCAGGTCGGGCAAATAGCCGACAGCGCGGCGCAGCATGCGCGCGAGGACCGGCGGCTCGATGCGCGCGTCCTCGGTATCGAACTGGCGCGACGAGCCGATCAGCAGCTGGCCGGTCGGCCGCGGCTGCACGTTGAACGCGACCGACGTGCCGTCGCTCGCGTGCGCGCTCGCCGCATAGCCGAGTTCGACGAGCTGGTGCGACACTTGGCCCGGGTAACGATCGGTGATCAGCAGATGGCCCTTCTTCGGGCGCAGCGGCAGCTCGGGCAACAGCGTGCGCGCGGCGACGCCGTTCGCGACGACCACGCGTTCCGCGCGCAGCGTGTCGCCGTTCGCGAGCGTCACGCTCGGGCCGTCGACCGCCACCGCGCGTTCGCGCCGCAACGTGATGCCCGGCGCACGCTGCAGCAGCCAGCTGGCGGCGACGGGCGCATAGAGAATCGCGTCTCCGGGAATCTTCAGCGCGCCGCCGAGGCCCGCGCGCAGCATCGGCTCGAGTTGCGCCAGCGTCGCCGCGTCGATCAGTTCGCCCGCGACGCCATGTGCGGCGAGCGTCGCCTGCTTGGTGCGCGCGAGGTCCATCTCGCTGGCATCGGCCGCGAGCCACAGCGTGCCGCAGTTGCGGTACGCGCAGCCTTCCGGCATCTCGCCGGCGAGCGCGCCCCACAGCTCGATCGAGTAATGGCTCAGCGCGAGCTCCGCCGCGTTGTCGTCCATCGCGACGAGGTGCCCCATGCCGGCGCCGGTTGCGCCGCCGCTCGCGTCGTCGACGACGAGCACGCGCAGCCCGCGCTGCGCGAGTTCGTGCGCACACGCCGCGCCGACGATGCCGGCGCCGATCACGACGACGTCGGTCCTGATTTCACTCACGACACGATGCCCCAGCCGAACGGATCGTCTTCCTCGATCAGCAGCGTCGCTTCCGCGCTCAGGTGCGCGCTGCCGCGGATCGTCGGCACGATGCCGCCGTCGGCCTGCGCATAGCTCGCCTGGAACACGCTGCCGATCACGCTCGCCTGGCGCCACACGACGCCCGGCTCGAGCTTGCCGTCGGCCGCGAGGCACGCGAGCTTCGCGCTCGTGCCGGTGCCGCACGGCGAACGGTCGTACGCGTGGCCCGGGCACAGCACGAAGCTGCGGCTGTCGTGCTCGGGATCGTCAGCGAACAGTTCGATATGGTCGATCTCGCCGCCGTTCGCGCCGGTGATGCCCGCGCGCTCGAGCCCCGCGCGCACCGCGGACGAATAGGCGGTAAGCGCCGCAACGTTGTCGCCGGCCACGCGCTGGCCGTGATCGCTGATCAGGAAGAACCAGTTGCCGCCCCACGCGATGTCGCCCTTCACGGGGCCGTAGCCCGGCACGTCGACATCGACGGCCTTCGCGTGGCGATACGCGAGCACGTTGCGCACGCTGACCGACAGGTCGTCGTGCAGCGTCGCCTCGACGGTGCCGACCGGCGTTTCGATCCGGTGCACGCCCGGCTCGATGCGGCCCATGTGATGCAGCGTGCGCACGACGCCGATCGTGCCGTGCCCGCACATCCCGAGATAGCCGCTGTTGTTGAAGAAGATCACGCCGGCCGCCGCCTCCGGCGACACGGGATCGCACAGCAGCGCGCCGACCAGCACGTCGCTGCCGCGCGGCTCGAGAATGCACGCGGTGCGATAGCGATCGTGCTCGCGCGCGAGCACGTCGCGGCGCTCGGCCATCGTGCCGTTGCCGAGCGAGGGGAAACCGGACACGACGAGCCGCGTGGGTTCGCCGCCCGTGTGCGAATCGATGATCTGGATGCGCTTCATCATGAGCCGTCCGATGTGGGGAAAAGAGCATAGCTTCCTCCGTCGCGCGTCCGTCCGCTTGTGGCTTTTCGATAAGGACGGCGACGAAATCGGCACAGTGCGAAGCGCCCTTCGCGGCCCTTCCGGCCACTGTGCCGATTTCGTCATTTTGCTCCGCGATCCGGCTCAAGCGTGATGGGTGTTTGCACGGCGATACTGGTTGCACGTCGACACGCCTGTCGTCGACCGATACGAAGCAGGAGATTGCAGTGAGCCGAAACGCCATCCAGCGGACCGGAGTTTTCCCCGCCCTCAGCAACCGGTTCGCACCGGGCGCTTCCATCGCTTTCGACGCCGCGCACCGCGCCGAACGGAACCGGGCGAACCGCTGACCGATTTCCCCCCCGGCGGTGCAACGGCATCCCCCGTCGCATCGCCGCTTCCGGTCCGGCATGGCTCGCGCGGGCCGTTCGCTGCGGCGCCAACCCGCGCCGCGCATGAACGGCCCCCGGCCCGCGCCGGTCGCTCGAACCGGTCGCACGCCGGCCGGCAGGTGTTGCGCCGCTGCTCCGTCGGAGCGCGGCGCAAGCCACACCTGCACCGATATTTCCCAGGAGACAAACCCATGCCAGGCCAAGGCAACACCCACCCGTCCGTCCCGCTTTCCCGTTCCGTGCCCGCCGACGGCGGTCACGGCAAATTCAAGAAGCAGCTGTCGCTGACCGACCTGACGTTCATCGGCCTCGGCGCGATCTTCGGTTCGGGCTGGCTGTTCGCCGCGAGTCACGTGTCGACGATCGCCGGCCCGGCCGGCATCTTCTCGTGGCTGCTCGGCGGCTTCGCGGTGCTGCTGCTCGGCATCGTCTACTGCGAGCTCGGCGCCGCGCTGCCGCGCGCGGGCGGCGTGGTCCGCTACCCGGTGTTCTCGCACGGCCCGCTGCTCGGCTACCTGATGGGCTTCATCACGCTGATCGCGTTCTCGAGCCTGATCGCGATCGAAGTGGTCGCGGCGCGCCAATATGCGGCCGCGTGGTTTCCCGGTCTCACCAAGGCCGGCTCGAGCGACCCGACCACGCTCGGCTGGCTCGTGCAGGCCGCGCTGCTGTGCTTGTTCTTTTACCTGAACTATTCGAGCGTGAAGACGTTCGCGAAGGCGAACAACATCATCAGCATCTTCAAGTTCATCGTGCCGCTGTCGGTGATCGCGGTGCTGTTCACGTTCTTCAAGCCCGCCAACCTGACCATGCACGGCTTCGCGCCGTTCGGCATGCCGGGCATCGAGATGGCCGTGTCGGCCGGCGGCATCATCTTCGCGTACCTCGGCCTCACGCCGATCGTGTCGGTCGCGAGCGAAGTGCGCAATCCGCAGCGCACGATCCCGATCGCGCTGATCCTGTCGATCCTGCTGTCCACGCTGATCTACGTGCTGCTGCAGCTCGCCTTCATCGGCAGCATCCCGACCGACATGCTCGCCGCCGGCTGGCACGACGTGAGCAAGGCCTTCTCGCTGCCGTACCGCGACATCGCGCTCGCGCTCGGCGTGGGCTGGCTCGCGGTGATGGTGGTGGCCGACGCGATGATCTCGCCGAGCGGCTGCGGCAACATCTACATGAACGCGACGCCGCGCGTCGTCTACGGCTGGGCGAAGACGGGCACGTTCTTCAAGGTGTTCACGCGTGTCGACGAAGCGTCGGGCATCCCGCGCGCGGGCCTGTGGCTCACGTTCGGCCTCGCGATCTTCTGGACCATGCCGTTCCCGTCGTGGGAAGCGCTGATCAACATCGTGTCGGCCGCGCTCGTGCTGAGCTACGCGGTCGCGCCCGTGTCGGTCGCCGCGCTGCGCCGCACCGCGCCCGGCCTGCCGCGGCCGTTCCGCGCGGTGGCGTTCGGCATCACCGGCCCCGCGTCGTTCGTGATCGCCGCGCTGATCGTCTACTGGTCGGGCTGGAGCACGGTGTCCTGGCTGCTCGGCCTGCAGATCGTGATGTTCGTGATCTATCTCGCGTGCCGCCGCTGGGTGCCGACCGCGCACCTGAGCATCGCCGAACAGGTGCGCTCGTCCGCGTGGCTGATCGCGTTCTACGCGGCCATGATCGTGCTGTCGTACTTCGGCGGCTTCGGCGGCACGGGCCAGCTCGCGCATCCGTACGACACGGTCGTCGTCGCGGCCGTCGCGCTCGTGATCTTCTACTGGGGCGCCAACACCGGCATCCGTTCCGACAAGCTGCAGCTCGAAGACGACGAAGACTGACGCACCCGCTTTCCCCTTTCCACTCCGGCCGGGCGCATCACGTCCGGCCCCGCATTTTCCGAGGAAGAACCATGCAACTCACAGGTCAGCTCCTGATCGGCCAGTCGGCCGTCGCCGGACAGAACGGCACCCTTCACGCGATCGCCGCCGCGACCGGCGAACCGCTCGAGCCCGCGTTCGGCGGCGCGAGCCTGCGCGACCTGGAGACGGCCTGCGCGCTCGCCGACGAAGCCTTCGACACGTATCGCGAAACGGGCCCCGAGCAACGCGCCGCGTTTCTCGACGCGATCGGCCGCAACATCATGGCGCTCGGCGACGACCTGATCGAGCGCTGCGTCACCGAAACGGGGCTGCCGCGCGCACGCATCGAAGGCGAACGCGGCCGCACGGTCGGCCAGCTCGCGCTGTTCGCGTCGCTCGTGCGCGACGGCGGCTACGTCGATGCGCGCATCGACCCGGCCCGTCCGGACCGCAAGCCGCTGCCGCGCGTCGACCTGCGCCTGCGCAACGTCGCGATCGGGCCGGTCGCCGTGTTCGGCGCGTCGAACTTCCCGCTCGCGTTCTCGGTCGCGGGCGGCGATACGGCATCGGCACTCGCGGCCGGCTGCCCGGTGATCGTCAAGGCGCACTCCGCGCACCCGGGCACGTCCGAGCTCGTCGGCCGTGCGATCCAGCGGGCCGTGCGCGAATGCGGGCTGCCGGCCGGCGTGTTCTCGCTGCTGTTCGACGCGTCGCGTGAAATCGGCCAGGCGCTCGTCGCCGATCCGCGCATCAAGGCCGTCGGCTTCACCGGCTCGCGCCGCGGCGGCGTCGCGCTGATGAACATCGCGGCCGCGCGCCACGAGCCGATTCCGGTCTATGCGGAAATGAGCTCGATCAACCCGGTGCTGCTGTTCCCGGCCGCGCTCGACGCGCGCCACGACACGATCGCTCCGCAATTCGTCGCGTCGCTCGCCCTCGGCGCCGGCCAGTTCTGCACGAACCCGGGCCTCGTGCTCGCGGTCGACGGCCCCGCGCTGCGCGCGTTCGAAGCCGCGGCGGCCACCGCCGTGCAAGCAACCGCCGCGCAGACGATGCTGACGCCGCACATCCACGCGAGCTATGCGCAGGGCGTGGCCACCCTGCGCGCGCACGACGCGGTCGAGTTGCTCGCGGAAGGCGTGGAAGGCGGCCGCTACCAGGCGCGCGCGGCGCTGTTCGCGACGTCGGCGGACGCGTTCATCGCCCACCCCGAACTGCGCGACGAAGTGTTCGGCCCCGCGTCGCTGATCGTGCGCTGCCCGGATGCCGACACGCTGCACCGCGTGCTGAAGTCGCTCGAAGGCCAGCTGACGATCGCCGCGCATCTCGCCGACGGCGACGCCGCGCTGTTCGCCGCGCTGCGCCCGACGCTCGAGCGCAAGGCCGGCCGCATTCTCGTCAACGGCTTCGGCACGGGCGTCGAGGTCGGTCATGCGATGGTGCACGGCGGCCCGTTCCCGGCCACGTCCGACACGCGCACCACGTCGGTCGGCGCACGCGCGATCGAGCGCTTCCTGCGCCCCGTGTCGTACCAGGACGTGCCGGACGCGCTGCTGCCCGACGCCATCCGCAACGGCAACCCGCTGAACGTGCCGCAACGCATCGACGGCGTGCCCGCGCCGCGGGAAGCGAGCGATGTCTGAGCCGCTCGCCGAAGTCGTCCTGTCGCTCGACGAGGTGCACGCACTCGCGCTGCGGGTGCTGACGCACCACGGGATGTCCGCTGCGCACGCGCAGGCGATCGCCAGCGTGATCACGCAGGGCCAGCGCGACGAGTGCCACTCGCACGGCGTGTACCGGCTGCTCGTGTGCGTGCGCTCGCTGAAGAAAGGCAAGGTCGATCCGCAGGCCGTGCCGACGCTGCGCCGGCTGTCGTCGTCGATCGTCTCGGTCGACGCGCATCGCGGCTTCTCGCTGCTGAGCTTCGAGACCGGCCTGCCGGTGCTCGTCGAGATGGCGAAGCAGCACGGAATCGCCGCGATGACGATCAACCGCTGCTACCACTTCTCGGCGCTGTGGCCCGAGGTCGAGGCGATCGCCGCCGAGGGGCTGGCCGGCATCGCGATGAACCCGAGCCACAGCTGGGTCGCGCCGGAAGGCGGCCGCGAACCGGTGTTCGGCACGAACCCGATCGCATTCGCGTGGCCGCGCCCGGACGGCGTGCCGTTCGTGTTCGACTTCGCGACCAGCGCGATCGCGCGCGGCGACATCGAGCTGCATGCGAAACAGGGCAAGGCGATCCCGCCGCACTGGGCGATCAATGCCGACGGTCAGCCGACCACCGACCCGAAGGCCGCGCTGCAGGGCGCGATGCGTACCTTCGGCGGCCACAAGGGCTCGGCGCTCGCGGCGATGGTCGAACTGCTCGGCGGCGCGCTGATCGGCGACATGACGAGCCAGGAGTCGATGGATTTCGACGAAGGCGTCGGCGCGACGCCGTGCCACGGCGAACTCGTGATCGCGTTCGACCCGAAGGTGTTCCTCGGCGACGAGCTCGACGCAGGCCTCGCGCGCGGCGAGCGGATGTTCGCGTCGATCATCGGGCAAGGCGCGCGGCTGCCGTCGCAGCGGCGCTTCGATGCCCGCGCGCGCAGCATCGCGCACGGCGTGCGGATTCCGAAGGCGCTGTACGACGAAATCCTGACGCTGCTCGACTGACGCGCGATCGGCGGGTACGGCGCACTGCTTCATCGTCGGCAGAACGGGCGATGACGCCGCCGCCCGGCTCCGCCGGCGATGGCCGGCGTCCGCCTTCGTGCCTGGTGCGCCCGGTTCGCCTTCACGCTCGGCGCACCAAGGCGCTGTCCGGCGCACCACGCCACCCGCGCCCTCGCCCGCGTCCGCGGGCGCCGCACGCCCGGCGGCTGTGGGATAATCGCCGAGTTTGCCCAGGGCGCAGCTCAAGAGGTTGTTCGCACGGGCGCGCGAGAGGCCTTTATTCCCGTGCCTCCACCCTTTTCCGCGATATTTCTTCAGCCATACCATGCCCACATACCGTTCCAAAACTTCCACCGCCGGCCGCAACATGGCAGGTGCGCGCTCGCTGTGGCGCGCCACCGGCATGAAAGACGACGATTTCTCGAAGCCGATCATCGCGGTCGTCAACTCGTTCACGCAGTTCGTGCCCGGGCACGTGCACCTGAAGGATCTCGGCCAGCTCGTCGCGCGCGAGATCGAGGCCGCCGGCGGCGTCGCGAAGGAATTCAACACGATCGCGGTCGACGACGGCATCGCGATGGGCCATGACGGCATGCTCTACTCGCTGCCGAGCCGCGACATCATCGCCGACTCGGTCGAGTACATGGTGAACGCGCACTGCGCGGACGCGATGGTCTGCATCTCGAACTGCGACAAGATCACGCCGGGGATGCTGATGGCCGCGATGCGCCTGAACATCCCGGTGATCTTCGTGTCGGGCGGCCCGATGGAAGCCGGCAAGACGCGCCTCGCGAACCCGGTCACCAAGGCCATCGAACTGAAGAAGCTCGACCTCGTCGACGCGATGGTGATCGCGGCCGACCAGTCGTACTCGGACGCCGACGTCGCCGAAGTCGAACGCTCGGCGTGCCCGACCTGCGGTTCGTGCTCGGGCATGTTCACCGCGAACTCGATGAACTGCCTGACCGAAGCGCTCGGCCTGTCGCTGCCCGGCAACGGCACGGTCGTCGCGACGCACGCCGATCGCGAGCAGCTGTTCAAGCGCGCCGGCCGCCGCATCGTCGAGCTGACCCGCCAGCACTACGAGCAGGACGACCTGCGCGTGCTGCCGCGCTCGGTCGGCTTCAAGGCGTTCGAGAACGCGATGACGCTCGACATCGCGATGGGCGGTTCGACCAACACGATCCTGCACCTGCTGGCGATCGCGCAGGAAGCCGGCATCGACTTCACGATGAAGGACATCGACCGCCTGTCGCGCAGCGTGCCGCAGCTGTGCAAGGTCGCGCCGAACACGAACAAGTACCACATCGAGGACGTGCACCGCGCCGGCGGCATCATGGCGATCCTCGGCGAGCTCGACCGCGCCGGCAAGCTGCACACCGACGTGCCGACCGTGCACGCGCCGTCGCTGAAGGACGCGCTCGACCAGTGGGACATCGTCCGCACCGAAGACGAAGCGGTCCGCACGTTCTACCTGGCCGGCCCGGCCGGGATCCCGACGCAGGTCGCGTTCAGCCAGGACACGCGCTGGCCGAGCCTCGACCTCGACCGCGCCGAAGGCTGCATCCGCTCGTACGAGCATGCGTTCTCGAAGGAAGGCGGCCTCGCCGTGCTGACCGGCAACATCGCGCTCGACGGCTGCGTGGTGAAGACGGCCGGCGTCGATGAAAGCATCCTCGTGTTCGAGGGCTCGGCCCACGTGACCGAGTCGCAGGACGAAGCGGTCGAGAACATCCTGAACGACAAGGTCAAGGCCGGCGACGTCGTGATCGTCCGCTACGAAGGCCCGAAGGGCGGCCCCGGAATGCAGGAAATGCTGTACCCGACGAGCTACATCAAGTCGAAGGGCCTCGGCAAGGCATGCGCGCTGCTGACCGACGGCCGCTTCTCGGGCGGCACGTCGGGGCTGTCGATCGGTCACTGCTCGCCGGAAGCGGCAGCGGGCGGCGCGATCGGCCTCGTGCGCGACGGCGACAAGATCCGCATCGACATCCCGAACCGCACGATCGACGTGCTCGTTTCGGACGAGGAGCTCGCACGGCGCCGCGAGGAGCAGAACGCGAAGGGCTGGAAACCGGCGCAACTGCGCCCGCGCAAGGTGTCCGCCGCGCTGAAGGCCTATGCGAAGCTGGTGATGTCGGCCGACAAGGGCGCCGTGCGCGACCTGTCGCTGCTCGACGACTGACGCGCGCGGCGGGCCGTACGACGGGCCCGCCCGCCTAGATCGGGAGCCGCTCTCCGGAGCGGCATCGGACTGCTGACGAACCCCACGTTTTTCGGAGCGTGGGGTTTCGTTTTTTCAGGAACAGGCTTGCAGGGGCGCGATGAGCGAGCCGACCGATCCGTTTTTCGTCCGGCGCAGGCCAAGGGCCGCGACCCCGCTGCCGTCGGCCGGTCAACGGCGAAACTCGTCGCTGCTGCCTCCACCCCCGCCACCGCCGTGGTTCCCGCCTCCGTTTCCACCGCCCTGCGGCCGTGCGCCGCCGTAACCTCCACCACCCTGATGCGTCGGCGGCACCATCATCCGGGCCGCGCCACCGCTCGGTGCGGGCGGTGACGATTGCGGCGGGGGCGCCGGCTGACGGGCAGCCGCGCCAGGCATCGGCGCGGGCGCGGGTGCGGCCTGCGGCGCCGGCGCGCGGTTCGGGCCGTTCCAGCCGCCGCGCGTGGCCGACGGCCGTGCATCATGCCGCTCGGACGGCTCGCCGCCCGGCACGCGCTGAACCGGCCCGCCCGGCTGCGGGCGCCCGTAGGCCGGCGGCATCCCGCCGGGGCCGATGCGCGGCTCGGCACGATGCTCCCAGCGGTCGCGATCGTGAAACCACGGCCGGTGGCGGTAATAGCGGTCCCAGTACGCGCCGATCGCGAACCCGGTCACCGGCACGCCGATGATCGCGCCGTATTCGAGCAACGGCACGTAATTGCCCTGGTACGGATAGTCGAGCTGCTCCGCGTCGATCCAGCCGCGCACGCCCGGCAGCGCGACGTCGCACCACGAGTAGTCGCTGAGGCAGCCGAACACGTCCAGCGCGGTGCCGGGCGGGACCTGCGCGACGACCGGATAATCGGGCGCCGGCCCCGCATAGATTTCGGCCCCGGAATTCGTATAGGCGCTGCTTTGCGCGTCGGCGAGGCCCGGTATCGCGGCGACACCGAACAGGACGACGCACAGACTTCGGATGATCGTGTTGCTCATGTTGCTCTCCCGCGCGGTGCCGCCACGCGTCGGTCAGTGTCGATGGCCCCCGCCCCAATGCCCGCCTCCCCAGTGGCCGCCGCCCCAGGGACGGCGCCAGTACCCGCCGCGGTAGCCGCCGCCCCAATGCCCCCAGAAGCCGAGGCCGATCGTGACGGGCGGCCCGTACCAGCCCGGGTAATACGCGGGATAGTAGGCCGGGTAAGGCACATAGACCGGCGCGGCATAGACCGGAGCCGGCGCGTCGGCGTAATCGTCCGCCGGCGGCGGCACGGCCGGCACCGCGGGTGTCGACGGGACGACCGGCCCGGCATTTGCCGGCGCTGCCGGGAGTTCGCGCTGCGACACCGTGGCAGGCACGGGTGCGTAATACGGCGCATAGCCGTACGGGCTCGTGTAATAACAACCGCTCAGCGCGAGCATGGCCAGCGCCATGACGGCAGGCCTCGCGGCGGAAATCGGGTTCATTTCATGCTCCGAAGGAATCCGCGCGTCGCTGCGTGGCGCGCGCCTGACTCTAGCTTACGTCCCCCGCATATTTCTGCGGGTTTGATCCGTTACTTTTTGTTTCCACGGATCGAATGCGGTCGTAACCGGGCGGGCATGCCGCATGCTCGCGCGTCAGCCGCGCCGACGTTGAAGTTGACGCAAATGCCCTCAACTTGAACATCGAGTCAGGCTGGCCGGCGCGGACGGGCGTTCGCGGCCCCCGGGAGCCTGAAACCCGCGGACTTCGGCCCGCCCAGACAGGAACGCGGCTCACGCCGCCATCGACATGACTACGCCACGCCCCACGCTTCGGGCGGACACGCCCCTCGATCCGATCATCCAGCTGCTGGCGCTTGCCGGCGAACAGGGTTATCTGACGCACGCCGACCTCGTCGACGCGCTGCCGCCGGAAAGCGACAGCCCCGACGCGCTGGACGTCGTGCGCGCCGCGCTCGCGGACATCGGCATCGCCGTGCTCGACGAGCCGGCCGCGCCGGTGCCGTTCGCCGGTGCGGCGCCGGTCGACGTCGATCGCGACGCGCTCGACGAGGGCCGTGCGCTGCTCGGCGATCTGGCCCGCGGCACGAGCGCATCGACCGATCCGCTCGCGCTCTACATGCGGCGCATCCATGCGGTGCCCCTGCTCAAGCGCGAGGACGAAATCGTGCTGGCCCGCGAGATCGAAACGGGCCGCCATCAGATCCTGCACGCGCTCGCCGGCTGTCCGGCGGCCGTCGAGGCGCTGCTCGCGCGCCACGGCGCGACGAGCGCAACCGGCGCGGCCGCCAACGACGGCGATGACATCGGCGACGGCGAAGGCAACGCACCGGTGCCTGCACGCTACGACACGCTGCAGGACGCGGTGATGGCCGTGCGCCGCGCATTGCACGCGCAGGGCTGCCGCTCGGCCGAATACCGCGACGCGCGCAACCGTCTGGCCGCGCTGCTCGGTTCGCTCGCGTGGGTGGCACCGGCCGTCGACGACGCAAGCCGCGTCGTGCGCGCACTGGCCGCCGCGCCGGTCGGCGCCGCGACGGACGCCGCCGCGGGCACCGACGCCGCATGCTTCGACATGGTCGCGCGGCGTGCGCTCGGCGCCGCGCTGAGCGACGGCCAGCAGAAGGTGCGCGACGGTACGCGCGCGATGCTCGAGGCGAACCTGCGGCTCGTGCTGTCGATCGCGCGCAAGTACATGAACCGCGGCGTCGACCTGCCCGACCTCGTGCAGGACGGCTGCCTCGGCCTGATGCGCGCGATCGAGAAGTTCGAATACCGGCGCGGCTTCAAGTTCTCGACCTACGCGACCTGGTGGATCCGGCAGGCGGTCGCGCGCGCGGTAGCCGATCGCGCGCGCACGATCCGCGTGCCGGTGCACGTCGGCGATCAGTACCAGCGCGTGCATCGGCACGCACTGCGCTTCCGCCAGCGCACCGGCCGGCGCGCGACGCCGGCCGAACTCGCGGCCGAAACCGGGCTCGCCGAGGACAAGCTGCGCGCGGTGCTCGCGCTCCCTGCCGAGCCGGTGTCGCTCGACACGCCGCTGCCCGACGCGGACGCCGGCCTCGTCGACCTGATCGAGGACCAGGCATCGGCGAGCCCGTTCGAGCAGTTGGCCGACACGCGGATGCGCGAATGCGTGACGTCGCTGCTGCGCTCGGTCACGCCGGCCGAGGCCGACGTGCTGCGCCGCCGGTTCGGCCTCGGCGGCGCCGAGCCCGACACCTACGACGCGATCGCACAGGACGCGGGCATGTCGCGCGAACGCGTGCGGCAAATCGAGAAGCGCGCGCTCGCCGCGCTGCGCACGGCCGCGGAGGCAGAAGGCGCGCAGACGTTCCTCGAAGCGTGACGCATCGCACGTTCGTGCCGCGACCCGGCACGAACATGCGCGGCCCGCTTCCGCCTGTGCAACGTTTGCTATTGACGCACATCAAGTTTTGTTCGTCGCCCGCCCCGACAATATGTTGAAATAAAAGGTAGACCGGCGCGTGACCCGCCGCGTCCATTCCGTTTGCACATCCCCGGGCTCCGCACATGCAAACGACCATCGGCCAGACACACGAGGAAAACCGGCAAATCGCGGCCTGCCTGCGCGAAGCCGCGCAGTTGCTTGCCGAACAGGGGGCGAATCCTTATCGGGTTGCCGCCTACCGCGCGTCGGCCGACACGATCGCCGCGCTCGAAGACGGCATCCGCACCCGGTTCGACGCGGGCGGCGTCGATTCGCTCGGTGCACTGCCGGAGATCGGCACGGGCGTCGCCCAGGCGATCGCCGAATTGCTGGTGACCGGACGCTGGCGCCTGCTCGACCGGCTGCGCGGCGACGCGGAGCGCGCGTCCGCATTCGAAGCCGTGCCGGGCATCGGCCACGCGCTCGCGCTGCGGATTCACGACCAGTTGCACATCGATACGCTCGAGGATCTCGAACGCGCGGCCCGCAGCGGACAGCTCGAAGCGATCGCGGGCGTCGGCCCGCGTCGCGCGTCCGGCATCCGCGCGGCGCTCGACGACGTGCTGACCCGGCGCCGGCGCTGGCAAGGCCACGCGCGCAACGCCGATCTCGGCACGGAGCCGCCGGTCGAGCTGCTGCTTTATATCGACCGCCTGTACCGCAACAAGGCCGCCGCCGGCATCCTGCCCACGCTCGTGTCGCGTCGGCTGAACGCGGACCTGAGCGTTCAGCCGCCCGTGATGCACATGACGAAAGGCGGCTGGCATTTCACCGCGCTGTGCCCGTATCCGGTTCGCCCGCAGGAGTCCACCCGCACCGCCGACTGGGTCGCGCTCTACTTCTACGATGCGCTGCAATGCGAGTACCAGAGGACGGTCGTCACCGAAACGCTCGGCTCGCTCGTCGGCAAGCGCATCGTGCGCGGACGCGAGATGGAGTGTCGTGTGTATTACGCGGGATGATCCGCTCGGGAGCGCCGGCCGCCGCGGTACGGCCGCCCCGCCGCCCGCCCGCGCGCGCGCCGTTCCGGCAAACCGGACCGCTTGACCGCTTACGTGCCGTCCGTCTTCGTGCGGCGCACCGGATGACGATGCGCGGCGATGCGCAGCAGCTTGCGGAACGACGGACACTCGAGATGACTCGGCGCCGAGCACACGGCCGCATGGCGCAACGCATCGCGCACCGCGCCGAGACGGCGGATCGTACGGTCGAGCTCGTCGGCCTTGTCGTCGAGTTTCGCGCGGTCGATCGCGAGCCGGCCGTCCGCGCCGAACATCGCGACGATGTCGTCCAGCGAAAAACCGGCCTCGCGGCCGAGCGCGATCAGCGCCAGGCGCTCCAGCACCGATTCGTCATACTGGCGCCGCAGCCCGTGACGGCCGGTCGGCACGATCAATCCCTTTTCCTCGTAGTAGCGCAGCGTCGACGCGGGCAGTCCCGAGCGGCGCGCGACATCGGCGATGTCCAGACGGCTCATGCTTGATCTCAAGTGAACTTGAGGTTGCAAGATAGCGGCCCGACTCCTCCGACACAAGCCCGGACCGCCCCGCCGTTGCCGCAGCCGCCCCGCTGCTGCCGGCCGATTCAGCGGCGCCGCGCCCGCGCCCGCGTCATTCGCCGCCGCTGTCGATCAGGTTGTGACGCACGCGCCCGAGCAGGCGCACGAGCGTGTCGCGCTCGTCGCGCGTGAAGCCGCGCAGCCCATCGTCGGTGACGGTGTCGCCCACTTCCAGCATCTGCGGAAAGATCTCGCGCGACTTGTCGGTCAGCCGGATCACGAACGCGCGGCGATCGTCGTCGTTCGCGATGCGTTCGATCCACCCGCAGCCTTCCATCCGGTCGAGCAGCCGCGTCAGCGAGATCGGCGTGATCTCGAGCCACTCCGCGAGCCGCGCCTGATTCATCTCGCCCTTCCACGTCAGGTACGCGAGCACGCGGCTTTGCGCGCGCGTCAGCCCGATGCGCTTCGCGCGCCGGTCGAACAGGCGTCCTTGCAGGCGGGCCACGTCGGAAATCAGGTAGCCGATCCGGTTCTCGTAAGTCTTGTCCATGCGGCGATTATAGGGGCAGGCCGCGAATGACCCGCGGCTCGGATCAAGCGATGAGCACAAACATAATAAGCATGCTTATAATTCGAGCCGTACCGGATCGCCGCCCACGGCGACCACCCCACGGAGACACCCGCTTGAATCCCGCCGCCGACGCCCCCGCCTCGCCGCCCGCCCTCAATCGGCCGATGCTGACCCTGTCGATCATGCTCGCGACGCTGATCCAGACGCTCGACAGCACGATCGCGAACGTCGCGCTGCCGCACATGCAGGGCACGCTGTCCGCGTCGCAGGACGAAATCACCTGGGTACTGACTTCCTACATCGTCGCCGCGGCGATCGCGACGCCGCTGACCGGCTGGCTGTCCGACCGGCTCAGCATGAAACGGCTGCTGACGATCTCGATCGCGGGCTTCACGATCGCGTCCGCGCTGTGCGGGCTGTCCGAGTCGCTCGTGCAGATCGTCGGCGCGCGGCTGCTGCAGGGCGTATTCGGCGCCGCGCTGGTGCCGCTGTCGCAGTCGATCCTGCTCGACATCAACCCGCGCGAGAAACAGGGCCAGGCGATGGCGATCTGGGGGATGGGCGTGATGGTCGGCCCGATCCTCGGCCCGACGCTCGGCGGCTGGCTCACCGACAGTTACAACTGGCGCTGGGTGTTCTTCATCAACGTGCCGATCGGCGCGTTCGCACTGGCCGGCGTGCTGACCTTCCTACCCGCGCGCGCACCGCGCCCGCACGTGAAATTCGACGCGTTCGGCTTCGCGACGCTCGCGCTCGCGATCGGCGCGTTCCAGGCGATGCTCGACCGCGGCGAACAGCTCGACTGGTTCGGTTCGTACGAGATCCGCATCGAGGCGCTCGTCGCGGCACTGAGCTTCGCGTTCTTCCTCGTGCATACGGCGACCGCCGGCCACGCATCGTTCTTCAAGTCGGAATTGCTGCGCGACCCGAACTTCGCGACCGGCACGCTGTTCATCTTCGTCGTCGGCGCGGTGCTGTACGCAACGCGCGCGCTGCTGCCGCCGATGCTGCAGAACCTGATGGGCTATCCGGTCGCGACGACGGGGCTCGTCACCGCGCCGAGCGGCGCGGGCACGATGATCGCGATGCTGTTCGTCGGACGATTGCTGAAATACGTGGACGCGCGGGCGCTGCTGCTCGCCGGGCTGGCGATTTCCGCGCTCGCGCTGTGGCAGATGATGCAGTACACGATCGTGCTGTCCGAGGCGGACATCGTGTGGCCCGGGGTGGTCCAGGGCTTCGGCCTGGGGCTCGTGTTCGTGCCGCTGAGCGCGCTGTCGTTCTCGACGCTGCAGCCCGAACTGCGCGCGGACGGCACGGCCACCTACAGCCTGATGCGCAACATCGGCAGCAGTATCGGCATCTCGATCGTCCAGACGCTGATGACGCGCAACACGCAGGTCGCGCATGCCGACCTCGCGACCCACATCACGCCGTTCGACCCGGCCGTGCAGGCGATGGCCGGCAGCCACGTCGACATCGCGCTGCTCGACCGCACGATCAACCAGCAGGCCGCGATGATCGCCTACCTGAACGACTTCAAGCTGATGTTCGTCGCGACGCTGCTGATGATCCCGCTGTTGCTGCTGATCCGCCCGCCGCAGAAAACGGCGAGCGTCGACGTCGCGCACGCGGCGATGGATTGACGCAGTGCGGCGGGCACCTGCCCGCCGCGGGTCGCGACGTCAGGCCTTCATCGTCCCGGTGCGCACGTAGCGCTCGTGCCACGACAGCGCCTCGGCGAGCAGGTGCGGCGTGTGCTTGCCGAAGCTCTCGCGCGACGCGCGCTCGAAGTAGTCCTCGAGCATCGGCCGGTAGTCGGGATGCGCGCAGGTCGCGATGATCTTGCGCGCGCGCTGCTTCGGCGACAGGCCGCGCAGGTCGGCGAGCCCCTGCTCGGTGACGACCACCGCGACGTCGTGCTCCGTATGGTCGACGTGGCTCGCCATCGGCACGATCCGCGAGATCGCGCCGCCCTTCGCGGTACTCGCCGACATGAAGCACGACAGGTAGCCGTTGCGCGCGAAGTCGCCCGAACCGCCGATGCCGTTCTGGATCTTCGTGCCCATCACGTGCGTCGAGTTCACGTTGCCGTAGATGTCGGCCTCGATCATCCCGTTCATCGCGATGCAGCCGAGGCGGCGCACGAGTTCCGGATGATTGCTGATCTCCTGCGGGCGCAGCAGGATCTTTTCGCGGAACGTCGCGATCTCGTCCGCGAAGCGCTGCACCGCGGCCGGGCTCAGCGACAACGCCGTGGCCGACGCGAAGCTCAGCGTGCCGTCGTCGAGCAGGTCGAGCATGCCGTCCTGGATCACTTCCGTGTACGCGGTCAGGTTCGAGAAGCCGGCCGAGCTGAGTTCCGCGAGCACCGCGTTCGTGATGTTGCCGACGCCCGACTGCAGCGGCAGCAGGTTTTCAGGCAGGCGGCCGCGCTTCACCTCGTGGCGCAGGAAGTCGATCAGTTGCAGCGCGATCTGCTTCGACGTGGCGTCCGGCGCAGAGAATGCGTTGCTGCGGTCCGGCGCGTCGGTCTCGACGATCGCGACGATCTTCTCGGCCGGGCAGCGCAGGTACGGCTCGCCGATCCGGTCGTCGCTTTTCGTCAGCGGAATCGGCTTGCGGTGCGGCGGCAGCGCGGTGCCGTAATAGACGTCGTGCATCCCGTCGAGGCCGAGCGGCTGGCGCGCGTTGACTTCGAGGATCACGTGCTTCGCCTGCTCGAGCCACGTCTTGTTGTTGCCGATCGACGCGGACGGGATCAGCAACCCGTCCTCGCGGATACCCGCGACTTCGACGATCGCGACGTCGAGGTCGCCGTACAGCCCGAACCATGCGTATTGCGCGACGTGGCTCAGGTGGACGTCCTGGTAATCGACTTCGCCGTTGTTGATCTTGTCGCGCAGCGTCGGGTCGGACTGGTACGGCAGGCGCATCGAGATGCCGTTGGTGCGGGCGAGCGCGCCGTCGAGTTCCGGCGCGGTCGATGCGCCGGTCAGCACGTTGATCCGGAAGTCCTCGCCGCGCGCGTGGGCCGCGTCGATGTGGGCGGCGAGCGCGGCGGGCACGGCCTTCGGATAGCCGGAACCGGTGAAGCCGCTCATGGCGACGGTCATGCCGGGGCGGATCAGCGCGGCGGCTTCGTCGGCGGTGCGGACGAGCGAACGCAGGGCGGGAGCGAGGATGCGTGAAGAAGACATGGCTGTATATCTGACGCTTTTGGTCTGTCGTTGACGTCGCGGGGGGTGTCTCCTGGGCGACGCGAAGCCCTTGGGGCCGCGAGGGGCGGCCCGGCACCACGGGCACGGTCGGAGTATCGCAGAGGCCATCGCCGCGAAATGTCCGTTGAATGCAAAAGATACTTGCCGAATGCGCCGGGTATCGAACGGCCGTTCTGTGACAGGGAGCCGGCTGCGCATCGAATGCAGTCGAAAGGTGCGCGAAAGCGGACCGCCAATTTGCCGCACGCGGATTACAAATTGCTTGACGCCAATCGATCGAGATCTTTCCGGATTGACCGCGCAAACGCGGGGAATCCGCATGCGACGGCCGATCGGCGATCGCCGCAGCCGATTGTCTCCCGACGCGGCTTTTGCGGGCCTGATGCACATCAACGCGTCGACGCGCGCGGAGCGCCGCCGCGCCCGCGCGCAAGGCCCGTCCGCCCTTGACAGCCGCGCGACGCGAACCACACTGAAGCTGGTAAGGCCCGCCTGCGCGAACGCCGTTTCGCGCATCCGGTTCGCAACCGCCGATGTCCGGAATGCGCGGTAACACTCCCGTATGTCAGGACATTGATCGAATAAAAAGCAACAAATTACAATTCCGTATATATTTCGCCGATGGACCAAAGAAAAACCGCCACACGTTCCGAACCGCCCCTGCCACGCACCTGGGATGCGCGGCTCGCGCGCTCGCTCGTACGCCCGCTGATCGACACGCCCGTCACCCCGAATCACCTCACTACCCTTCGTCTGCTGATCGGCCTCGCCGGTGCCTGGTGCCTCGCGCAAGGCGGCTTCGCCTGGATCAACGCGGGGGCATTCCTGATCGTGCTGTCGAACTTCGTCGACCACACCGACGGCGAACTCGCGCGCATCAGCGGCAAGTCCAGCAAGATCGGTCACTTTTACGACCTCGCGGCCGACGCGCTCGTGACGGTCGCGCTGTTCGTCAGCATGGGCCTCGGCATCGTCGCCCAGGGCGGCCAGATGGCCGCGTCGCCGGTGCTGCTCGGCGCGGTGGCCGGTGCGGCCGTCGCGCTGATCTTCTTCCTGCGCATGCGGATCGAATCGATCGCCGGCAAGGCCGGCACCAAGCAGGCGTTCGCCGGCGGCTTCGAGACGGAAGACGTGCTCTACCTGCTGCCGATCGTGACGCTCGTCGACGGCGTGCAGCCGTTCCTGCTCGCGGCATCGATCGGCGCCCCGCTGTTCGCCGCGTGGGTCGTGATCGACTGGTGGCGCATCGTCCGCCGCGGCAATCTCCCGCAGAACCCTACCGAAATCCAGGTTTCCAAATGACTCCTAGCACGCGCGACGACTCCGTGCTGAGCCCGGCACGCCCCGCGCCTGCGCGCGCGGCAGCGGCCGATCCCGATCGCACCGTGGCCGACTGCGTCGGCCGTCTCGACCTCGACCGCCTGCGCGGCGACTACACGCGCCAGGGCTCGTTCCTGTACCTCGACGCATTCCTGCCGGCCGACGCGCACGCGAAGCTCGCGGCCGCCGCCCGCGCGATGCAGGCCGGCCTGAACCGCAATTACCTGCCCGGCCACAAGCAGGGCGGCAGCGTGAGCCGGCACACGATCGACGAGCAGGCGCCGTACATCGCGGAGCTGTACCGCTCGAAGGCGCTGATCGGCTTCCTCGAGAAGGTCACCGGCGACAAGCTGATGCTGTCGCCGGACGACGATCCGCATGCGTACGCGCTGTACTACTACACGAAGCCGGGCGACCACATCGGCTGGCACTACGACACGTCGTACTACGACGGCCGTCGTTACACGCTGCTGATCGGCGTGATCGACGAGTCGTCGTGCCGGCTCGACTACGAACTGCATACGCGCAATCCTGACGTGCCCGACGAATCGGGTTCCGTGCAGATCGCCGACGGCGGCATCGTGCTGTTCGACGGCGACAAGCTGCGCCATCGCATCACGCCGCTCGGCCAGAACGAGACGCGCGTGTCGCTCACGTTCGAATACGTGACCAACCCCGGCATGCGGCCGTGGAAGCGCTTCATCTCGAACATGAAGGACGCGATCGCGTATTTCGGTTTCCGCCAGGTGTTCAAGCAGCTGGCTACGCGCCGGTCGAGCGGGTCATGACACGCGCCGGCCTGATCCTGCTGTCCCTCGGAACGGCACTGTTCGTCGCCCTGCTCGCGTGGCAGGGCGTCGGCGCGGTCGGGTCGACGTTCCTCGCGGCCGGCTGGGGCCTCGCGCTCGTCGCGGCATTCCACGTCGTCCCGCTCGTGATCGACGCGCTGGCGATCTCGGTGATGTTCCGCCGCGGCCAGCCGGGCGCCGAGCTCGGCAACGCGCTGCGCGCGCGCTGGGTCGGCGAATCGGTGAACAGCCTGCTGCCCGCCGGGCAGATCGGCGGCCCGGTGCTGATGGTGCGCCACCTCGCGCAGCGCGGCACGCGGATGGCCGACGCGGCCGCCGCGGTCACCGTCAGCACGACGATGCAGGCGCTCGCGCAGATGGCGTTCGCGCTGATCGGCATCGCCACGTTCAGCGTGTATGCGACGCACGAGTCGGTCGCGCACCTGCGCACGCCGGCGCTGATCGCCACCGGCGTGCTCGGCGCGCTGGCCGTCGCGTTCTACGCGGCGCAGCGGCGCGGGCTGTTCGGCCGCGGGTTGCGTCTCGCGTCGAAGATGCTCGGCCCGCGCGACTGGTCGTCGCTCGCGACCCGCGCGGACGCGATCGACGACGCGGTCGGCGCGCTGTACCGCGATCGCGCGAAGGTCGCGAAGACCTTCGGATTGAGCCTCGCCGGCTGGATCGTCGGCACCGCCGAAGTGTGGCTCGCGCTGCACTTCCTCGGGCACCCGGTCAGCTGGCTCGACGCGCTGCTGCTCGAGAGCGTCGGCCAGGCGATTCGCGGTGCGGCATTCGCGATCCCGGGCTCGCTCGGCGCACAGGAAGGCGGTTACCTGCTGCTCGCCCCGCTGGTCGGCCTGCCGCCCGACGCGGCGCTCGCGCTGTCGCTCGCGAAGCGCGCGCGCGAACTCGCGCTCGGCCTGCCCGGCCTGCTCTATCTGCATTTCAGTGAAAGAAACTGGCAGCGGCGCCGTGCGCCGCAGCCCATCGCCGACTGATCGTTCAGATCCGCCGGCTTTTTGGTTGGAGAACCCATGCGAGCCATCATTCTTGCGGCAGGCCTCGGCTTGCGCCTGCAACAACCGCCCGAGGCGCAATTCCCGAAGTGCCTGCTGCGCTTCGACGACGTGTCGCTGCTCGAGCGCCATCTGCGCGTGCTCGACGCCGCGGGCGTCGATGAAATCGTGCTCGGGCTCGGCTTTCAGCACGAGAAGGTCGAGCAGGAACTGAAGCGCCTCGGCCGCACCGCCGAGATCGTGATCAACGAGCGCTACGACCTCGGCAGCGTGCTGACCGTGCATACCGTCGCCGACGCGATGACGCGCGGCGGCGACGTGCTGCTGATGGACGCCGACGTGCTGTACGACGAGAACATCCTGCACGCGCTGGTCGCCGATGCCGACCAGTCGGTCGACCGCCTGCTGATCGATCGCGACTTCGAGGCCGGCGACGAACCCGTCAAGCTGTGCCTGAAGAACGGCGTGCCGGTCGAGCTGCGCAAGCAGCTCGCGGTCGACCTCGACTACGACACGATCGGCGAGTCGGTCGGCTTCTTCCGCTTCACCGAAGGCACCGCGCGCCGCCTCGCGAAAATCGTCGCGGGCTACGTCGACAGCGGCCGCGCAAACATGCCGCACGAGGAAGCCGTGCGCGACCTGCTGCTCGAAGGCGGCCACGCGTTCGACGTCGCCGACGTCACGGGTTCGCCGTGGATCGAGATCGACTTCCCGAACGACGTCGCACGCGCGACGCAAGAAATTCTCCCCCTGATTCAACGCACGACCGCCGGAGCCGCACGATGAACGCACGCGAACCCAACTTCTCCGAATCGCGCAGCGCACGCCTGCGCCGCATGCTCGTCAGCAGCGAACTCGAATTCCTGATGGAAGCGCACAACGGCCTGTCCGCGCGCATCGTCCGCGAAGCGGGCTTCAAGGGGATCTGGGCATCGGGCCTCGCGATCTCCGCGCAGTTCGGCGTGCGCGACAACAACGAGGCAAGCTGGACGCAGGTCGTCGACGTGCTCGAGTTCATGGCCGACGCGAGCGACCTGCCGATCCTGCTCGACGGCGACACCGGCTACGGCAACTTCAACAACGTGCGCCGCCTCGTGAAGAAGCTCGAGCAGCGCGGCATCGCCGGCGTCTGTATCGAGGACAAGCAGTTCCCGAAGACCAACAGCTTCATCGGCGGCGAGCGCCAGCCGCTCGCGGAAATCGACGAGTTCTGCGGCAAGATCAAGGCCGGCAAGGATTCGCAGACCGATCCCGACTTCTCGATCGTCGCGCGTGTCGAAGCGCTGATCGCAGGCTGGGGGATGGACGAGGCGCTGCGTCGCGCGAACGCGTACGCGGAAGCCGGCGCCGACGCAATCCTGATCCACAGCAAGCTGTCGCGCCCGGACGAGATCCTGCAGTTCGCGCGCGAATGGAGCGGCAAGGCGCCGCTCGTGATCGTGCCGACCAAGTACTACAGCACGCCGACCGACGTGTTCCGCCAGGCCGGCATCAGCACCGTGATCTGGGCGAACCACCTGATCCGCGCGTCGGCATCCGCGATGCAGGCGACCGCGCGCGAGATCCACGAGAGCGAAACGCTGATCAACGTCGAGGACCGCGTTGCATCGGTCAACGAGATCTTCCGTCTGCAGGACGCCGACGAGTACTCGGCCGCCGAGCGCATCTACCTGTCGTCGTCGTCGCGCGCGTCGAACGCCGCGATCGTGCTCGCCGCGAGCCGCGGCAAGGGCCTCGAAGCCGTCACCGAAGACAAGCCGAAGGTCATGCTGCCGGTCGCCGGCAAGCCGTTGCTGCGCTGGCTCGTCGACGGCTTCAAGACGCACGGCGTGAACGACATCACCGTGGTCGGCGGCTATCGCGCCGACGCGATCGACACGTCGGGCATCAAGCTCGTGGTCAACGAACGCCATGCGCAGACGGGCGAACTCGCGTCGCTCGCATGTGCGGCCGAACGCCTGACCGGCGACACCGTGATCTCGTACGGCGACCTGCTGTTCCGCAGCTACATCGTGCGCGACCTCGCGGAGAGCGAGGCCGAGTTCAGCGTCGTCGTCGATTCGTCGCTGACGGAAACCAACCAGAGCGTGCGCGACTTCGCGCTGTGCTCGGCGGCGGACGACCGCGGCCTGTTCGGCCAGAAGACGTATCTGCAACGTGTGTCGAGCGACGTCGCCGCCGGCACGCCGCACGGCCGCTGGATCGGTCTCCTGAACGTGCGCGGCGCGGGCGTCGACCGCCTGAAGGCGATGCTCGCGACGCTGCAGGCACGCGACGATTTCGACACGCTCGACATCCCGTCGCTGCTCAACGAGCTGATCGCCGCCGGCGAGAAGATCGAGGTGCAGTACGTGCACGGCCACTGGCGCGGCGTCAACGACCTGGAAGACTTCCGCCGCGCGGGCGACTTCGCGCACGGCCAGACGCCGCTGTCCGAGCCGGGCGCCGGCAACGGGGGCGCGCAATGATCGAAGCGGCCCAGTTCGTCGAGGCCGCGCGCGAACGCGGTTTCGACTGGTACGCGGGCGTGCCCTGCTCGTACCTGACGCCGTTCATCAACTACGTGCTGCAGGACCCGACGCTGCACTACGTGTCGGCCGCGAACGAAGGCGACGCGGTCGCGCTGATCGCGGGCGCCACGCTCGGCGGCAAGCGCGGGATCGCGATGATGCAGAACTCGGGGCTCGGCAACGCGGTGAGCCCGCTCACGTCGCTGACCTGGACGTTCCGGCTGCCGCAGCTGCTGATCGTCACGTGGCGCGGCCAGCCGGGTGTCGCCGACGAGCCGCAGCATGCGCTGATGGGCCCGATCACGCCGGCGATGCTCGACACGATGGAGATCCCGTGGGAGACGTTCCCGACCGACCCCGAACAGGTCGGCCCGGCGCTCGACCGCGCGATCGCGCACATGGACGCGACGGGCCGCCCGTACGCGCTCGTGATGCAGAAAGGAAGCGTCGCGCCGTATGAGCTGAAGGCGAACCCGGCGGCCGCGCCGCGCGCGCATGTCGCCGCGCAATCGTCGTCGCGTGCCGCGTCGGCCGACGCGTGGCCGACCCGCCACGACGCGCTGCAGCGCGTGATCGCGCACACGCCGGTCGATTCGACCGTCGTGCTCGCGTCGACCGGCTTCTGCGGCCGCGAGCTCTATGCGATCGACGACCGCCCGAACCAGCTGTACATGGTCGGCTCGATGGGCTGCGTGACGCCGCTCGCGCTGGGTCTCGCGCTCGCGCGCCCCGACCTGCGCGTGGTGGCCGTCGACGGCGACGGCGCCGCGCTGATGCGCATGGGCGTGTTCGCGACGCTCGGCACCTACGGCCCGGCCAACCTCACGCACGTGCTGCTCGACAACGGCGCACACGAATCGACGGGCGGCCAGGCGACCGTGTCGCAGCATGTGTCGTTCGCGGGTGTCGCGGCCGCATGCGGCTATGCGTCGGCGGTCGAAGGCGACACGCTCGACGTGCTCGATGCAACGCTCGCCGCGCGGGCCGACGGTGCGCAGTTCGTGCGCGTGGCGATCCGCACGGGCGTGCCCGACGGCCTGCCCCGCCCGACCGTCACGCCGGTCGAAGTCAAGACCCGCCTGATGCGGCATATCGGCGCCGCGCAGGCTGAAGCCCACGCCGAAGGAGCTCATTGATGCTGCTGCTGAATCCCGGCCCGGTCACGCTCACCGAACGCGTGCGCCGCAGCCTGCTGCAACCCGACCTGTGCCATCGCGAAAGCGAATTCTTCGATCTGCAGGATGAAGCGCGTGCGCGCCTCGTCGCCGCGTACGAGCTCGATCCGGCCGAGTGGGCCGCCGTGCTGATGACCGGCTCGGGCACCGCCGCCGTCGAGAGCATGATCGCGGCGCTCGTGCCGCAGGACGGCAAGCTGCTCGTGATCGAGAACGGCGTGTACGGCGAGCGCATCACGCAGATCGCGACGCAGTACGGAATCGCGCACGAGGTGCTGAAGCACGAATGGATGCAGGCGCCCGATCTCGCGCAGATCGCCGCGCGTCTCGACGCGGGCGGTTATTCGCACGTCGCGGTGATTCATCACGAAACGACGACCGGCCGGCTGAACGACCTCGGCGCGATCGCCGACGTGTGCCGTGCGCGCGGCGTGAAGATGCTCGTCGACGGCGTCAGCAGCTTCGGCGCCGAAGCGATCGACTTCGCCGGCGGCGTGATCGACGCGGTCGCCGCGACCGCGAACAAGTGCCTGCACGGCGTGCCGGGTGCCGCGTTCGTGATCGTGCGCCGCAGCGCGCTCGCGAAGGCGGCGAGCCGCACGTATTACCTTGATCTCGGCCGGCTCGCGAAGCTGCAGGATCAGCGCAATACGCCGTTCACGCCGTCCGTGCACGCGTACTACGCGCTCGTCGAGGCGCTGCGCGAGTTCGATGAGGCCGGCGGCTGGCGTGCGCGGCATGCGCACTACAAGGCGCTCGCCGATCAGGCGCAGGCCGGGCTCGCGGCGCGCGGGATGTCGCTCGTGCTGCCGGAAGGCGCGTCGTCGGTCGTGCTGCGTGCGTACCGGCTGCCGCAAGGCGTCACGTACGAGACGCTGCACGACGGGCTGAAGGCGCGCGGCTTCGTGATTTATGCGGGGCAAGGCGGGTTGTCGAAGGAACTGTTCCGGATCTCGACGATGGGCGCGATTCAAGCGGCTGATGTCGAGCGGTTGCTGGAGGGGTTTACGGCGCTGACGCAGTAACGCTGAACGCTTTGGCAACGAAAGGCCCGCAAGGGCCTTTTTTGTTGGTCGCGAGATTTCGGGAAGGACGCTGCTGTGTGGGGTGACGTTTGGGCGGCAGCAGGTACATGCGACTGGCTGTTGGCGCCCCTTCTGCGCCGTTCGAGTCTTCCGCAACTCGATGGCGGCTATCCGAGTCCAACGGTCATCCGCCTTCACATTCGCTCGGCCAGGTGATCGGCCGACTCTGCCGCTGCATCGGATTGGACGGATTTCACGGGCAGATGGTCACAACGCCCCGTCCGGCTGGACGGCGACTCCTCGACGGGCTGTCCTGTAGGACTCCGATGCAAGTGTCGGTCCGATCAACAATTTGCCGAAGGTGAATTCCGTAGCCGGCCGGATTCGATGCGAATCTCGTGTGATCGAGTTCGTCAAGGTAACGCGGAAGCAGCCACCGAAATGATCCAGCGGCGCGCATTGGAGGAAGCTCAGAGCAAGGCGGTGCGGCACGGTACCTGATTCGGGGTAAAACGCAAAAAACCCCTCGCACGAGGCGAGGGGCCCAAAGCCAGGCCGAGGGGAAAGCCCCTCGGCGAAAGGCTCGACAGCTTAGGGACGGTCCATACTCAGGTTGTAGAAGTTTTGCGCGGCATTGGCGCTGATCGATGCGGAAAGTCCCGCTGCGGCGATTCTCAGGCCGATCGATTCGTTGACGTTCGTGGCAGCGGCCCGATGCCGCAGGCCAACAACGGGATCGTTGATGGTCCAGGTATCCACGCGCCCATCCTCGATACGTGTCCGGGTATAGGAGTTCGCGGTGGTGTCGACAGAGTCGATCCTGTTGCTGTAAGCGTCGAAGGCACTCATTGCGCCGGTCCGACTCATCGTCAAGTCCCAATAGGCATTCGTCGTGCCGACGGTCGGCAGCGTCATGGTGTAGGCCTTGGTAGCAACCGTGAAGCCACCAGGACGCGTCCAGAACATGGAGACGTGGCCATCGGTGCCGACGAAAGTGATCGCATATCCGGTGCCGCCGTTGGAAGGCGTGCTTGCCAGACCGTCCGCCCCTTCGGTGAAGACCGGGAAATCAGCGTCCGTCCAGACGTAGCACGGGACGCCCGCAAAGCAGCGACTGCCGGCCGTGACCTTGCCGTCGGCGCCGAGCGTCATGTTGACGCGACTCGGTACCAGATTGCCGGCGCTGTTGGCATTGGTCGCGTAGGTAAGACCCACCCAATTTCCCGCCTTTTGGTCCATGGAGACCTTTTGCGCCGGTACCAGGAACCTTGCGTACGTGGAGGCGCCACGCACGTCGCGCAAGAGCGCGATCCCGCCCTTGCCGACGACCATGTCATAGCCGTACTGACTATCCGAATTGAGGAAGCGGCACGCCTGACTGGAATCAGCCGTAAGCGTATCGACCGCGCCATCGCGCTGATAGGTCACGTTGAGCTTTGCAGCGTCCACTGTCACCGGCTCGATCGAGTTGTCGGCCGTATTGATACTGAAGTACTTGCCGCTGCGAAAGCTGGCGCAGGACGCCGCCGAAGGTTGCAGGATAGTTTGAATCGGGCCGGCCGAATTGCCGCCGGGATTCGCCGCGACTGCCGTGGATAGATCTTCCAGGGTCGTGCCGGACGAGGCCATCGCGGCACCGAGTTTGTCGATGGCCTGATCCATGGCGTTGCCGGCAGTACTGCCGGTTGCTGCGACAAGCGTGTCCGAAATGGGGTTCGCCCCACCCAGATCGACAATGCCGCTAAGCGTGAGGCTGACTGCCGAGACCGCGCTGGTGACGCCCTCGGAGGTCAGCTTGCCTTGCGCGGTCGGGTCAAAAGTATTGAAAAAATCAGTAGTGCTACCGCCTGCGATGGCCGCCGTAACGAGCTCGGTCAGCGGCGTGATATTCGCAACCGCAGCTGTGCCGGAACCCGCATCCACGACCGAGTGCATCACCGTCCCGTTCGGAGCCTGGACGCTCAGCACGCACGGGCGCACGGCGTTCGGAATATCAACAGTAAAGGTGCCATCCGCGGCAGTCGTGGCCGTACCCGCCCCCGTCGCGCATTTGGCTTGAACGGTGGCTCCCGCCAGTGCCGCACCCGTCGCCGCGGTGCCGCTGATCTTCGTCGTCGAGGTAGTCGTAGCCGCCCCACTGTTCTCGCCACCGCCACAAGCCGTCAAGGTAGCCGCAGCGACAGCCACAGCAAGCAGTTCTGCTTTCATTTTTCTGGCTCCTTAAAGTATCCCGCGCCCGGATCTGAACGACCCGTAGCGCCTTCCCGTCCGCTCTTTTTTGGTTTCGGCATGCGCAGCAAACAACCTGTGCAGCCGGGGAAAGTATGCGAGTGGAGCCAGAATGTCCGCATCATCAATATTGATAGTGAAACAACAGACCGTTTCACGGTATCGAACACACCTGCCATAGAGCGGCCGCCCACGCGAGCGAGCTTCAACGACCGATCCGTTTTCCGACAAGCCCGGTATCGGCGATGCGTTCGGCAACGCGGTTGCTGCGAACAACCCCGTCTGCTTTGAAATACCATGCAGCAACAGGCTCGGTCATCGGAGCGCCGCTGTGCCCGCGCCAGTCAATTGACCTTGTGTTGTGAGAGTACCGATAACATCGTGCTCACGGCTTTGACCTGCGATCGAGCGTCGGTCTTTGCAAGAATGGCCCGCACTTGGTATCTGACCGTGTTGGGTGAGACCCCTTTGGTGTCCGCATAATCCTCCGGCGGCGTGCCTTCGATCAGCGCCTCCGCCACGGCCGCTTCCGCTGGCGTCAAACCAAAAGCCTGTTGCAACTGCTTGGCGGTGACAGGCGGCCCGTTTCCACGCATCCTTGCCGTGATCAGGACCGATGCCGAGCCGAAAGTGGTCAGCGATTGCCCCGGAATGGCCGCAATACTCATGAACAGGTCGTGACTGGCTCCGGTGGCGTTTCGCAGCGCCAGGCTTTCCCCGTGTCTGGATCGCGCAACCCGAAGGATCGCCGCGAGCAGCGCGTCATTCTCCGGAGCGTGTGGCGCTGCCAGTCGACCGTACCTGAGCCTGAGCGCAGTGCCGGATTTCAGCATCGCCTCCCCAGCCTGATTGGAAAACACGAGGCGCCCATCCTTGTCGAGCGCGAAGACGGCAAGGCCCAGTTGCTCCATGAGTTCAGTCCCCAGCGCGGCGTCCCGGTGCAGTGCGTTGGCATCCTGCCAAAGATTGATCGTTCGGTGCAGGTGTGGGATCAGGCTGGCGGCAGTCTCCCGGTCTTCGTCCGAGTACGGAGTCCGCCCGGCGGCGCGCAGCAGGCCCAGGAGGGTATCGCTGCTGCCTGGTCGGGTAAGGCGGGCTCCCAGAAGATAGCGCAGCCCTGCGGTCGGGATCTGGTAGTCCTGGTAGAACTCGCTTTGCGCTACGTCACGCTCGCTGATGTGATCCTGGCAGGCGACGAGCGTGCCGGCGGGCGCTCGCTCCACCAAGCTCCGTCTCGGGTCCAGCGCACCATAGTATTGCTCGTAGAGCGTGATGATCGGGTCCCAGTCGATCCCTGGTGAATACACCGAGAGCCCGGGGCGGTTGTTCTCCGAATCCCAACTGAACATATGGAACCAGGTCGCGCCGATCGCCTCTGTAGTGCGCTGCAGGACTTCCAGGAAATCATCTTGCCGGATGGCGGCCTCGTAGAGGTCCCCAATCAGATGGTCTCTTAGCATGTCCGCTCCCCAACGGATTAGCGACCGGAGCCTGTCGGGCGGCTCTTGGGTCGAGGCTCGTAGATTTACTAGGTAAGGACGATAGCGAATCGTAATAACCCTGTAAAGCCACGTTGATCCGGAGGTGCGTAAACGCGAATACCGTGTCCGTAATGGATTTTTCGCCCGAGCCAATTAACGGGACGGTGTCAAGTAGGCAAACTGCGGACGCAGCCGCTCGCGCGGCCAGTTTTTAATTCCAGGGCCCGGATGCTGTGGACTGGCCGCGTCCGTTTCTTCGTTTGCTGCCTAAGACGGATCGCGCCACACACAGGTCAAGATCTACGAGATCGCAAGCGTCAAGAGACCTGAAATTGCATCCGTCACGATGTGCTCGACATAGGGGATGCGGTAGTGACTCGTGTGTGAGTACGCGTCGCCCAACGTTGTCAGGACGCCAACGATCAGCGCATTGCCGTATCGATGCGCGTAGAGTTTCGCCAAAGGCGTGAAAGTCAACAGTACGGCGAGAGTCTAGTAAGCAGTCCTGTATGAAATGCAATAGTCCAGCGCGCGAGGCTCATGACATTCCCCTGCTCCCCGGCATGCAGGTCATGCACGCACTGGTCGGCTGCCAGAAACGCTGGATAAACAGTCTGACGCGGTGCTTCTACTCGGTTGACATGATGCATTCCCATCGGTGACTGACCTGGGTGCCGGTTGTGAATGGCTGATAATGGCGGCGGATTCAACCGGTCGATGCAACAGCATGATGGAATCGTTCAGCCGGTGTATCGAAGTTTAGTGTCTTGCGTGGACGATCGCGGCCGTCGCGTTCGACACGCTGCCGCAAAGCAAGAACCCCGACGAAAGCCGCAAGCTGCAGATCGTCGCGCTGGTCGAGGGCGGCAAGGTCGTCGCGGCCGAGAAATCGACCGTCGAGGAAGACGCCACCACCGAAGTCGGCCCGAACAGCTATCGCATCGACACCGCGCCGTACCGTCTGTCGCCCGGCGTACGCGCGTTCGGCGTCGTGTTCGTGAGCAGCGCGCGCGGGCCGAGCTGTCCCGACGCGAATGCCGGCGAGGAGCTGACGCTGTGGGTGCGCGACGGCACCCGCATCCGGCCGGTGTTCGGCACCAATCTGTACGGCTGGATCAGCGTCGAAGGCGAGGCTTGCGGCGCCGGTGCCGGCGACGCGCGCAGCGAAGACGCGAAGATGACGATCGCCGTCGAGAAGACGATGAGCCACGGCTTTGCGGACCTGTCGATCACCGCGCACATCACGCAGACGAAACGCGAAGACGGCACCTATTCGGATACGGGCAAGCGAACCGCGCGCACGGTCGTCCGATACGACGGCAAGTCGTACGGAATCGATATGTTCCGGACCTTCTGGTATTCGCCGACGGCGGTCAAGCGCTTCAAGTGACGCGGCGGCGGGCCGCGACTCGCCAGCCTACTCCGCCACCTTCGGCCCGATCGCGTCGGCCGGCGCCGGCATCCGCAGCGCATCGTCGCGCATGCGTCGCGCCTCGCGCGCCGTATAGCGATCCTTCAACCGCAGGAACGGCTTCTCGACGAGGAAGTAGCTGGCCGTCGCGGCCAGCAGCGCCCACACGATGCCAAGTGGAAACGCATGCGCAACCGGCAGGCCCGGATTCGCGAACGGCTGCTGCCACAGATACAGGCTGAACGAGATCGTGCCGACGAACACGACCGGCGCGGCCCGCAGCCAGCGCGCGCACCAGAACTCGCTGCGAAAATTCAGCACGACGATCACGATCGCGATCAACGCGGCCTCGAGCGTCACGCCGTAGGTCGCATTCCAGAAGCCGCCGAGCCGATGTTCGGCAAGCGGCATCCCGAACAGCACGACGAAGACGAGCGCCGTCACGATGCGCGTCTCGCCGCGCCACGAGCCGATCCATGCTTCGAGCCGTTCGCGTTCGAGCGCCGCGTAGCAGCCGATCAGGATCGGATCGACGCCCGTATGCAGCATCATCCCGAGCTGCCCGCGCAGCGCCGGCGCGACGAAATACGTGAGCGCGCGCGCGAGCGGCACGGCCAGGATCAGCGCGGCCAGCCAGCGCGTGCCGCGACGGCGGGCGCCAAACACGAACAGCAACGGCCAGAACCAGTAGAACTGCTCCTCGAGCGCGAGCGACCAGAAATGGCCGAGATACCACGCGCCGTCCGGGTGCAGCACGTTGTCGCCGCTCAGCCCGAACCATGCCGAGTAATTCCACAGATGCAGCGCCGCATACAGCCACTGGCGGCGCCCGACGTCGAGCCAGCCGACGGCGGCGAGCACGCCGATGGTCGCGAGATACACGTAGCACGCCGGCCAGATCCGCAGCGCGCGGCGCACATAGAACGACGTCAGCGCGATCCCGCCGGTGCGCGCGCACTCCGCGCGCAGCACGTTGGTGATCAGGAAGCCGCTGAGGACGAAGAAGATCAGCACGCCGAGCCGGCCGTCGGCGACGAGCCGCAGCGGCGCGAGCCAGCCGGTATAGCCGCCCGGCAGCACGCGTTCCGCATGGCCGACGACGACCATCGTGACCGCGACGGCGCGCAACCCGGTCAGTTGCTTGACGCGATGGTTCATCGGTTCGTTTCCCGTTGGCACGGCGGAGGAACGGAATGAAGGCCGGCGCCCGCGATCGGTGCGCCGATATGCCGCCAGGATTTTGTCTGAAAAATATCGGAACGAAATTGGCGAAAAAAATTCCGCCGAGCATGCCGGCCGCCATGCCGCGCCGTGCAACCGGCTGCGCCATCGCACGCAACGGCCGGAATGAATGGGCATAATGACAAGCCTTGCCCGGCGGCCGCCGGGCCGATGCCGACACAACGAATCTGCGGCGCCGCAATATCCGCGATACCGGCGCTGCCGTATTCCGATCGCCCACCGGCCCGTGCCTCGTCCGCCGCCCTGCCGACCCTCACCCGGAGCCTGCCTGTGTACCCACCGATCGAACCCTACGCCCACGGCCACCTCGACACCGGCGACGGCCACCGCATCTACTGGGAGCGCTGCGGCAACCCGTCCGGCAAGCCCGCGGTGTTCCTGCACGGCGGCCCGGGCGCGGGCTGCAGCCCCGACCATCGCCGCCTGTTCGATCCCGAGCGCTACGACATCCTGCTGTTCGACCAGCGCGGCTGCGGGCGCTCCACACCGCATGCGAGCCTCGACAACAACACGACCTGGGACCTGGTGGCCGACATCGAGCGGTTGCGCGAGATGGTCGGCGCGCAACAGTGGCTCGTGTTCGGCGGCTCATGGGGCAGCGCGCTCGCCCTCGCCTACGCGCAGACGCATCCGCAACGCGTCAGCGCACTCGTCGTGCGCGGCATCTTCACGATGCGCCGCGCGGAGTTGCTGTGGTACTACCAGGAAGGCGCGTCGTGGCTGTTCCCGGACCTGTGGGAAGAATTCCTCGCGCCGATTCCGCAAGCCGAGCGCGATGACCTGATGGCCGCGTACCATCGCCGGCTGACGGGCGACGACGAAGCCGCGAAGCTCGAAGCCGCGCGCGCATGGAGCCTCTGGGAAGGCCGCACGATCACGCTGCTGCCGGACCCGGCGCTGGCCGCGCACTTCGCGGACGGCCACTATGCGCTCGCGTTCGCGCGGATCGAAAACCACTACTTCGTGAATCGCGGGTTCGTCGAGGAGGGCCAGTTGCTGCGCGACGCGCATCGCCTCGCCGGGATTCCGGGCGTGATCGTGCAAGGCCGCTACGATATCGCGACGCCCGCACGCACCGCGTGGGATCTCGCGAAGGCATGGCCCGACGCGAGGTTCGAGATCGTGCCGGATGCCGGACACGCGTTCAACGAACCGGGCATCCTGAAGGCGCTGCTCGCGGCGACGGACCGGTTCGCGGCGTAAGCGCAAGCAACGCAGCACGTACCGCGCAATACCACGCGGCGCGCGGCAGCCGGCCATGCCGGCCGGCGCGCGCCGCCCCGCTCAGAGCGCCGCTTCGACGATCGTGCGGCCGCTGATCGCCCGCTCGACGAGTCGTTCATCGCCAACCTTGCGGATCGCATCGTCGAGCAACCCTTCCGGCTCCTCGGTCGCGACCTTCAGCAGGCCCGACAGGCCACGCGCGTCGAGCACCACGAGCGTTTCCATCGAATCCGCACGGCTCACGAGCACGCGGCGGAACGCCGGGCCCGCGCCGAAGCTCGCGCAAAGCTCGATCGTCTCGTTGCCGAGCGTGTAGTCGAAGTTCTTGATCATGTCTGCCGCCGTTGCAAGGGAATGGCGACGCGCGACGGCGCGGCGCCGTGACGTCGACGCACCCGTGCGTGCCGCCGGCGCCGGATCGGGTCCGATCCGTTCGCCGGCAACACCATGCTAGGCGGGCAGTATTAACGACGACTTAAACGTCCGGCGGCCGGCGCATCAGGCCTTAGAGCGCCTCGTCGAGCGGCTCGACCGTCACACCGACCTTCAGCTCCTGATCCGCGCCGCCGCCGCGAATCACGCCGCGCAGCGGCGTCACGTCCGCGTAGTCGCGGCCGATCGACAGCATCACGTAGTCGTCGCCCGGCGCGCGGTCGTTGGTCGGATCGAGCTGCAGCCAGCCGCCGTCTTCGGGCCACGCCGGGTCGTACACGTCGACCCATGCATGCGATGCGTCCGCACCGATCAGCCGCGGCTGCCCGGGCGGCGGCTGCGTCAACAGATACCCGCTCACGTAGCGCGCGGCGAGCCCGAGCGAGCGCAGCGCGCCGATCATCACGTGCGCGAAATCCTGGCAGACGCCCTTGCGCAATCGCAATGCATCGAGCGCCGTCGTCGTGATGTCGGTGCTGTTCGGCGTATACGCGAAGTCGGCGTGAATCCGCCGCATCAGGTCCCATGCGGCCTGCACGAGCGGCCGCTGCGGCTTGAAGCTGGCGGCCGCATACGCAGCCAGTTCCGGATCGCACGCCACGTGCGGCGACGCGAACACGAACTCGCTCGCCGCGTCGTACGGCTGCCCCGCGCGAAACCGCAGGCGGTCGCGCACGACTTCCCATGCGGTTGCGTGCTCGGGGTCGGGATGCGCGATCGCGGGCGGCGGCGCGCCGCGTGCGCCCTGCGACCAGACGGGCGGGCTCACGCGCACCGTGCTGCAGCTGCGCACGAGCAGCGCATCGTGCGGCTGGTTCAGCGCGAACGATGCGCGCGCGTTGCCGAACGCGTCGATCTCGGTGCCGACCGTTTCCGGTCCGGGTTCGATGTCGAGCGCGAACGACAGCACCTGCTGGCGCGGCGTCGCGAGCGGCTGCAGCCGCGCCTGGTGCTGGGCCGATTCGACGCGGGCCGCGTAGCGATATTCGGTGTCGTGCGTGACACGCAGGACACGACCGGCCGACGTCGTCGGCGTGGCCGACGTGGCCGATGCATTCGAGGCCGCGGGCACGACCGCCGCCGCTGTCTGCTTCGCACTGCCGGGGGCGGCCGCGGGCGGCGTCTTCGCCGCGTGTTTCGGCGTCACCATAGCGTCCTGCCCGCCTCGCGAACGTGGCTGAAATATCGCTCGCCGATCCGGTTCGACAGATCCCACACGGCCTTCACGGTCGTGTCGAGCGCATCGAGCAGCGCGTCGTGCCGACCATCGTCGCCGGTTTCACACAGTTCGTGCAGCGACCACGCGGGCACGTCCGGAATCGTCTCGGCCAGTTCGGACAGCGCATAGCCCTCGCTGCGCTCGACCTTCGTCAGCCGGCCGCGCAACGCCTGCACGACCCAGCCGAGCGAGCGCGGATTGTCGGTGTCGAGCACGACGAGCGACAGCAGCGGCGCGACGTCGAAGCCGCGCTGGAAGCGCGAGCGGAACGTGATCGTGCTGTCGAACAGCTCCAGCACGAGTTCGAAGCCGTCCTGCCGGTGCACCGCGCCTTCGTCGAACGCGAACTTCAGCACGCTGCACAGGAAGTCCAGCCGGTCGATCTGCCGCCCGATCGACAACAGCCGCCAGCCGTCGTCGCGCGTCATGTTGTCGGTCTGCGCGCCGGTGATCGCGCCGAGCAGCAGCCCGAGGCGCTCCAGCAACTGCAGCGCCTCGTTGCCGATCTGCTCCTCGGCTTCCGGATGATCGGCGCTGTCGGCGAACAGTTGCGTCGCGTCGTCGATCAGCCGCCACTGATCGCTCGACAGCCGTTCGCGGATCGCCGCAGCCGCGCCGCGCATCCCGAACAGGCAGGACGCGATGCCCGACGTGCGGTCCGCGCCGCGCGTCAGCGACGTCGCGAGCGCGTACTGGAACGCACGCGGCGCATCGACGGCGTTCGGCGCGTCGGGCGCGATCAGGCCGGTGTCGCGGCACAACGTGTCGATCAACTCGAGATGCGCGGGACTGTCGACGTCGTCCTCGCCGCGCAGCCGTTCGAGCGCGGCGCGCGCGAGACGCATCAGGTTGGTCGCGCGCTCGGTATAGCGGCCGAGCCAGAACAGGTTCTCCGCGGCGCGGCTCGCGATCGCGCGCGGACGCTCGACCAGGTCGTCGGGGCCGAGACGCGTCTGCAGCAGCGTCGTCGAATCGACGATGCCTTCGGTCATCACCCACGTATCGACCGTGCTGCCGCCGCGCGGCATCGGCGCGTTGAACAGCGTATCGCGCGTGCCGACCCGCGACAGTCCACCCGGCAGCAGCCGCCAGCGCTGCGCGCCGTCGGCGAGCGCGAACACGCGCAGCAGCAGCGGCTTCGGCACGATGCGCGCGCCGCCGCTGCCGTCGGACGCGTCGTGCCCCGGCCAGGTCGGCGCCTGCGACAACGGCAGGTCGGCCTGCACCGTGTAATGCTCGGGCCGGGCCAGGATCCGCGCACGCCATTCGGCCAGCTGCGCCGGCGTGAGCCGCGCGCCGATCACCGGGTCGAACGCGCCGCCGGCCTGCACCTCGGGCGGATACGACGGCTTCACGATGCTGCGCGCAAGCTGCGGCAGCGCATCGCCGCACGCGGCCGCCTCGCCGCACCACCACGAATGCACGGCCGGCAGCGTCAGCGTTTCGCCGAGCAGCGCTTCCGCGAGGCGCGGCATGAAGCCGAGCATGCCCGGCGACTCGAGGAAGCCCGAACCCGGCGCATTCGCGAGCAGCACGTTGCCCGCCCGCACGGCCTGCAGCAGGCCGGGCACGCCGAGCATCGAATCGGGACGCAGTTCGAGCGGATCGAGCCACGCGTCGTCGACGCGCCGCAGGATCCCGTGCACGGGTTCGAGCCCGCGCAGCGTCTTCAGGAAGACGCGGTTGTCGCGCGCGGTCAGGTCACCGCCCTCGACGAGGGTGAGGCCGAGGTAGCGCGCGAGATACGCATGCTCGAAGTAGGTCGCGCTGTGCGGCCCGGGCGTCAGCAGCACGATCCGCGAATTCTTTCTGGCGGGACTGAGCGCCTGCATGCTCTGCAGCAGCGACCGGTACGCGGAAGCGAGCCGCTGCACGCGCAGCCCGCGGAAACCGCGCGGAAAGAGCCGCGACACGATCAGCCGGTTCTCGAGCAGATAGCCGAGGCCGGACGGTCCCTGCGTGTGCTGCGCGACGATCCGCCATTGGCCGTCGGGGCCGCGCGCGAGATCGAACGCGACGACGTGCAGCCACGTGTCGCCCGGCACGCGTGCGCCGCGCATCGCGCGCAGGTAGCCCGGGTGGCCGGTCACGAGCGCGGGCGGCAGCAGCCCGCGCTGCAGGATCGTCTGCGGTCCGTACAAATCGGCCATCGTCGCGTTCAGCAGCCGCACGCGCTGCAGCACGCCGCGCTCGATCGCGACCCAGTCCTCGGGCGTGACGATCAGCGGCAGCAGGTCGAGCGACCACGGGCCGGCCGCACCGTCGCCCGCGCGTTGTTCGTGGAGCTGGTAGAACAGGCCGTTCTCGCGCATGCGGCGCTGCAGCGCGTCGGCGCGGCGGTCGAGGTCGGCCACGCCGTCGCTGCCGATCGACGTGAAGAAGCTGCGCCATGCGGGGGCGAGCAGCGGCGCGGTGAGGCCGGCGGCACTGCCGCGCAGTTCGTCGTAGCGGCCGGCCGCGGCCGGCGCCGCGAGCGCGGCGGCCAGTTCCGCGGCGTCCGGCTGCGCGCCGGTATCGAAAAGCGTGGGCATCGCGTCGGCGTCGGCGAGATCGTCGGGGTGAATGGGCGGCACGGTCGGTATCGTTCCGTCGTCAGGGGGCAGCGGTGCCCGCACGCCGCCGCACCGTCGGCCGGGCACGGCAGACGCGGCGGGCGGCCGCAGTCTGCCCGCATCCTAGCACTCCTCCCGGCGCGCCGGGAGGTCGGAAACCGCGCATCGTCGTGCGTCCTTTCATCCGACGATCAGGGCCGTCGCAGGTCGAGCGTGAACGGGAATTCACGGCTCGGCGCGGCGGCCGCCACGTCCATCCGCCCCGGCGTGTGCCCCATCGCGACGAAACGCGCGAGCCGGCGGCTCTCGGCCTCGTACGCGTTGACCGGGAACGTCGCATAGTTGCGCCCGCCCGGGTGCGCGACGTGATACCGGCAGCCGCCCAGCGAGCGCTGCAGCCACGTATCGACGATGTCGAACGTGAGCGGTGCATGCACGCCGATGGTCGGATGCAGCGCCGACGGCGGCGCCCACGCCTTGTAGCGCACGCCCGCGACGTATTCGCCGACGGTGCCGGTCGGCTGCAACGGCAGCGCGCGGCCGTTGACGGTCACGACGTGACGGTTGTCGTTCAGCCCGGTCACGCGCACTTCGAGCCGTTCGACCGACGAATCGACGTAGCGCACCGTGCCGCCGGGCGCGCCCTCCTCGCCCATCACGTGCCACGGCTCGAGCGCGCCGCGCAGCGACAGCTGCATCCCGTTCACCGCGATCTGGCCGAACAGCGGGAAGCGGAATTCGAAATGCGGCGCGAACCACGCGGAATCGAACGCGAAACCGGCGTCGCGCAGCTCGGCCAGCACGTCGTCGAAATCCATCTTCAGGAACGCGGGCAGCATGAAGCGATCGTGCAGCGCGGTGCCCCAGCGGGTGAGCGGCGTCGTATACGGCGCGGCCCAGAAGCGTGCGACCAGCGCGCGCAGCAGCAGTTGCTGCACGATGCTCATCCGCGCATGCGGCGGCATCTCGAACGCGCGCAGTTCGAGCAGGCCGAGCCGCCCGGTCGACGAATCCGGCGAATACAGCTTGTCGATGCAGAATTCGCTGCGGTGCGTGTTGCCGGTCACGTCGATCAGCAGGTTGCGCAGCACGCGGTCGACGAGCCACGGCGGCATGTCCTGCCCGTACAGCAGCTTGTTGCGCTGGATTTCCGCGAATGCGATGTCGAGCTCGTAGACCTGATCGTTGCGGGCCTCGTCGACGCGCGGCGCCTGGCTCGTCGGACCGATGAACAGCCCCGAGAACAGGTACGACAGCGACGGATGGTTGTGCCAGTAGGCGATCAGGCTCGCGAGCAGGTCCGGGCGGCGCAGGAACGGGCTGTCGGCCGGCGTCGCGCCGCCGAGCACGAAGTGGTTGCCGCCGCCCGTGCCGACGTGCCGGCCGTCGACCATGAACTTCTCGCTGGACAGCCGCGACTGCCACGCGGCGTCGTACAGGAATTCGGTCTGGCCGACGAGTTCGTCGAAGCTCTTCGCCGGATGAATGTTCACCTCGATCACGCCGGGATCGGGCGTGACCTGCAGCAGCTTGAGCCGCGCGTCGCGCGGCGGCGGGTAGCCCTCGAGCACGAGCTTCACGCCGAGGGCCTGCGCGGTCAGCTCGATCGCCGCGAGCAGGTCGAGATAATCCTCGAGCGCGGCGAGCGGCGGCATGAACAGGTACAGGATGCCGTTGCGCACTTCTGCGCACATCGCGGTACGCGTGATCCATGCGGCCGATTCGAAGCGCTCGGGGTGGCGCTGCGGGTCCTGCGCGGCATGCGCGTGCCGGTCGCCGGCGGCGCTGCCGTCGCTGCGCAACTGCATGACCGTTTGCGCGGACGCTTCGCGATGCACGCCGGCCAGGTAACGCGGCGCGTCGGCCGCACCCGCATGACGCGCACGGAACGCGGCCGCGTCCGGCAGCGCGTCGCGCGGCGCGAACGGATCGCGTTCGACCAGGTACGGATAGTCGGCGCCGGCGACCCACGGCAGCGAATCGAGCGGCAGCCGATAGCCCATCGGCGAATCGCCGGGCACGAGGTACATCCGTTCGTCGCGGAAGAACCACGGGCCGGTCTGCCAGCGCGGGCCGTCGAGGCCCGGCGCGTCGTCCGTGCGCTTGATCGGCAGCACGTAGCCGACCACGCTGTCGAGATGCTGGTCGAACACCTTGCGCAACCGCGCGCGCTCGAGTTCGTCGTCGAGGCGCGAGTCGAACGGATCGACGTTGACCGGCAGCCGGCGCTCGCGCCACAGGTAGTACCAGACATCCTCGTAGCCGGGCCGCACGAATTCGTCGGTCAGTCCGAGGCGCGCGGCCAGCGCGTCGATGAAGCGCTTCGCGTCCTCGGTCGTGCACGCGGACGGCTCGCGCTCGTCGGCGAACAGCGACGGGTCGTGCCACACGGGCTGGCCGTCGGCGCGCCAGAAGATCGACAGCGCCCAGCGCGGCAGCTGCTCGCCCGGATACCACTTGCCCTGCCCGAAATGCAGGAAGCCGCCTTCGCCGTATTCGGCGCGCAGCCGCTGCACGAGTTCGGTCGCGTAGCCGCGCTTGGTCGGGCCGAGCGCATCGGTGTTCCATTCGGCGCCGTCGCGATCGTCGATCGACACGAAGGTCGGCTCGCCGCCCTGCGTCAGCCGCACGTCGCCGGCCGTCAGCGCGCCGTCGACCTGCGCGCCGAGCGTGCGCACGGCGTCCCATTGCTGCTCGGTATACGGCTTCGTCACGCGCGGCGATTCGTACACGCGCGTCACCACCATCTCGTGCTCGAACGACACTTCGCATTCGTCGATCAGCCCCTCCACCGGCGCGGCGCTGGTCGGCTGCGGCGTGCACGCGAGCGGGATGTGTCCTTCGCCGGCGAGCAGGCCCGAGGTCGGATCGAAGCCGATCCAGCCCGCGCCCGGCAGGTAGACCTCGCACCACGCGTGCAGGTCGGTGAAGTCGACCGACGTGCCGCTCGGGCCGTCGAGCGCCTTCACGTCGGGCGTGAGCTGGATCAGGTAGCCGGACACGAAACGCGCGGCGATGCCGAGATGCCGGCACAGCTGCACGAGCAGCCACGCGCTGTCGCGGCACGACCCGGACGCGAGCTCGAGCGTCTGCTCGGGCGTCTGCACGCCCGGCTCCATCCGCACCAGATAACCGATATCGTGCTGCAGCTGCTGGTTCAGCGCGACGAGGAAGTTCACGGTGCCGGCCGGCGTGCGGTCGACGCCGTCGAGATACGCGCGGAACAGCGGCGCCGCGCTCGTCTGCGGATCGCACGCGAGGTACGGCGCGAGTTCGGTCTTCAGCGCATCGTCATAGCTGAACGGGTATTGCTCCGCGCTGGCTTCCAGGAAGAAGTCGAACGGGTTGTACACCGACATCTCGGCAACCAGGTCGATCGTGATCTCGAAGTGTTCGGTGCGCTCCGGAAACACGAGCCGCGCGAGATAGTTCGAGAACGGGTCCTGCTGCCAGTTGATGAAGTGCTGCGCGGGCTCGACGGTCATCGAATACGCGACGATCGGCGTCCGGCAGTGCGGCGCGGGCCGCAGCCGCACGATCTGCGGCCCGAGGTTGACGGGCCGGTCGTAGCGGTAGCGGGTGGTGTGATGCAGCGCGACGTGAATGGGCATGGGAGAGCCGCTCGGTTCGGGTTGGACCGGCCGCGAGCGCCGCGTCGCCGTCGCTGCGGCGGCACGGCACGGCGGGTTCGGAGAAGGTGTGCGTCAGACCAGTTCGGGCGACTGCACGACGCTGATCTCGATGCCGACGGCGCTCGCGCCAATCCCCGTCACCGGTTGCGCGTCGCGATAGTCGAGGCCGACGGCGATGCGCACGTAGCGCTCGTCCGGGCAGCGGTTCATGAACGGATCGAAGCCGACCCAGCCGAGCCCTTCGACGTACGCCTCGGCCCACGCATGGCCGGCCGGCTGCTGCATCAGCGCGACGGCCTGCGGCTGCGCGCCGAGTGCCGCCTGCGGCAAGCCCTGCGACTGTGCGGCATGCGATGCGCCGAGCACCTGCTGCATGCCGTCGCCCGTCTGCAGCGCGAGCGCTTCCTCGGCATCCTCGTCGCTCGCGCTCTGCTTCGCGTCGGCGATGCGCTGCATCGCGCTGTCGGCGAGCACGTAGCCCGAGATGTAGCGCGCGGGCACCTTCAGCGCGCGCGCGGCCGCGATGAACGCGTGCGCATGGTCGCGGCTGGTGCCCTCGCCGCTTTGCAGCGCGGTTTCGGCATCGACCGGCGCGTCGGCCAGGTTCGGCGCGTATGCGATGCGGTCGTGCACTTCCGTCATCAGCCAGTGCAGCGCATCGAGGCTGTGCGGCTCGATCGGCAGCGCCTGCGTGAGCTCGCGCACGGTGTCGCCGGCTTTCGTGAGCGCGGTCTCGCGCTCGAAGATCCACGGCGGCGCATAGCCCTCGGGGTGGCCGAGAATGCCCGCACGGTCCTGCGTCTCGACGACGCCGGCCGCGACCACGACGACCTCGTTCTTCGCGCCGCGGTCGTGGCGCACGAGGTCGATGCGGTTGCCGAATCCGTCCGCATAGGAAAGCGTCGGCTCGACGCCGTCGATCGTGACCTGCCACGCGCGCACCGTCTGCCCGGGCCCCGATTGCGGGCGCAGCCGCAGCCGTTGCAGCGCATGGGTGGCTTGATCGTCGAACTGATAACGCGAGATGTGTCGGATGGCGAGTCGCATGGCAAGTCTCAGTCGAAGTTGTAGGCCTGGGCGATATCGATCCCCAGGCTGTTGTTGCGGCCGATGAAGTCGGTCAGGAACTCGTGCAGGCCGCTCTTGAAGATCCGCTCGACCGAGGTGTCGGACAGCATCTGCAGAATCTTCGTGGCCGTGTCGTGACACGGGTGTGTCACGCCGTAATCCTTCGCGAGCAGGTTCAGGCTCGACACCACGCGCCCGTAGCAATAGCGCAGCGAGCGCGGCATGCGGCCGTTCAGGATCAGGTAGTCGGCGATGTTCATCGGCTTGTACTGCACGTCGTACACCCAGCGATACGACCGGTGAGCGGCCACGCAGCGCAGGATCGTCTCCCACTGGTAGTTGTCGAGGATCGTGCCCACGTGCGACACCGACGGCAGCAGCAGGTGGTATTTCACGTCGATGATCCGCGCGGTGTTGTCGGCG